>DASTSH010000186.1:0-10181 GCA_035760785.1 Gemmatimonadaceae bacterium | reverse complement strand
CGCACGGGATCGAGCCAGTAGCCCTGATCCCACGCCAGCACGGGAACGTTGCACGCCAGCGCCTCCTGATATGCCAGCCCCTGCGTCTCGTGCTCGCACAGGAACACCATGCCGCGAGCGCGCGCGAGGAGCGCGAGGTACTCCGCGCGATCGTAGCTCCCGTAGCGGAGCACGGCCGTCCGGAGGCCGCGCCGGTGCAGCTCGCGCAGCACGGGGTCGAGCACCGCGGGCACGGCGTGCTCGCGACTCCAGAGGACCTTCTCGTACACCAGCACGTCGATGTCCTTCGGCTGGTCGCGGCAATCGGGCCACGCGTCGACATCCATGCCGCCGAACCAGACGGCGCATCGCCCGTAGACGGGAGCGAACAGCTCGCGCATCCAGTCGCACGGCACCAGGTAGGTGCGGAACCGGGGATCGTCCATCAGCCGTGGATGCTGCGCGGGATGGTCGAACAACCCCGGTCCCAGCACCGCCGGGTTGCGCGGCGCCCATCGCTCCAGCACGTGCGGGTAGCCGCAGATCCCCACGGGGTGCTCGGGGTGCCGGCGCGCCAGCGAGAAGTTGTTGACGACCACGCGGCACCCCGCGCGCTCGAGCGCCCGGCGCAGCAGGCGGAAGGCGTTCTCGAAGCCCGTCGCGCGCTGTCCGTGCGTGAGCGCGTGGTACACCCGGCGCGCCGCCCTGCGCACGTGGCGGTCGTGGCGCAGGAAGCGATCGCGCTCCACGTCCTCGAAGAAGAGGAGCACGGTGCGGTCGGGTCCCGTGGTGATCGGGGCGCCGTGGTCGCCGCGTCGGGTGCCGTTCTGGAGCGCGCGCGAGGCGCCGGCAGTCACCTGCGACGCCATCAGCCGCCACAGCTCGCGCGCCGCGTCGCGCGGTGCGCGGAGCGGGCGGCGCGCGCGCGGGCTCACGAGCGCGCTCCGTCGAGCGCCCCCGCTTCCGGAGCCTCCGCCAGCTCCCCCCTCTCGGCGCGCACCCGCGCGCCGCGCTCGTGGACGCACGGCGCCGCCGTCTCCACCAGGCTGTTCGGCGGAACGGAGCGCATCACGAGCGCGGTCGCCATGATCTTGCTCCCGCGCCCGATGGTGATCGGACCGAGGAGCGTCGCCCCCGGCCCCACGTGCACGTCCGCCTCCAACACCGGCGCCCCGACCATGCGGCTCTCGGCGTCGATGCTCTCCCCGAGCGTCACGTGCTGGAACAGGATGCACCCCGCCTCCACCCGGGCGGCGTGGCTGATCACGAGCCCCGTCCCGTGCACGATGATCACGCCGGGCGCCAGATCGGCATCCCAGTGGAGCTCCGCGGCGTACCAG
The DNA here is from genome assembly GCA_035760785.1 of Gemmatimonadaceae bacterium. Taxonomy (GTDB): domain Bacteria; phylum Gemmatimonadota; class Gemmatimonadetes; order Gemmatimonadales; family Gemmatimonadaceae; genus JADGGM01. The sequence continues at coordinate 8,862 of DASTSH010000186.1, read as the reverse complement.
TGCCGGATGAGCCGCGAGATGATCTTCGCCACGAGCACCGGGCCGGTGTCGCGGAAGAGCCGCATCCACCGGTACGCGATCATCATCTGCAACCCGATCCGCTCCACGCTCTCGCGCACGAGCCCCGAGCGCCGCGGCGCCGAGCGGTACTTGGCGTCCGCGCGCGCCAGCGCCGCGCGATCCGCGCGCACGTCGGCGAGAAACTTCCCGAAGCGCGCGATGGCGCCGAGCTCCGGTCCCGCGCACCCACTCAGGTACTCACCCAGCTCGGCGAGCACCCGCCGGCGCGTGCCGGCTTCCAGGCCGACGCCGGCGAAGTACTGGAGCCCGTACGCGAACGTGGCGCCGGCGATCGCCACACGCTCCGCCCCGAGGCGCCCCAGCGCGGTGGCCACGAGCACCGCGAGCCACGACACGGGACGCAGGAGCGTCGGAGAGAGCGCGCTCGCCAGGAGCAACGGCCGCGACACGGCGTGCACCTCGAGGAGGAAGCGCCACGGGCTCGTGGCGCGGCGCATCCCGTGCTTCCGCGCGATGCGCGCGTCCGAGGCCCCGTACGCGACGCCGCGGCGCATCCACGGGATGAGCCGGTCGTGATCAGATGCGTGCCAGGAACACGCCGGCTCCGAGAGCACGAACTCCGCTCCGTGCTCCTCCAGGCGCATCCCGAGCTCGGCGTCTTCCGAGAGGCGGAGCGCCGGATCGAAGCCGCCCACCGCCAGATAGTCGGCGCGGCGGAGCGACACGTTCCCGGTGTACAGGTTCGCGCCGCGCAGCGTCGAGCGCCCCGCCTGCACGTCGGCGGCCTGGCGGTCGAGCAGCGCCTGGCGCGCGCGCTCGAACAGGCGCGGTCTCGCGCCGGGCTCCGTCCGGAGCCGCCCGAGCACCACGCGGCGTGCGCTCCCGGCGTGCGCCTCCAGGTGCTCCGCCAGGAAGGTCGGCTCGACGCGCATGTCGTCGTCCACGATGACCACCAGATCCGCGCTCGCGCGCAGGATCCCCGTGTGCCGCGCGACCGCGGGGCCGCCGTTCTCCTGCGTCACCACCACCAGCGGGTAAGGCGTCGTCAGCGCCGACAGCGCCGGCGCCACGGGGGTCGCGGAGCCGTCGTCGATGACGATCACCTCGAACCGGTCCGGCGGCAGCGTCTGCTCCGCCAGCAACTGGAGCAGGCGCGTGACCGACGCCAGCCGGTTGTACGTCGCGACGATGACGCTCACGAGCGGCGGCCGCATCGCGCCGTTCGCCATCACGCGGCCTCCAGGTCGGGGTGCGCGCGGCGGGCGAGCGCGCCGCGGAGCAGCTCGACCATCCCCCGCAGGTCCAGCGCCCCCCACGCCACCACGATCGCCACGTAGAGCGCCGCGTCGCCCACCAGGCGCCAGGCGCCCAGCGGCGCGGCCAGCCGGTCGGCGGCGATCACTACCAGGCACGCGGCGCACGTCTTCGCCAGCACGCCGCAGCTTCGCCCGTCGAAGGCGCGCCCGCCGAGCAGCCACGTCATCGCCGCCGTGGTGCCCAGCTCCGTGACGATCAGCGTGATCGCCGCGCCGATCCCGGCGCCCCCGTGCCCGAAGGCCGCGGCACAGCGAGGGATGAGCCAGAGGTTGAGCAGCGGGGAGGCGATCCCGCCGGCGATCGAGATCCACGTCACTGCCCACCCGCGCTCGAGTCGGATCAGCATCGTCGCGCTGACCATGGCAGCGTACGTGAGCACGAACAGTGGCGCGAGGATCTCCAGGCTGCGCCGGGCCGGCTCGTACGCGGGGCCGAACACGTCGTGCACGATCAGTCCCGCGGCGAGATACAGGAACAGCGACACCGGGATCGCCATGCAGAGGATCAGCTCCATCGAGCGCCGGCTCACCACGGTGAGCTCCTCCTCGGACCGCGCGGCCGCGCGCGACGTGAGCGGCAGGAGCACCCACGTGATCAGCGGCGCGAGCAGGAGCGACATGCCCGCGATGTTCGACGCCGCCCCGTACCACCCCACCTCCACGTCGCTCGTGACGTACGACATGATGCTCACGTCGATGCGCGCGTACACGGTCTGGAAGAGCGCCATCAGGTAGTACGGCACGCTCGCGAGGAGAACGGCGGCGGTGGGGCGCCAATGGATGGTGTAGCGCAACCGGAGGTGCCGTCCCGCGAGCGCCACCAGCGCCATGGTGCGCAGCGACTCCGAGATCAGCATCGCCACGCCGACGGCGAACACGCCGCCGTGCAGCGCCAGCGCCACGCCGATCCCGATCCCCCACGCGAGCTTCGCGGCGACGTTCATCACCGAGAGGCCATCCACCTCCCCCTTCGCCTGCAGGAGCGCGGCGTACGAGCTGTTCAGGTTGAACAGCAACTGCGTCACGCCCAGCACCAGCACGAGGCGCCGCACATCCGCCGACTTCCCCGACACGCCGAGCCCCCAGAGCGCTACCACCGTCACCAGCACGCCGAGCGCGACGCGCACGATCAGCGTCCCCCCGAAGAAGTCGCTCGCGTGATCGCTGCGCGTGGCGACCTCCTTCCGGATGTACGTCTCCACCCCCAGGCTCATGACGATGAACACGGTGGTGGTGAAGGCATCCGCGAACTGGTAGGTGCCGAACGCCGCGGGGCCGAGCACGCGGGGGAGGAGGATGCGTACGCCAAGGGCGACGGCCCACGTGGCGAGGAGCGAGGAGCCGAGCTTCACCGCGTTGCGGACGGAATCCGCCACATCGGTGTGGAGCCGGCCCGGCGCGTCCGCCCGAGCGGCCGCGGGGGGCGCGAGCTCGGAGCTCGTGGACGGATCGTCCGTGGGAAGTGCCTGGGATGCGGCGTGCGACATCGCTCAACCTGCTCCACGCTTCATGGCGCCCGGCATCGGGTCGCCCGGGAAAACGACGGGTCGTTCGGTGGGTACACGCCCGCCTGTCATCGCGGGTCGCGGAGCGAGGACGGGGTCATCGCCCGTCCGAGCTGTATTGCCGAGCACGGCAAAATACGCATCGGAGACGATTCGGCAAAGAGTTTCCTAATTTCTGGATTCCTTCCGTCGAGATGACCGATGTTCGGGCGTTACGCCACCGGGACTCGGCTCGTAGTTCCAGGGCAACGTTCCGGCGGAGCGGGACACGCCACCCCCTCGCGCTCCGCCATCGGCGCCGTTCCCCAGCCCCCACGCCCAGGAGCCCCGATGCGTGCCTCTCCGATTCCGGTGCGCTCTCGCCGCGACGCCCTCGCATCCGGCCGCTCGTGGCGTCTGTCGCTCGTGGCCACGCTCCTCCTCTGCACCCTGCTCGCGCCGGCGTGCTCTCGCGCCGGCGCGCCCACGGCGCCAGGGGGTGGTGGTGACGGCGGTGGTGGTGGGGGCGGTGGCGGCGGGGGAGGCGGCGGTGGAGGAAACGACAGCGGCGCCGTCGTCCAGCCGGACGACCCGGGACCGGCCGACGTCCGCTTCACCATCGACGCCACGCACACGACGCCGATCTCGCCGTGGATCTACGGCGTGAACGCCATGACCGAGGATCATCAGCCGGCCGGCTACGCGCCGTGGTACGGCGCCACGCTTCCTCCGGTGTTCACGCTCGACCGGGCTGGGGGGAATCGCTGGTCCGCGTACAACTGGGAGAACAACTACAGCAACGCGGGGCTCGACTACGGCCCGTTCAGCAACGACGCGTATCTGAGCGCCAGCCGCACCCCCGGGGACGCCGTCCGGTCGCGCGCCGCCGCGACGTTCGCGCGCGGCGCCGGGATGCTCGTCACCGTCCCGATGCTCGACTACGTGGCCGCCGATGGAAACGGCCCCACCGGGGCCGATGAGGCGACGCGCGCCACCCGCCTGGCGACGCGCTTCCGCCGGAGCCTCCCGCGGAAGGGCGCGGCGTTCACGCTGTCGCCCAACGCGGGGGATTCCGTGGTGTACCAGGACGAGTTCGTGCACTGGCTGGGCGCCACCTTCCCCGGCCACGGCGCCGAGACGTCGACGCCGATCTTCTTCAGCCTCGACAACGAACCGGACATCTGGTTCTCCACGCACGAGGAGGTGGAGAGCAGGATCGACGGGCAGCCCCGTCTCCAGACGTACGCCGGATTCAGCGACCGCACGATCGCGTATGCATCCGCGGTGAAGGATGCCGCGCCCGGCGCGGTGGTGTTCGGCCCCGCGGTCGCCACCTACGCCGGCATCGCGACGCTCGGTCGCTATCCCACCCCCGACCCCACCTACGGCACGCGCTTCTTCCTCGACGTCTACCTCGACCGCATCCACGCCGAGGAGCAGCGGCAGGGGCGCCGCCTCGTGGACGTCCTCGACATCCACTGGTATCCCGCCGCGGGGAGCGGCGGGCGCGAGATCACCGACGACCGCGCGCCGCAGGATGACGCCATGATCGCCGCCCGGCTCCAGGCGCCGCGATCGCTCTGGGATCCCACGTACGACGAGGGGAGCTGGGTGAACGATGCCCAGCCGGACACCCGTCCCATCGCGCTCCTCCCGAAGCTGCGCGCGCACATCGCGTCCCACGATCCGGGGATGAAGATCGCGATCAGCGAGTACTACTACGGGCGCGGCGGCGACATCTCCGGCGGCCTCGCGCAGGCGGACGTGCTCGGGATCTTCGGGCGCGAGGGAGTGTTCGCCGCCACGCTGTGGCCGCAGGCCGACGTGTCGGCGTCGCCGTACGGCGGCGATGGGAGAAAGGCGTACGCGTACATCTTCGGCGCCTTCGACCTGTTCCGGAACTACGACGGCGCCGGCGCCACGGTCGGAGATCTCGCGGCACGCGCGACCACCTCGAACGCGGCCAGGGCGTCCGTCTACGCCACGGTGGACCGGCAGGGGCGCACCGTGCTCGTGGCGATCAACAAGACGAGCGCTCCGCTCACCGCGGCCATCGCCATCACCGGGCCGCTCGCGACCACCGCGACCATCTATACAATGGCGAGTGGCGCGCCGACACCGGTGCGCAAGCCCGACGTGTCACTCCCGAAGCGGAACGCGCTCGTGCTCACGCTGCCGGCGCTGAGCGCGAGCACAGTGGTGATGCACTAGCCGCGGGTCACCGCATCACGAGCGTGGACACACTCATCGGCGGCATGCGGTAGAGGAGCGTGTTGTTCGCCGCGATCGCCACGTCGGGGAGGCGCCGCGGCGCGGGCACGGTGCCGGTGAGCGTGTACACGCTCGCGGCATGCAGCGGCCCGGGGTGCACCACCTGGATCGCCGCCGGGAGCGCGGCGCGCGTCTTGTTGATGGCGACGATCACGACGTGGCCCGCGCTGTCCACGCTCGCGTAGGCCGAGCTGTGCACCGGATCGCTGGTGGTCGCCTCCACCCCCGTGTCCCCGAAGCGGCCCCCGGCGCCGTCGTAGTTCAGGAACATGTCGAACGCCGCGAAGATGTAGCCGTACGCCAGGTTCCCATCCCCGTGGAGCTCGGCGGACCCGAGGTTCGCCACCGGCCAGAGGTTCGCGGCGAACACCCCCTCGCGCCCGAAGATGCCGAGGACGTCCGCCTCGACGATCCCTCCGGAGATGTCGTTCCCTCCACCGTAGTAGTACTCGGTGATCGCGAGCTTCGTCCCCGGGTAGTGCCGCGCGATCTCCTGGCGGACGCGCGGCAGCAGGCGGATGGGGCCATCCGCCGCCCGCGTCACCCACGTCCCCTCGTCGTACGAGGGATCCCAGAGCGACCGCGGGAGCTGCAACCGCTTCTCGATCTCGCCGACGCTCGGGTCGGGCCTGAGGTTCACCTGCGGGTACCAGTGGAGATCGAGGACGTCCAGCAGCCGCTTCCCCTCCCTGGCCTCCGCCTGACGCATCCCATCGAGGTAGACGTCGAGGAAGAATCGCGAGCCGTAGCGCGGATCGGGCTCGGGGTACCGGCCGAGCGTCGCCATCCCCACCCACCCCGACAGCGCGGGGCCGAACACCAGCGCGTCGGGCGCCACGCGCTTGATGGCGCGCGCATACCGGACACTCTGGTCGATGAACCCCTGGTAGCTCTCGAGGTGCGGCAGCAGCCCGGCGATCTTGCTGTTCACTTCCTCGTGTGTGCTCGACCAGAGATCGGGCTCGTTGTCCAGGCTGAAGAAGATGGGGGTGAGCGGATCGCGCGCGCTGTCGGGGAACTCGTGCTCGAGCCAGTGCACGAACTCGTCCTGGTACACGTACGCATCGCTGGTGTCCGGGGCGAGGGAGAGCGCGCCGGGCTTCGCGGGCCGGCTGATCTTGAAGCGCTTCACCATGCGCTGGTCGTGCGTGAAGTCCGATACCTCCATCGGCCCCGCGCCATCGGCGGCCACCTCGCCGAGCATCGGCACGGTGACGAGCACCCCCTCGTGCCGCGCGAGCGACGCCGCCACGCGCGAGCGGATCGCCTCCCCCGGAACGCGACTCGTGCTCAGGTACTCATCGTTCTCGTACTGATAGTCGTTGCCCGCGTTGCTGTAGTTGTTCTCCCAGTTGTACGCGGACATCCGGTTGCCGCCGAGCCGGTTGAGCGTGAACGGCGGGAACGCGCGGGGATGCCCCCACTTGTCCGGCTCCGTGAAGTTCGCGCCGTAGATGTAGCGCGAGATGGGCCTGCGGATCGCCGTCCTCACCACGATGCGCACGGCGTCCGATCCCATCGCGACGTCACCATCGCGGGAGGACCAGTGGGCGCGCTGGTTGGCGTCGAGGTCGGGCGTGCACGCGGACGCGGATCCGAGCGCGAGGCACGCGAGCCCCGCGACGAGGCGCACGGCCGTCTGGCGCAACCGGATCGGCGCGATCGTGCCCTTCGGTTGCGCGGTGGGAATGCACATGCTCGACGAGTACCCTGCTCTCGAGAAACGCACGGCGACGCAGCACCGGGCTGGGCCGGAGAAGGTGCGGTAGGCGGTATATTGAAGCGCACTCGGCAGTTGCGCCAGCATCGGCGGGACCCGAGAGCGTGCGGGCACCGACGAGGCACAGCGCAATCGGTAGTTGTGACTGGAATGATTCGGGCCTTGTGACCGATTCCGCTCCCCGCTCGTCGAGACAGTGCGCTCGCGCTCGGGAGCAGGGCGGGCAGCATCGCACGCCTCCGCATGGAGGCCGCGACAAGGGCAAACCCGGCGAAAGCCGGCGACGCAAAGCTACGAGGCTACAGCGCGCAAGCGGGACGTGCGCCACGCCAGTCGAGCCGCCGACGGACCTCTCACTGCGGAGAATCGCCATGCGTCTCTCTACGCGGCAGATGCTGTCTCGTGTGGTCGGACTCGCGCTCGCGACCGCCGGATGCTCGGCGGGCGCCGCCCCCACCTCCGCCCCCACCGATCCTTCGGTCCCAACCCAGCCCGCCACCGTCAGCTCGCTGACCGTCTCGCCGGTTCGTGGCCAGGTGGTGGTCGGCAAGACGCTGCAGCTCGCGGTCGCGGCGAAGGACAGTCGCGGCGTGTCGGTGAGCGATGCGCCCGTGACGTGGTCGGTGGACAAGCCCTCCCTCGCCACGGTGTCGCAGACCGGCATGGTCACCGGTGTCGCGCAGGGCTCCGTCACGGTGCGCGTGACGAGCGGATCGGTCTCCGGCACGAGCACCGTCGATGTGACGCCGGCCGGGACGCCCGCCCCCGAGACGTTCACCTTCTGCACCGACGCGGGCGCGCCGTGCGACTTCATCGGCCTGCGCGATGTCCGCCTCGTGGGCCCGAGCGGCGCGTACGTGCAGCAGACCGCGTATCACACGATCCCGTGCGCCCCGTACGGCTTCGGCGGGCGGAACCCCGCCCCGAACCAGCCGCTCCACTGCGAGTACGGACCGCTCAAGACCACGACCCTCACGAATCCCATGCCCGGGATGGCCGGGCTGCCGGCGCAGGTGATCGTCCCCCTCGGGTCGCCCGGCGCCGCCGCGGCCCAGAGCGAGCCCACGAACGAGACGCCGGAGTTCACCGACGGCTCCGGCTCCTTCCGCACCACGTGCAGCCTGGCGCGCTTCGCGTTCGACGATCCCGTCGTCTTCCCGGGGCAGCCGGGCGCATCGCACCTGCACGCGTTCTTCGGCAACACCGCCGTCACCGCGAGCACCACCGCGCAATCGATCCTGACGAGCGGCAACTCCACCTGCCGCGGCGGCACGCTCAATCGCACCGCCTACTGGGTGCCCGCCGTGTTCGACTCGCGCACCGGCGAGGTGCAGGCGCCGGATGAGGGCGTGTTCTACTACAAGACGGGCTACAACATCGATCCCAAGGTGGTGAAGCCCTTCCCCGAGGGGCTCCGCATGATCGCCGGCGACAAGTCGGCGACCGGCGTCCAGGACTTCGTCGAGTGGGGGTGCCGCGACCACTACGTGGAGAACACGGGGAAGATTCCCACCACCTGTCCAGTTGGCGATGCGGTGCGACTCACGGTGCTCTTCCCGCAGTGCTGGGATGGCGTGCACCTCGACTCGCCGGACCACAAGAGCCACATGGCGTTCCCGATCTACCGGAACCCGCCGCAGGTCAGCACCTGTCCCGCGTCGCATCCGGTCACGCTGCCGCAGATCACCGAGCACTTCGACTACCCGGTGAGCGCGTCGTCGGCGCCGGCGTTCTGGCGCCTCACCTCGGACACGTACAGCACGTCCATTCCGGGCGGGCTCTCCGCGCACGCCGACTGGATGTACGGCTGGAGCAACACCACGTTCGCCACGATCGTGACGCAGTGCCTGAACAAGGCGGTGGACTGCGGCGTGGGCTCGATCGGGAACGGCACGACGTTGTTCTGACGTCCGGCGCCTCACGCCGGCGCATGGCGGGCGACGCGCCGCGCTCCACGTGATCGTGCGAGGAGCGCGGCGCGCTCGCATCCGGGCCGTGCGCATCGGGCATTCGCCGAGCGGCGCGCCCGGCGGCGATGCCTCCCGCGAGC
>DASTSH010000185.1:0-2814 GCA_035760785.1 Gemmatimonadaceae bacterium | reverse complement strand
GGCCGGCTTCGCTCGTAGCTGGCCTTGCAGTGCGGGCAGCAGAAGTACAGCGTCTCCCCGCCCACCACGAGCGTGTGGCGCGCGCCGGCGGGGTCCACCGGCATCCCGCACACCGGGTCCACGGGGAGCGGTGCCGCCGCCGGCGCGCGCTCGCGCCGTGACGCCGCGTCGGCGCCCCGCGGCGCGTGCCGCAACGCGATGATCTCCGCCATGATGGCCGTCGCGATCTCGGCCGCGCTCGACCCGCCCAGGTCGAGTCCCGCGGGAAACTTCACGCGCGCCAGCCGCTCCGCCGGCACGCCGCTGGCGCGCGCGTAATCCACGAGCCAGCGCCCCTTCTTGCGGCTCGCCACCAGGCCCACGTACGCCGCCTCGCTCGCCGCGGCCGCGGCGAGCGCCTCCTCGTCCCCCGCGCCCATGGTGGCCACCACCACCCACGTGGATGCCCCGGCGCCGGCGAGCGCGGCCGGCGCATCGGGCGCCACGCGCACCGTCGCCGCGAACGGCTCGGCCGCATCCGCGGCGCCCCCCGACGGCGCCACCACCACCTCGAACCCCAGCTCCTCGGCGAGGCGCGCGAGCGACTGCGCCACCGGCGTGTGGCCGAGCACCACCAGCCGCGGCGCGGCGAGCACCGGCTCGAGGTAGATCTCCACGCCCCCTTCCCCCTGGCACGTCATCGGGTATTCGCGCACGTCGCCGTGTCGCGACGGCGCGCTCGCGCCCGCGTTCATCCGGAGCAGGCGCGGGCGGCCGTCGCCCAGCGCCTCGGCGGCCTCCCGCACCACCACGGGGCGCACGCAGCCGCCGCCCACCCACCCGTCCACCGCGCCGTCCGCGTGCACGATCGCTTTCGCGCCGGCGCGCACGGACTGCGGCGGCCAGCTCGCGACCACCGTCGCGAGCACGAACGGCGTCCCGGAGGCGCGGAGGCGCGAGGCGGTGGCGTAGATGTCGGTGCTCATGCGCGTCGGGCCGCCGCTATTCCGTCACGCCCTTCTCGCGCAGGATGCGCCACACCTTGAACGGCGTGATCGGGATGTCGATGTGCCGCACGCCGAGATGCCAGAGCGCGTCCACCACCGCGTTCGCGATCGCGGGAGGCGCGCCGACGGTCGCGCTCTCGCCGACTCCCTTCGCGCCGAGCGGATGGTGCGGGCTCGGCGTCACCGTCTTGTCCAGCTCCCAGCTCGGCGTCTCCATCGCCGTGGGAAGCAGGTAGTCCATGAAGCTCCCGCCCTGGATGTTGCCGCTCTCGTCGTACTGGATCTCCTCGAAGAGCGCCGGCGCGAGCCCCTGCGTGAGGCCGCCGTGGATCTGCCCGTCCACGATCATCGGATTGATGATGTTGCCGCAGTCGTCCACGGCGACGAAGCGGCGTACTTTCACCTCCCCCGTCCCCTTGTCGATGTCCACGACGCAGATGTAGCTGCCGAAGGGGAAGGTGAGGTTCGGCGGGTCGTAGTAGTCCACCGCTTCGAGCCCCGCCTCGACGCCGGGGGGATGGTTCGTGTAGGCGGCGAACGCGATCTCCTGGATGGTCTTCGCGCGTTCGGGGGAGCCGCGCACGAAGAAGCGTCCCGGCTCCCACTCGAGATCGTCCTCGCTCGCCTCCAGCAGGTAGGCGGCGATCGTGCGCGCCTTGTCGCGGATCTTGCGCGCCGCCATCGCCGCCGCGGCGCCGGCCACCGGCGTGGAGCGGCTGGCGTACGTGCCGAGCCCGTACGGCGCGGTATCGGTGTCCCCTTCCTCCACCTGCACGTGCGCCGCGGGAATCCCGAGCTCCTCGGCCACGATCTGCGCGTACGTGGTCTCGTGCCCCTGCCCCTGCGACTTGGTGCCGAAGCGCGCGATCGCCTTGCCGGTGGGGTGGATGCGGATCTCCGCGGAGTCGAACATCTTCAGGCCGAGGATGTCGAAGGTGTGCGACGGCCCGGCGCCGACGATCTCGGTGAAGCTCGAGATGCCGATCCCCATCAGCTCGCCGCGCGCGCGGCGCTCGGCCTGCTCACGGCGCAGCTCCTGGTAGCCGATCTTCCGCATCGCCAGCTCGAGCGCGCCCCGGTAGTTGCCGCTGTCGTACGTCCAGCCGGTGGCCGAGCGATACGGAAACTGCTCCGGGCGGATGAAGTTCTTGAGGCGGAACTCCGCCGGGTCCATGCGCAGCTCGTGCGCCGCGATGTCCGCCATCCGCTCGATCGCGTGCACCGCCTCGGTGACGCGGAAGGAGCAGCGGTACGCGACGCCGCCCGGCGGCTTGTTCGTGTGGGCCGCGTCCACCGCCACGTGCGCGGCCGGCACGTCGTACGAGCCCGTGACGATGCTGTACAGCCCCGCGGGGAACTTCGACGGGTTCGCCGCGGCGTCCGCGCAGCCGTGGTCGGCGAGCGTCTTCACGCGCAGCCCGGTGATCGTGCCATCGCGCTTCAGCGCGAGCTCGGCGTCGATGTGATAGTCGCGCGCGAAGGAATCGGCCTGGAGATTCTCCATCCGGTCCTCGATCCACTTCACCGGCTTGCCGGTGAGGAACGTGACCGCGATGGCGATGACGTACCCGGGATACACCGGCACCTTCCCGCCGAAGCCGCCGCCGATGTCGGGGGAGATGATGCGGATCTTCTCCTCCGACAATCCCACGTGCCCGGCGACGAGCGCCACCACGGTGCGGATGGCGTGCGGCGCCTGCGTGGTCATGTAGACGGTCAGCTTTCCCGTCGGGGGATCGAAGTCCGCCACGCACCCGCAGGTCTCGATGGACGCCACGTGGATGCGGGGAAGGTAGATGTCCTGCGCCACGACCACGTCCGCCTGCCC
>DASTSH010000184.1:0-5544 GCA_035760785.1 Gemmatimonadaceae bacterium | reverse complement strand
CGCATCATACCCCAATGACCACTGAGCACCACCCTCCCGACGCCGTCGAGGAGGCGCCGGTCTGGCTCGAGGTGAACGGGCGGCCGGCGGTGACGTGGATGTGCACGCCCGACCGCCTCGACGAGCTCGTGGCGGGGTGGCTCCACGGCGAGGGCTACATCGAGACCGCCGCCGACATCCTGCGCATGCGTCCGTGCACGCGCGAGCTGGGGTTCTGGGTGGATGTGCCCGCCGAGCGCTTCGAGACGGTCGAGGGCACCGAGCGCCGCCGCGTGCTCGCGTCCGGGTGCGGCGCGGTCACCACCATCCTCGGCTCCATGGCCGGCCTCCCGCGCCGGCGCGCACCGATCCCCGATGTCGACCTCGCGCGCATGCGTCTCCTCTTCAAGGAGCTGTTCGCGCGCGGGGAACGCTACAAGGAGACCGGCGGCGTGCACGCCGCGGCGCTCACCGATGGCGAGCGCCTCCTCCACCACGCGGAGGACATCGGCCGGCACAACGCCGTGGACAAGGTGATCGGCGCCGCCATCCTCGAGGGGCGCGACCCGGAGGGACTCATCCTCCTGGTGACCGGACGCATCTCCGGCGAGCTGGCGTTCAAGGCGGCGCGGGCGCGCATCGCGCTCGTCGCCACACCGTCGGTGCCATCGACCATCGCGGTGGACATCGCGAAAGCCACGGGGATGGGGCTCGTGGGACGCGCGGTGAGCGGACAGCCGCAGTATCACCAGCCGTGACGGCGCGCTGCACGGGGGTGGTGCTGGCGGGGGGGCTGGCCACGCGCTATGGTGGGCGTCCCAAGGGACTGGAGCACGTCGGCGGGCGGCGGGTGATCGACCGCGTGGCCGGCGCGCTGGCCGCGGTCGCCGACGACCTGCTCCTGGTGGCGAACGATCCGGGCGCGGCGGCGTGGCTCCCCGGCGTGCGGGTGGCGCCCGATGTGCGGCCGGGGTGCGGGAGCCTCGGCGGGATTCACGCCGCGCTCGTGCACGCCGGCGGGCCGGTGCTCGTGGTCGCGTGGGACATGCCCTTCGTCCCCGCGGAGCTGCTCGCCGAGCTGCGCGTGCTCGGCGAGCACGCCGATGCCGCGGTGCCGGAGAGCGGCTCGCGGCGCGGGCTCGAGCCGCTGTGCGCGTACTACGCCCCGGCGTGCGTGCCACCGATCGAGCGGCGCCTCGATGCCGGCGATCTGCGCGTGATCGGCTTCTACGATGACGTGCGCGTGGCGCGCCTGGACGCCGAGCGGGTGCGGCGGTACGGCGACCCCGCGCTCCTGTTCATGAACGTCAACACCCCTGACGAGCTCGCGCTCGCGGAGCGACATGCCTCGACCACCGATGGTGGCGATCGTCGGCGGCAAGCACCACGGTAAGACCACCCTCGTCGTGCGGCTCGCCGCCGAGTTGCGCCGGCGCGGACGCCGCGTGATGATCATCAAGCACGGATCCCACACCTTCAACATCGACCCCGCCACCACCGACACCTGGCGCCACTACCACGAGGGGATGGCGGAGAAAGTGGCGATGGTGTCACCAGACAAGTTCGCGCTCGTCGAGCGCTGGAGCGAGGAGCGCTCCCCGGAGGAGATCGCCGAGCGCCACATGGCCGACGCGGACATCGTCCTCTGCGAGGGGTTCAAGCGCTCGTCGCTCCCGCGCATCGAGATCTTCCGCGGCGAGGCCGGAGGGACGCCGCTCTACGACCCCGCATCCCCCGCCGCCGCACACTACCTCGCCGTGCTCACCGACCTCCCTTCCCTACCCGGAGACGTTCCCGTGATCCATCTGTCCGATCCCGCCTGGCTCGCCACGCTGGCCGACCTCGTCGAGCGCCACGCGACGGAGGGCGCTCGATGATCGCCCGCCTGCTGTGCGCCACCGGCGCCGCCGCACTGCTGGGCTGCGCCGGCGCCACGCCCGCGCCGACGCCGGCGCCCACGGTGCGGCGCACGACGACGCTCTCCGAGCTGCGCCGGCAGATCGACTCCATGGTCGCGCTCCCCGAGTTTCGCAACGCGCACTGGGGGATCCTCATCGTCGATCCCGACCGCGGGGACACGCTCTACTCGCACAACGCGGGGAAGCTGTTCATGCCCGCGTCGAACATGAAGGTGATCACCGGCTCGGTGGCGCTCGCGCAGCTCGGGCCCGAGTTCCGCTTCCGCACCACGTTCGTGGCGCGTGGCGGCGTCTGCGGGGGCGTGCTGCACGGCGACCTGGTGGTGAACGGGCGCGGCGACCCGTCGGTGAGCGACGCCATGCGCGGCGACGCGATGGTGCCGATGCGCGAGATCGCCGACTCGCTGGCCGCGCACGGCATCACCCGCATCGCGGGGAAGATCGTGGCGGGGGAGAACGTGTTCCCCGACTCCTCGCTCGGCTACGGCTGGTCGTGGGACGACCTGCGGGACGCGTACAGCGCGGGCGTGGATGAGCTGTTCTTCGACGAGGGGTACGGCCGCGTGGTCGTGCGCGGCGGCGCGCAACCCGGCGCCCCGGTGACGGTGGCGGCGCTGCCGTCATCGCGCTACCCGGTGGTGCGCGTGGAGGCACGCACCGCGCTCGCGCCGGACAGCGGCGCGGTGGGGAGCGGCGGCCGCCTGGTGATGTCGCGCGAGTCGCAGCTCGAGACGCACGTGGATCCGGCCTCCGGCGCGGAGGTGCTATCCGGGTGGATCGCGCCCCAGTGGGTGGACACGCTCGACGTCGTGTACCCCGATCAGAACGCCGCCTACCTCGCGGCGCTCGGCCAGGCGCTCTCCGAGCGCGGGATCGTGGTGACCGGCGCGCTCTCCCCCGCCGGGTGCGGGGCGTCCGGCGCGGCGTCCACCGTGCCCACCACCGCGCAGCGCCTCGAGGGAGGCGCCGGCGCCACGGCCGGGCGCGACACCACCGCGACCACGCCGATGGACACGATCTTCGTGTACCAGTCGCTGCCGCTGCGCGACATCCTGCGCGCCATGGCGAAGCCGTCGCAGAACCAGATCGCCGAGATCCTGCTCAAGACCATCGGTCTCGAGCGCACCGGCGTGGGGCGCGCGGACAGCGGCTCGGCGGTGGTGGCGCGGCAGCTCCTCGCGTGGGGCGCGCAGCCGGATGGCTTCGTGCTCCGTGATGGGAGCGGGCTCTCCCGCTACGACTATCTCACCCCGGAGACGCTCGTTCACACGCTGGCCGCCATCCGCCACGACACCGCGTTCGCCGCGTTCTACGACGCGCTCCCGATCGCCGGCGTGGATGGCACCATCGCCGGCCGCATGCGCGGCACGCCGGCGCAGGGGAACGTGCACGCGAAGACCGGCTACGTGGCGAACGCGCGCTCCCTCTCCGGCTACGTGACCACCGCCGATGGGCGCATGCTGATCTTCAGCGCGCTGTGCAACAACTGGACGGTCCCCGTGCGCGATGTGGAGCGGGTGCAGGACTCGGTGGCGGTGGGGCTGGCGTCGCTCCGGCTGGACGAGGGGCGCTGAATGCTCCCGGTGACGGAGGCGGCCGAGCGGATCGTCGGCGGGATCCACCCGCTCGGCGTGGAGCGCGTGCCGCTGCTCGAGGCGCTCGGGCGCGTGCTCGCCACGTCCGTCACCGCGCCGCTCACCATTCCGGCGTGGGACAACTCGGCCATGGACGGCTACGCCGTCCGCGCCGAGGACGTGGCGGCGGCGAGCGAGAGCTCGCCCGTCGCGCTCGCCGTCAACGAGACCGTCCCCGCCGGCGCCTTCCCCACCCGGCGGGTGGAGTCCGGAACCGCGACGCGCATCATGACCGGTGCCCCGATTCCCGAGGGCGCCGACTCGGTGGTCCGCGTCGAGGACACCGACGGCGGCACCGAGCGCGTGCTCGTCCGCTCCACCCGCGACGTGCGCCGCAACATCCGCCCACGCGGCGAGGACATCCGCGAGGGGACGGAGGTGCTCCGGCGCGGCACCCCGATCGGCGCGGCGCAGATCGGCGTGCTCGCCTCGGTGGGCGCGTCCGCGGTGGACGTGTACCGCCGCCCCCGCGTGGCATTCATGGCCTCGGGAGACGAGATCGTCGACCTCGACCGCTTCGCGGAAGCGCTCGAGGGAAGGAAGACGGTGACGTCGAACAGCTACACGCTGCACGCGATGATCCGGGGCGCCGGGGGCGAGCCGATGAATCTCGGGATCGCCCGCGATGACCCCGCCGATCTGCGCGAGCGGCTCGAGCGGAGCACGGGGTGCGATCTGCTCATCACCTCGGCCGGGATCTCGGCGGGGGAGTACGACTACATCCGCGACGTGCTCGCCGAGCTCGGGGTGGACCTGCGCCTGTGGAAGGTTCGCATGCGGCCGGGCGCGCCGCTCGGCTTCGGGTGGCTCGGCGGAATGCCGTGGATCGGGCTGCCGGGGAATCCCGTGTCCACCATGGTCACCTTCGAGCTGTTCGTGCGCCCCGTGCTGCGGAAGATGCTCGGGCACGACCGCCTGCACCGCCGCCCCGTCCCCGTGACGCTCGAGGAGCCGGTGTCCATCGGCGCGAAGCTCACGCACTTCCTCCGCGCGATCGTGACCGTGCGTGACGACGGCTCGCTCGGCGCGCGGCTCACCGGGCCGCAGGGCTCGGGGATTCTCACCTCGATGTCGCTCGCCAACGCGCTCCTCGTGGTGCCGGAGGACCGGCCGCGCGTGGAGGCCGGGGAGACGCTGCACGCGCTCCTCCTCACCGAGGACGCGCACCTCTCGCCCACGTTCGCGCTGTGACCGAGCCGCGCGGCGCGGCGCTGCGGGAGGAGCTGGAGCGCCGCTTCGTCACGACGCGCGAGCCCGTGGCGCTGCCGGGGCTCTCGCTGGAGCTGCTCAAGCCGCGCAGCGCCGAGGAGCTGATCAGCGAGGAGGACTTCGCGGTGGACGAGCGGCTCCCGTACTGGGCGGAGATCTGGCCGTCGTCGCTCGTGCTCGCGTCGCGGCTGCTGGAGGAGCGCGGGAGCGGGCGGCGGCTGCTGGAGCTGGGGTGCGGCGTGGGGGTGGTGAGCACCGCCGCGCTCGCGGCGGGATTCGACGTGCTGGCCACCGACTACTACGACGACGCGCTCCGCTTCACGCGCCTCAACGCCTGGTTGGCCACCGGTCGCGAGCCCGAGGCGCGCCACGTGGACTGGCGCGCGTTCCCTCCGGATCTCGGCCGCTTCGATGTGGTGGTGGCGGCCGACGTCCTCTACGAGCGCCCGTACGCGCGACTGGTGGCCGAAGCGGTGGAGCGCACGCTCGCGCCTCACGGCGTTGCGCTCGTCGCCGACCCCGGCCGGATCGCCGCGGAGGAGTTCGTGCGCACCTGCGGCGCGCTCGGATTGCGCTACGAGGGCGCGGAGGAGCGACCGTACGAGGCGGCGGGGATCCGGCAGACGATCCGGATGCACCAGGTGCGGTGGATGTAGGACATAGTCGCTAGACCACCATGGAACGCGTGTGGCGTGTGGAAGACTGACGGGCAGAGGAGCGAGGGACGGCGCGTGTAGGTTCGGCGGTAGGTGAACTCTCTCTACATTCCGCCCTACACGCGCTCTACCTACCTCCTCTCGCCC
>DASTSH010000183.1:0-49246 GCA_035760785.1 Gemmatimonadaceae bacterium | reverse complement strand
TGAAACGCATTACCGTTTTGGCAGGGCGGGCGGCCGTCCACCAGGGTGGACAGGACGGCGCGCCCGTCAGGCGACAGCGCGCCGCTACGGCGTCTCGGTGGTGGTGCTCGACGCGGGGAGCGCGGGGCGAGCCGTGGAGCGGTGGTAGTCGAACTTGAGGTCCGGCTCGGCCTTGAGCGAGATGAAGAAGCTGAAGGCGAAGTTGCCGTTGGGCGCGCGGGAGAAGCTGAGGAGCGCCCGCCAGTCGTGCATGTCGCGCTGGAGCGACACGTTCTGGTCGGCGAACTCGTGCTGCTCGAAGTCGTACGCCGTGGTCCACTGCATCGCCCACTTGGGCGTGAGGGAGAAGGACGTGCTCGAGCGCAGCGTGCTGCGCGCCGGCGCCTGGATGATGTCGCCGCCGGACGCCGGCGTCTGTAGCGAGTCGGGGGGCGTCTGCTCCAGCACGCACTGGTCGTAGCGGAGCTGGTCGAACTGGAGCGGCGCGCAGAACGTGGCGGGGTCGAAGATCTTGGCCCCGGGGATCGGGCGGCTCCGCGAGGAGGTGAAGCTGAGCGACGCGCTCCACCCGGCCTTGGTGTTGATGCCGATCGGCATCCCGTTGTAGCCCGGGCCGGCGACGTTGGCCTGCCGGTCGAGCGCGTCCTCCGACTGGTCGTTCGTCGTGCTCGTGGACACCGTGTCCGCCAGATCCGATGGCGGCGGCGTGGCCCCGCCGAAGATGCGCTGGAGCACGGCGAACGGGTTGCTCTTCCGTCCGATGGTGAGCGATGCGCTCACGTTCGTCCGGAACGGCTTGAACTTGGCGCTGTCGCTGTTCACGTCCCCCTGGAAGAGCGAGTAGCCCACGCTGAAGTCGAGCCCCGGCAGCAGGTCCGAGGAGAGCCGGTAGCCGAACGTGGTGCTCGTGAGCCCGGTGTGCCCGGTCTTCCGCGCGCGCTCGAAGTCGTAGGTGAGCGGAGTGAGATTGATCGCCAGCAGCTTGATCTTCTGCCCCGCGTCGGGGTTCGTGTCGCTCGGCGCCTTGAGCTTCGCCTCGAACACCTGGTCGAGCTGCACCGTGACGCTCTTCTGCGCGAGCCCGGTGATGGTGGTGGCGCGCGCGCGGTTGAGTGCCTTCAGGAAGTCGTCGCTCACGTCCGCCGCGGGGGAGTAGGCGAAGCTGATCCGCGGCTGGATCGAGTGCCGGATGCGCGAGAACGGCCCGAACCCTGGGAAGAAGCCGAACAGCGTCGGCGACATCGAGAGGCCGTACTGGAGCGTCTTCCGCTGGTGCACCCAGCGCCCCCCGGTGAGCCACGTCCGCAGCAGGAAGGGGCTGCTCGGGTCCGCGTTCACGATGGACACCGACGGCGACAGGTTGAGCTTCCCCTGGAAGATCGCCGGCAGGGTGATCCCCGTCGTCCAGTCGAGGCGCGTCTGGAAGTTGCTCGCGTAGACGCGCTTCCCGATCACCGCCCCCGTCTCGAAGTCGAAGATGTCGAAGGTGCGGGGGAAGTTCTCCACATGGTCGTTCAGGTTGAAGCTGTTGTTCCAGGTGAAGCCGCCGAAGCGGATCGGCGTCTGGAAGCTCACCCCGGTGGTGCGCTCGTTGGCATCCACCCGCGTGCTGTCGAAGCCCCGGCCCGTGGTGCTCGGCGTGTACAGGAACGGGATCGGCGGCGCATCGCGGTGGAAGATCTGCGAGTTCGTCACGGAGAGCGACGGCGACCACACCATCCACGAGGTGACGTTCACCGGCTTGGTGGTCACCGTGAAGTTCGGGAAGTTCTGGTCGATCTCCGAGCGGCCGCTGTGCTGCGTGCGCGTGCCGCCGATGCTGAAGTTCGCCGGGCCGAGCGCCTGCTGGAAGTTGAGCGCCGAGGCGATCGCGGCGAACGTCTGCGCGACGGTGAACGCCTGCTGCTGGATGGCGGTGGTGTTGCTGGTGTAGTTGACGTTCGCGTTCAGGCTGCTGCGCTGCGAGAACTGCTGCTGGTGGGTCCACGACAGGGCGAAGTTGTTCTGCCCGTCGCTGAGCTTCGAGTACGACGTGCGCACCGCGCCGCTCAGGAAGCGGTCGAGCCAGCGGTAGCGCCATTCGCCGTTCCACCGCGTCCACCCCACGTTCCCGATCTCGTCGCTGTTGCCGCTCCGCCAGTCGAACGACACGGTGGCATCCATGTAGTCGCTGATGGCGAAGTAGTAGCCCAGGTTGTCGATCTGCCGTCGATAGGACGGCGACGTGCGCACGATGTCGCTGAGGCCGAAGCGCGGGGGGATGATCCCGCTGCGGCGGCCGGCGCGCATGTCCTGGAAGATGAAGGGGAGCCACATCACGGGGATGTCCGCGATGTAGAGCACCGCCGGGCGCGCCACGAGGATCCGCTTCGAGACGATCTTCACTTCCTTCGTCTGGAAGTGATAGTGCGGGTACGGCAGGTCGCAGCTCGTCACGGAGCCGTTCACGGCGTACGACGTGTTGCGCCCCTGCCCCGTGGTGTCCCCCTGCACCGCCGAGGTGTCGGAGTACACGTACCAGGTCTGCCCCCCCTGCGGCGACGACGTCGCGATGCCGCGCCCGATGCCGCGGTGCTGGAGGATGTCGTACTCGAGGCCGCCGAGCGCCACCAGATCCCCGGTGCCCTGCGATGGATCGCGCAGCACGATCGTGTCGCCGGGCGGGGAGGCGGCACGCACGATCTTGGTGGAGTCGTCGTAGACGATGGTATCCGCGACGAGGATCGTCTGCTCGCGCTGGACGGCGGCCTTGCCGGAGAGGGTGAGCTTCCGGTGCTGGGCATCGAAGACGGCCCGCTTCCCCTGGTAGCGCGTGCTGACGTAGCCGGAGCGCGCGAGGAGCGCGGACATCACGGAATCCGGCTCCTCCCACTTCACCAGCTCGCGCGGCGCCTTGGTGCTGTCGCGGCGCGTGGTGTCCCCCCGCGCCCGCCGCGTCGTGTCGAAGGGAGGGCGGAAGCCGGTGTCGGCCGGGGCGGTGAGCCCGGTGTCGGGGCGCGGAGGCGCGCCGGGAATGATCTGCGCCGGCAGGATGCAGGGGAGCAGCATCGCCGCCAGCGCCACGAGCACGAGCCTCACGCCGTGGCCCCGTGCCCGGTGGCCTCCTCGGCTTCCGCGGCGGCTTCCTCCGCCGCCAGGCGCGCCTGCTTCTTCATCCGCCGCCGGTACACCATCCAGGTGAGCCCCACGCTGATCTCGTAGAGGAAGTACAGCGGCACCGCCATGGCGACGGTGGTCCAGATCAGGTCCCCCGGCGTGAGGAACGCGCCGATGATGACGCACACCACGATCGCGTGGCGCCGGTACTTGTTCAGGAACTGCGGCGTGACGATCCCCAGCGCGGCCAGCGCCAGGATCACGATCGGCAGCTCGAAGCAGAGCCCGAACGCAAGCGCCATGCTCGTGGCGAAGTTGAAGTACTCCGATGCCGTGATCATCGGCTCCAGCGCCTGCGTCTGGAAGCCCATCAGCCACTCGACGGCGAGCGGGAGCACCACGAAGAAGGCCAGGCTCACCCCGGACACGAACAGGAACGTCGCGAACAGGAAGAGCGGCACCACCATGCGCTTCTCGTGCCGGTAGAGCGCGGGGGACACGAACGCCCACAGCTGGTACAGGATCACCGGCAGGGCCATCACCACCCCGAGCACGATCGACGCGTTGAGCACGATCGAGAACGGGTCGCCGGGGTGGGTGTAGACGAGCTTGCGGCCGTGCAGGTAGGGGGCGATCGGGTGCTCCAGCAGCCCGATCACGTCGATCTTCATCATCACGAAGAACGCCACCCCCACCGCGATGACGAGCGCGGCGAGGGACCAGATGATGCGCCAGCGCAGCTCCTCGAGGTGATCGAGGAAGGGCATCTCCGTCGTTTCTTCCATCGCCATCATCCGCTCCTGCCGGCCGCGCACCTGGCTCCTACTTGAGCGTGCGCAGATGCTCGCGCGCCAGCGCGGCCTCGTCGGACCGCGGATACTTCTGGATCAACTGGTTCAGCGCGGCCCGCGCCCCCGTGAGGTTCCCCTGATCCTCGAGGTAGAGCGCGTGCTTGTACAGCGCTGTGGGGGCACGGGGCGAATTGGGGTACTTCGCCACCACCACGTTGTACACCGAATCCGCGCCCGCGGCGTTCCCTTCGGCCTTGTACGCTTCGCCGAGATAGAACTCCGCGTCCGGGGCGATGTCGGCCGTCGGGTACTGTTGGAGCAGCGTCTCGAACCCGCTGCGGGCGGCACCGGCGCTCCCGCGCCGGAGCTGCTCCAGCGCGAGCTGGAAGAGCTGGTTCGGCCCCGGCGTGCCGGGTGCGGCCGCGCCTCCCGCCTGCGCGCCCCCGGCCGGCGCGGCGCCGCCGGACGGCGCCGCGCCCTGCGCCGCGCCAGGATTCCGCTGCTCGAGCGATGCACGAAGCTCCTGCAGACGGTTCTGGCTCTGGCCGGTGAGCTGTTGGATCTGGATCAACTGCTGTCCCATCTCGTACAGGTCGCCCCGGATGTCGCCCTGCATCTTCACCATGCGGGAGCTCACGAGCCCGAGCGAGTCGTGCACGATCCGGAGCGACGCGATCACCTGATCGAGCTGTGCGCGCCGCGCCGAATCCGAGCGCGCGGCGTCGGCCCGCATCCCATCCATCTGGGTCTGCAGGGTGCGCACATCCTCCCGTGTGGCGAAGCACGCCCCGGTCACCAGCAAGGCGACCGGAGCGAGGCGCCGGAGCGCGGTTCTCATTGCGGCGCCTGGATGTTGTCGCCGCCCGCGGTGATCTCGAACTCGTCGCGGCGGTTCTGCGACCAGGCCGACTCGTCGTGGCCGGTGGCGGCCGGATGCTCCTCACCGTAGCTGATCACGTCGATGCGGGCATCGGCGACCCCGTGCTGCGTGAGGTAGCGCTTCGCGGACGCGGCGCGGCGCTGGCCGAGCGCGAGGTTGTACTCGTCGGAGCCGCGCTCGTCGGTGTGGCCGGCGATGCGGATCTTCACGTCCGGGTTGGCGTTGAGCACCGGGATCTTCGAGTCGAGCGTCCCCTTCGCCTCATCGGTGAGGGCGTCGCTGTCGAACTCGAAGTACACCACCTGCGTGAGCGCCTTCATGGCCGCCTCGCGCGCGGCGCGCGCCTTGTCGGCCTCCGCCTGCGCCCTGGCGAGCGAATCGCGGCGCGCCTCCTCCGCGCGGGCGATCGAGTCGCGGCGGGCCTGCTCCCGCGCGATGCTGTCGGCGTTCTCGGGCGCGGGGGCCGGGGCGGGCGCGGGCTGCGGCTTCTTGCCGCACGCGGCGAGCGCGGCCAGGCCGAGCACCACGACGGGGACGAGGCGGGTCTTGCCAGTCATGTCGATCTCCGAAGAAAGAGTGAGGGTCCGAAACGGTGGACGATCACACGGTCAGGGTGCGTGGTCCAGCACCCGCGACCACGCGGCGAGCCGGGAGCCGGCGCCATGCGTGAGCTGGCGCGTGCGCCCCGACTCGGCATCGAGCACGAAGAGCTGCTTCACTCCCGTGCGCGAGGACGTGAACACGAGATGGCGGCCATCCGGTGCCCACGACGCATCCTCGTTGACCCCCTCGCTCGTCAACTGCTTCACCGTCCGGTCGCGCAGCGTGATCGTCATGATCTGGAAGCTGCCGTCGATCTGCGACTGGAACGCGATGAGCCGGCCGTCGGGGGACCAATCGGGGTTCGAGCGGTAGTTCTGATCGCCGAAGTTGAAGGGCGTGAGCAGCTCCACGTTCGAGCCGTCCACGTCCGCGGTGTACACCTCCGGATGTCCTGCGCGCCCCGACGTGAAGGCGAGCCGGCTGCCGTCCGGAGAGAAGCTCGGGGACACGTTGTCGGTGCCGCGCCCCACCGTGATGCGGCGCGCCGCGCCGCCGCCGAACGCGGACGCCACGTAGAGGTCGGTGCCGTTCTCCTCTCCATGGGCGTACACGATCGAGTTTCCATCGGGCGAGAAGGTCGGTGTGATGTTCAACCCTCCCGGCGTCGTCGCGAGCGTCCGGCTCTGCCCGGACGCGAGATCCCGCACCACGATCGACGTCCCGCGCGTCCCGAACTGGCTGTACGCGATGTACCGCCCGCTCGGGTGCCAGGCCGGAGAGAGCGCGGTGCCCGATTCGCTCACCGCTCGCTCGCCGTAGCCGTCGCTGTCTATAACGTACACCCGTCCGCCGCGCACGTACAGGACGCGCGTCTGGGCAATGCCGCGGACGCCGGTGATCCAGCGCTCCACCTCGTCGGAGATGCCGTGCACGGCGAGGCGCCACTGCTCGCTCTCCGGCGCCGCCGGGAGCGGGAAGTCGCGCACCTGCGCGATGCGTCGCGCGCCCACGTCGTGCACCGCCACGTGCGCGCCCGCCTGGGTGAGCGTCACCTGCACGAGCGCGGCCGCGCCGAACGTCTTCCACACGCCGTAGTTGATCGTGCCGCTCCCCGCCGAGGCCGTGGCGTTCGTCTCGCGCAGCACATCCACGCGGTCGCCGTAGTCGAGGTCGCGCTGGAGGATCGCCTGCACGCTGTCCCCGTCGGCGCCGCCGATGGGAAGCACCACCACGCCGGGCTTCGTCCCCGGCTGGTACGTGAGGCCGATGCGCACGCCGCGCGTGCTGTCCTGCGCGTGCGCGGGTGCGGCCGCGAGGGTGAGGCAGGCCGCCGCGGCGGCGAGGAGGATCGATCGCTGCATGCTATCTCAGGACTCGGGGATCGAAGCTGAAGATGACAGGGAGGACGTCGTCGGAGAAGCCGGACGGAAGCGGGCCGAAGGCCTGGACCTGCCCGGCCTGCTCCACCGCGCCCTGCGCCTCCAGATCGAACGCGTAGTCGCCGGAGCGGGTGAGAAAGCGGATGCCGGTGACGGAGCCGTCGCGGCGGATGAGGAACATTACTTCCGCCCGCGCGGATGAGTTCCCCGGGGGGTGGAAGCGGAGCGCGATCTGGCGGACGATGTTCTCGAGATAGCCCGGGAAGGGGAAGTCCACCCCCTCCGTGCGCACGGTGGCCACGTCGGTGCCGCGGCCTCCGGTGGGGCCGCCCCCGGCCTTCGGTTGCTCCTCGGCCTTCTTCTTCGGCGCCGGCTTCTCGGTGGGGGGGACAGGGGTGGCCGGTGTGGCGCGCCGCTTGGGCGGCGTCTTGTCGGGCATCGGCATGGCCCGCTCCCGCGTGGCAGCGCGCGTCGGCGGGGGCGCCTTCGGCTCCGGCGCCGGCGTCGCCTTGGGCGGCGTCACCACCCCCGCGGCGCGAGGCCCCGGAGGGGCCGCCACGATGTTCACCCGGTAGATGGGCGGGCGCGCCGGCGGCGCCGGGGGGCGCAGCAGCACCAGCGCCGCGATCAGCCCGGCGTGAAGCAGCAGGGAGACCCCGAACGGCCCGGCCAGGCGCGTCCCCCGTCCCCGACCGTTCCTCACCGGGTGATGTCCTCCGGTTCCGCCACCAGCCCCACGTCCCCGACCCCGGCGCCGCGCATCACCGCCAGCACGCGCACCACCGTCCCGTACGGCACCCCCTGGTCGGCGCGCAGATAGATCCCCCGCTCCCCCTGGCGCTGCGCCAGCGCCTTGAAGCTGGCCCGGAACTCCGGGTACGAGAACTCGTTCTCGTCGATGAAGATCTTCCCCGCGCGGTCCACCGTCACCACCAGCCCGCTCTTCGCCTCGAGCGGGCGCGCCTCGGCGCGCGGCAGCGCGATGTCCACCCCGCCCTGCATCATCGGCGCGGTGATCATGAAGATCACCATGAGCAGCATCATCACGTCGATCAGGCTGACGACGTTGATGTCCGCGTTCAGCGGGAGCCCTCCCGGCCGGCGGCGGCGAGCCATCTCAGATCCGTCCCTCGCGAACCATCATCGCGATGATCTCCGTGCCGAAGCTCTCCAACTCCCCCTCTACCCGGTTCAACCGGCTCGCGAAGATGTTGTACCCGAACACGGCGGGGATGGCCACGGCGAGCGCGGCGGCCGTGGCGGTGAGCGCCTCGGCCACGCCGGGCGCGACCGCGCCCAGATTTCCCGAGCCCTTCGTCGCGATCCCCATGAACGCGTCGATGACGCCGAGCACGGTGCCGAAGAGGCCGATGAGCGGGCTCACCGAGCCGATCGTGGCGAGCCAGGGGATGAATTGCGCCAGCCGGTCGCGCTCCTCCCACGTCTCGGCGTCGAGCA
Organism: Gemmatimonadaceae bacterium; assembly: GCA_035760785.1. Taxonomy (GTDB): domain Bacteria; phylum Gemmatimonadota; class Gemmatimonadetes; order Gemmatimonadales; family Gemmatimonadaceae; genus JADGGM01. The sequence continues at coordinate 41,099 of DASTSH010000183.1, read as the reverse complement.
CGAGGCGGAGCGCCTCCACCTGGGAGCCGCTCAGCGGCGTCGCCGCCGAATGGTCGCGCAGCGCCCCGGGCTTCATCTCGGCGAAGAAGTTCACCGCGCGCGAGAAGATGCGCGTGAACGGGCTGGACTTGCTGTGCCGCACCAGCGACGCGGCGGCGTCGAGGGCGTTCGCGCGCTCGAACTCGCGCACGAAGGTGCGCCCCTTCCGCTCCACGCGGCTGAACTCCATCCACTTCGCGAGCATGATCGCCCAGCTCACGAACGAGAGCACGGCGAGCAGGGCGAGGACGATCTTGGTGACGAGGGAGGCCTGGCGGATCATGTCGAGCGGCGCGGTGGGGACGGCGCCGCCGATCTGGAGCAGGGCGAGCACGATCACGCGCCGACCTCCTGCGCGCGCCGATCCACGAACCAGCGGTACGTCTGGGCGAGCCCGCGCGCGAGCGGCACCTCGGGGCGCCAGCCGAGCACCTCGCCCGCCTTTCCGATGGCGACGGCGGAGCGACGCTGCTCCCCCGCGCGCGCCGGCGCGTGCACGATCTGCGACGCGGAGCCGGAGGCCGACTTGAGCAGGCGCGCCAGCTCCACCACGTCCGTCTCCACCGACGTGCCGATGTTGAAGGCGCGGCTGTCGACGCCCGCCGCGGCGGGGAGGTTGGTGGCGCACGCCGCGAGCAGGTTGGCGCGCGCGACGTCCCCGGCGTACACGTAGTCGCGCGTCTGCTTGCCGTCGCCGAAGATCGTGAGCGGCGCGCCGTCGATCAGGCGGTCGCAGAAGATGGCGACCACGCCGGCCTCGCCGTGCGGATCCTGCCGCGGGCCGTACACGTTCGCGTAGCGCAGCGCCACGGTGTCCATCCCGTGCACGCGCGCGTAGTAGCCCATGTAGTACTCCACGCTCAGCTTCGCCGTGCCGTACGGCGACTGCGGGTCCTTCGCCGCCGTCTCCACCGTGGGCGGCGTCACGAGGTCGCCGTACACCGCGCCGCCGGTGGACGAGAAGATCACGCGCGTCGGAGCGCCGGAGGCGCGCACCGCCTCGAGCAGGTTGAGCGATCCCACGACGTTCAGCATCGCGTCGCGCGCCGGATCGGCGACGCTCTTCCGCACGTCGATCTGCGCCGCCAGGTGGCAGAGCGCATCGAAGCGCTCCTCGCGCACCAGGCGCGCCGCCTCCGCGTCGCCGATGTCGAGATGATGGAACGCGGCGCCATCCGGCACCTGCGCGCGCTTGCCGGTGGACAGGTTGTCGAGCACCGACACCTCCCAGCCGTCGGCGAGGAAGGCGTCGGCGACGTGCGAGCCGATGAACCCCGCACCGCCCGTGATGAGTACGCGTCGCCCCATGACTCAGCGCTCCTCGTCGGTGGCCGCCGGCCCGGCGGCATCGTCGGTGGTCCCATCCGCCTCGAGCGCGAACAGGTAGCGAAGCGCATCCACGATCGCGAGACCGTGGCCGTTGGCGGAGGCGGCGCGCAGCCGCACGCTGGGTTCGTGAAGGAACTTGTTCATCAGGGCTCGGGAAAAATGTTCGACGGCCTGGCGGTCGTCCGGCGCAAGGTGGCCGAGCTTCCGCAACGCGCGCGCCAGCTCATCCTCGCGCACACGGTCCATCTGCGAGCGGAACGTCTTGAGCACCGGAACCGCGGCGAGGCCGGCGAGCCAGTTCCAGTACCCGTCCACCTCGGCGGCGATCACCTGTTCGGCGCTCGGCAGCTCCTCGCGCCGCCGCTCGAGGTTCGCCGCCACCACGGCCTGCAGGTCGTCCAGGTCGTAGAGGAACACGTTGTCGAGCGACCCCACGGCCGCATCGACGTCGCGCGGCAGCGCGATGTCCAAGATGCACAGCGGACGGTCGCCGCGCACCCTGAGCGTGCGCTCGACGTGCGCGCGCTCCACGATGGCGTGGGGGGCGGCGGTGGAGCAGAGGAGCACATCCACCTCGTGCAGCCGCTCCCAGCACTGATCATAATGCAACGCGACCGCGCCGTGGCGCGCCGCGAGCTCCTGCGCGCGCTCGAAGGTGCGGTTGGCGACGATCGCGGTGCGCACCCCCTCGCTCACCAGGCACTCGAGCGCGAGGTCGGCCATGTCCCCGGCGCCGAGCACCATCGCGCGCCGCCCCTGGAGCGATCCGAAGATCTTCTTCGCGAGCTGCACCGCGGCGGAGGACACCGACGCCGCGCCGCGCGCGATCGCCGTCTCCGTGCGCACGCGCGACGCCACGGCGAGCGCGGTCTGGAAGAGCCGGTTCAGCACCGCGCGCGACGCGGCGCGGCTCAGCTCCCACGCATCGCGTACCTGCCCGTGGATCTGCGCCTCGCCGAGGATCATCGAGTCCATCCCCGACGCCACGCGGAACAGGTGCGCCACCGCCTCGCGGTCGCGCCGCACGTAGCCGTGTGCGGAGACATCGCGGCCGAGGCGCGCCGAGAGCCGGGACCAGACGGCGGGAACGGCCTCCCCCTCCCCCTCCACCAGATACACCTCGGTGCGGTTGCACGTGGAGAGCAGCACCACCTCGCGCGCGGCGCTGGCCTCGCGCAGCGCCAGCACCGTCTCGCGCACCTCGTGCGGGGGCACGGCGATGCGCTCGCGCACCTCGATCGGCGCGGTGTGATGGCTGACGCCGAGCACGATCACCGCCACGCGGCCACCTCCTCGGCATAGCCGCCCCGCTCCACGCGGTCGCAGAAGCGCTCGTCGATGAGCGCATCCGCCGCGCGGCGCCACTCGTCGCGCGCGCCGGCGTCGAGCAGGCGGCGGCGCAGCGCGGCGAGCGCGTGGAGCGCGACGGCGTAGCGCTCGTCGAAGCGGGCGGCGATCGCATCGCGGATGCGCGCCGCGCCCCCGGGCACGCCGCCGGTGGCGACGCCGACCACGAGGTCCCCCGCGCGGTGCGCGGCCACGGTGACGAACGTCCCCGCCTCGGGGTCGTCCGCCACGTTCACCAGGCGGTGCGCCCGCGCGGCATCGGCCGCCACCGCCGCGTTCACCTCCGCGCGATCGGTGGCGGCGTAGACGAGCGTGGCCCCGGCGATGTCTTCGGCGTCGTACTCCCCCTCGCGCACCGTGCAGCGGGGACAGGCGTCGGCGAGCGCGCGCAGCGCCGGCGATGGCGCCGCCGCCACCACGCGCACGCGGGCGCCGGCATCGAGGAGCGCGCGCGCCTTGCGCGCCGCCACGGCGCCGCCGCCCACGATCAGCGCCTCGATCGCCGAGCCATCGAGCACCACCGGATAGCCGCTCACAGGAACTGGCCGGATCGCGTGCCGAAGACGCGGAGCGCGAGGTACAGCACGACGACGCCGGTGAAGAGCACGTTCGACATCACCGCGGCCCGCCGCGCCCGCCAGCCGGCCACCGTGCGTCCGGCCGTGAGCGCGGTCGCCGCCAGCCAGGCCGCCAGCCCCCAGATCACCTTGGAGGCGTCGCCGGCGTGGTAGACCACCGAGTAGGCCGTGGCAAGCCCTGTTCCCACCGTCAGCGCCAGCCATCCCGACACGGCGGCCACGTGGTTCACGCGGTCGAGCGTCTCCAACGGCGGGAAGAAGCGGAAGATCGCCCCGAAGCGGCGCGACTTGAGCTCGCGCCGCTCCACGAGATACATCACCCCCGCGGCGGCCGCGGTGGCGAAGCTCGCGATGCCGAGGAAGCTCAGCGCGATGTGCGACGTGAGCCACACGCCACGCACCCCCGCCGGCTCGTGGCCGGGGACCATCCCCGCGAGGTTCGCGAAGACGGTCACCAGCGCGGCGAACGGCGCGGCGAACAGGGTGAGGCTCACCTCGCGCGCGAGCACCTCCACCACCGCCAGCGTGACGGCGAGCAGGAAGGCCCCGAACGACAGCGCGGGCCCGAGCCCGGTGAGCGGCGGCTGGCCGTGCACGTGCACGAACGCGCCGAGCGCCACGAGATGCGACGCGATCCCTGCGGTCAGCAGCAGGACCACGCCGCGCACGGGCGCGCGAATGGGACGCGCGAACGGCACCGCCGCCAGACCCGCGGCGGCGAGGTAGCACGTGATGGCGAGAAAATGAGCGATCGCGATCATTGCGTTCGATCGCAATCTACACTGGCACCCCGGGAAAGGTCACCGGCGGCGCCCCGAAGGCACGGGGTCGCGCGGGGGCGTGCGGACGCGTCAGCGACCCACGACACCACCGGCGCGCCCCGCGCTCTCCGTCAGGGCATGCGCGCCGTGAGCTTCGCGCGCGTCCCCTCCTTGATGGCCGGCTGCCGCTGGTCGACGATCACCGCCGTGGTGCCGCGGTCGGTGACCTTCACCACCTGCGCCAGCGCGATCGCCTCCTCGGGGAGCACCACCTGTCGCCCCTCCCCGGGCACGTCCGCCTTCACGCGCGGGCGGAAGAGCGTGAACTGGTCTCCCACCTTCACGCCGTCGCGCATGGTGGCATCGAGGATGACGTAGCGCTGCACGGAGGGGAGCACGGCGCCGGAGGGAATGTAGATGACCTTGCTCTCCGTCCCGAGCATGAGCGGAGACGGACGCTCCTCGGTCCCGAGCGTGAAGCGGTCGAGCGGCACCACCCCCTGCCCGATCTTCACCTCGCCGAACTGCTGGACGAGGCGCACCGTGGTGGCGTCGCCGTTGTCGGTGTGCTCGACCTCCACGATCCCGGTGGGGATCATCACCGCGCCGCCATCCTCGACCTCGGGGCCGGCGTCATAGACGACGAAGCGATCGCCCTTCGCCGCCACGATCCCCTCGGGGAGCGTGATGTACGCGCGATCCTGCGGCCCGAGGCGGTCGCGGTCGGAGGCGCCGGCGATCCCCGGCAGGTCCACGGCGGCGACGAGCACGCCGCGCGACTTGGGGCCGCCGGGGCGGTCCACCCACGGCGCCGCGTAGAACTCGCCCGGGCGCACCGCCGTGTGCGGGTACTGCGCGGGGGAGTTGCCGTAGCGCGACACGGTGAGCCGGCTGCCGCCGATCCCCTGCGCGAACACGGTGGGCGCGCCGGGGCTCGCGGGCACCGGCATCTCTGGCTCGTGCTGCTCGACCCGATTCTCCGTCGCCACCTGTGCGGTGCCGGGGACCTTGAGCACCTCGCCGGGATAGATCCAGTGCGGATCCTCCACGACCTCGGTGTTCAGGCGGTAGATCTCGGGCCAGAGAAAGGGATCGCTCAGGTAGGCGCGGGCGATGTCCCAGAGCGTGTCCCCTTTCTTCACGGTGTGCGTCTGCCCCGCGGCGGTCGCCTCCTGGGCGGAGAGCGCGGAGGCCGACAGCGCCGCGGCGAGCGCGACGACGGCGCCGGCGCGGAGCGCGCGCGTGGAGCGGTGGGGAACTCCTGCCTGCTGCGTGAACGGACGCATCGTACGCCTCACCATCGGTCAGGTGTCAGAGGGAGCGATGTGAACGCCGGGCCCCGCGCCGCGGGCGCCCGGCTCCTCCGTAGTGAGACGATGAGGGGCGGGAACGGTCACTCCCGTCCCCGCCCCCGTGCCGTCAGAACGGCAGGTCGTCGTCCTCTTCTTCCAGCGAGCCGCGGAAGTCCTCGAAGTCGCCGCCGCCGCCGCCGCTGGAACCGCCCTGGGTGCCGCCGCGCGGCCGCTCGGCGCTCGCGGCCCGTGCGCGTGAGCCGCCGTCCCCCTCGTACCCCTCGCCGCCGCCTGGACGCCCGCTCAGCATGATCATCTCGCGCACGTTGATCTCCGTGCTGTAGCGGGTCTGGTTCTCCTTGTCCTGCCACTGCCGGTACTCGACGCGCCCCTCCACGTACACCTTGTCTCCCTTCTTGAGGTAGCGCTCGACGATGTCCGCGAGCTGCGAAGTCTTGGTGTTCCACACCACGCAGCGATGCCACTCGGTCTTCTCCTGCTTCTCCCCGGTGGGGCCGTTCCACGACCGGCTCGTCGCGAGCGAGAACGTCGCCACGCGATTGCCCCCCGACGTCGATCGCACCTCGGGGTCGGCCCCGAGGTTCCCGATCAACATCACCTTGTTCAAGCTCCGGCTCACGATTCCTCCTGGCAGATGGCGAGTGAACTCGCCGACGACAGTATAGAGACGCACCGACGTTCACGCCAGCAAATCGGTGCGGTGCCACCATTTCCGTTGCGCGTGCTATGGTTCCGGCAGCACGAGGCGCAGCACCAGCGCATCCTCCACCGGCCTGCGGTAATAGCGCCGTCGCCGCCCCACCTCCGTGAAGCCGCGCGATGCGTAGAGCGCGCGGGCACGGTCGTTCGAGTCGCGCACCTCGAGATACACCGCCGACGTGCCGCGCGCGCGCGCGCGGCGCACGGTGTCATCGAGCAGCGCGCCGCCGACGTGGCGCCCGCGCGCCTCCGGCGCCACGGCGAGGTTGGCGATCTCCCCCTCGTCCATCACGAACCACGCGACGAGGTAGCCGATCACGCGCCCGTCGGGGAGACAGGCGACGGTGAACTGGACGCGCCGGTCGCCGATGAGCCGCGCGAACGCCTGGCGCGCCCACGGATCGGAGAACGACGCGAGCTCGATCTCGTGGATGCGGTCGAGGTCCCCCGCCGCCGCCGGCCGGATGACCGGCGGGGACGCCTCCGCCGGCCCGCTCGACGTCTCCGTCTCCCGCAGTGCCATCATGGCCTCACGCACCGGGGAGCGGGCGTCCGTGCGCTCGCTCCCACTTCACCTGCGCCTCCGCCAGCCGCCCGTACTCCGGCTCCCACGTGGCGAGATCCACGGCGCCGGAGGCGGCAAGCACGCCCTCGAGCCTCGTGACACCGCCCGCGCGCGGCGCGGCGGCCACCGGCTCCGCCGGCCCGATCGGCGTCGCGCACACCGCCGCCGCACGCGCGGAGAGCTCCGCGCGCGGGAAGAGCGCGGGAGCGGCGAGCGGCGCAACGCTCCAGTCTCCGCGCACGTCGAACGGCTGCGCGTACACGTCGCCGCGCATCGCGTCGAGCACCGCGAGCCAGCGCCCCGGCGCGCCGGTGTGCTCGGCGCCGGCCACCACGAGCGCGAGCGACGGCACGGCGAACAGCGGCACCGCCCGCGCCGTCGCGATCCCCTTCGCGATCGCCCCGGCAATGCGCAGGCTCGTGAAGCTCCCCGGCCCCGCCCCGCACACGATGCGCCCGAGGTCGCGCACGGTCACGTTCGCGGCCTCGAGCGCTTCGGCCACCGCGGGGAGCAGCCGCTCCTCGTGCACGCCGCGCATCGCCACGTCCCGCTCGGCGAGCACCTCGCTCCCGACGATCACCGCCACGGAGCCCGTGTACGTCGCGGCGTCGAGCGCCAGCGTCGCGCGCGCGCTCACCCGGCCAGCAGGATGCGGCGATCCGGGTCGTCCGGATCGTGCTCGAGCTCCACCGGCACCACGTCCCGCGGCAGCAGCGCCCCGGCACGCTCCGGCCACTCCACCAGGACCAGCGCGTGCGCGCCGATGATGTCGTCCCACCCGATGTTCGTCAGCTCGCCGGGACGCTCCAGCCGGTACAGATCGAGGTGGTAGACGGGGAAGCGCGCCCCGGCGTACCGGTGCACGAGCGCGAACGTCGGGCTCGTGACGGGCTCCGTGACGCCGGCGCCGCGGCAGATCGCCTGCACGAGCGTCGTCTTCCCGGCGCCGAGCTCCCCGGAGATCGCCACCGTGAGCGGGACGCGCGCCGCCGCGCCGAACCGCTCCCCCCACGCCACCAGCTCGTCGCGCCCGAGCGCGATCCGTCCGCGCGCCGCGAGCGGCGGGACCACGTGGTGATGATGCGGCTCCTGCACTAGCGGCTCGCCCGGATCCGATCCAGTCCCGCGCGGCGCGATGCGCCCGCGCTCCCCGCCCCGCCCGCGCTCCCGCCCTCCAGCCGCGCCTTGACCTCGAAGATCTGGTCGCGCAGCGCGGCCGCGGCCTCGAAGTCGAGCTTCGCGGCCGCCTCCTTCATCTGCTGCTCGAGCATCTCGAGCAGCGCCGCGGCGTCCATCTCGCTCGCGTAGGTGGCCGCCGGCTCCGCCACGCGCTTCTCCGCCGCCCCGTCCCGCTCGTGCCGCGCGTCCGCCACGCGCGTGATGAAGCGCACCTGCTCCGTGCTCTTCACCACCGTCGTCGGCGTGATGCCGTGCGCCTCGTTGTACGCGCGCTGCAGCTCGCGGCGGCGCTTCGTCTCGTCGATGCACCGCTGCATCGACCCGGTGATGCGGTCGGCGTAGAAGATCGCCCGCCCCTCGGAATTGCGCGCCGCGCGCCCCACGGTCTGGATCAGCGACCGGTCGCTGCGCAGGAACCCCTCCTGGTCCGCATCGAGGATCGCCACGAGCGACACCTCGGGGAGGTCGAGCCCCTCACGGAGCAGGTTGATCCCGACGAGGACGTCGAACTCGCCGAGGCGCAGCCCGCGCACGATCTCCATCCGCTCGATGGCATCGATGTCCGAGTGCATGTAGCGGACACGGACGCCCACCTGCTGCAGGTAGTCGGTGAGGTCCTCCGCCATGCGCTTGGTGAGCGTGGTGACGAGCACGCGCTCGCCGCGGCGCTCGCGCAGCCGGATCTCGTGCAGCAGGTCGTCCACCTGGCCGCGCACCGGACGCACCTCGATCTCCGGATCGAGCAGCCCCGTGGGGCGGATGATCTGCTCCACCACCACGCCCTCGGAGAGCTGGAGCTCCAGCTCCCCCGGTGTCGCGGAGACGAACACCGCCCGCGGGGTGAGCTGGAGGAACTCGTCGAACATGAGCGGCCGGTTGTCGAGCGCGCTCGGCAGGCGGAAGCCGTAGTCCACGAGCGTGAGCTTCCGCGCGCGGTCGCCGTTGAACATCCCGCCGATCTGCGGGAGGGTCACGTGCGACTCGTCCACCACCACGAGGAAGTCCTCGGGGAAATAGTCGAAGAGGCAGGCCGGCCGCTCGCCGGCGCGCCGCCCCGAGAGGGGGCGCGAGTAGTTCTCGATCCCCGCGCAGGTGCCGATCTCGAGCATCATCTCGATGTCGAAGTTCGTGCGCGACTCGAGGCGCTGCGCCTCGAGGAGCTTCCCCTGCGCACGCAGTTCCTGCAGCCGCTCCGCGAGCTCGGAGCGAATGAGCCCGATCGCGCGCTCCAGCGTGGGGCGCGAGGTCACGAAGTGCTTGGCGGGGTAGATCGCCGCACGGTCGAGCTGCGTGATCGTGTCGCCGGTGACGGGATCGATCTTCGAGATCCGCTCCACCTCGTCTCCCCACATCTCCACGCGCACGCCCTGCTCCTCGTACGCGGGGAAGATCTCCACCGTGTCCCCGCGCACGCGGAAGGTGCCGCGCTCGAAGCTCACGTCGTTGCGCGAGTACTGGATCCCCACCAGCGCGCGCAGGATGTCGTCGCGCCCGCGCACCTCCCCCGTGCGGATGTTGACCATCCGGTCGCGGTACTCCACCGGATCACCGAGGCCGTAGATCGCGGACACGGTGGCGACGATGATCACGTCCTCCCGCTCCATCAGGCTCGACGTGGCGCGCAGCCGGAGCCGGTCGATGTCCTCGTTGATGGAGGCGTCCTTCTCGATGTAGGTGTCGGTGGACGGGACGTACGCCTCGGGCTGGTAGTAGTCGTAGTACGAGATGAAGTACTCGACGGCGTTGTTGGGGAAGAAGCTCTTCAGCTCGCCGTAGAGCTGCGCCGCGAGGGTCTTGTTGTGCGACAGCACGAGCGTCGGCCGTCCGTGCGCCTTGATGACGTTGGCCATCGTCATCGTCTTCCCCGACCCGGTGACGCCGAGGAGCGTCTGGAAGCGGTCGCCCCGCTCGAGCCCGGCCGAGAGCTCCGCGATGGCGCGCGGCTGATCCCCGGCGGGCTGGAAGGGGGCGCGCAGGTCGAAGATGGGAGAGGACATGATGCAATATAATGGTGCGGGGTTTGTTCGGGCGATAGGAGTTTAGGACCTGGTCGCTGGAACACCGAACCACGCGTGTGGCGTGTGGAGAACAGACGGGGGGAGGGCGTAGGGACGGCGCGTGTAGGTTCGTGTGTAGGTGGACTCTCTCTACAGCCGAGCCTACTCGCGCTCTACCTCGCATCTACTCCCGTCAGTTCCCCACACGCCACACGCGTTCCATGGTGGTCCAGCCACCAGCTCCTACCTTCACCCCCATCAATCGCCGACCGCGACCCTCTCCCTCCGCGCCACGTCCGTGATCCCCTTCACCCGCCGCACCGCCCGGATGATCTTCTGCAGGTGCGTGAGGTTCTCCACCTCCACGAGCACCGAGCCGGAGACGCCGCCGCCATCGCCGCTGCGCAGCTCCATGCTCTTGATGTTCGTCCCCGTGTTGGTCACCGCCTCTGCCACGTCCGCGTACAGCCCGCGCCGGTCGGAGCCCTCGAGCGCGAGGCGCACGAGGAACAGCTCCCCCGCCATCTCCTGCCAGTCGATGTCGAGGCGCCGCTCCGGCTCGTGCGAGAGCAGCAGCACGTTCGGGCAATCGGCGCGGTGGATGCTCACGCCGCGCCCGCGGGTGACGTAGCCGACCACCGGGTCGCCGGGCACGGGCTGGCAGCACTGGGAGTAGCGGACCATCAGCCCGTCCACGCCCTGGATGCGCACCCCCTTGGAGGTGCCGCGCATCCGCTGCACCAGCCGCTCGAACGCGCTCGTCTTCTGCGGCGCCTCGGGCGCGGCCTCGAGATCGGGGTAGATCGCCTTCAGCGCCTGCGCGACGTGCACGTCCCCCGGCCCGATCGACGCGATGAGGTGCTTGGCGTCGTTCAGGTTGAGCGACTTCGCGGCACGCGCGAGCGCCGCGTCGTCTGGCTTGCCGAGCGACCGGCGGCGGACCTCCCGCTCCAGGATCTCGCGTCCCAGCTTGGCCGAGGTATTCTGCTCCTCGAGCTTGATCCACTGCCGGATCTTGTGGCGCGCGCGTCCCGTGCGCACGTGCGCCAGCCAGTCGCGGCTCGGGCGCGCCGTGGGCGCGGTGAGGATCTCCACCGTGTCCGAGTTCTTGAGCTGCCTGGACAGCGGCGCGATGCGTCCGTTCACCTTCGCGCCCTGGCAGTGCTGTCCCACCTCGGTGTGCACGGCGAACGCGAAGTCGATCGGCGTCGCCCCCTTCGGCAACTGGATCACGTCGCCGGTGGGCGTGAAGACGAAGATCTCGTCCTGGTAGAGGTCGAGCTTCAGCAGCTCCAGGAACTCATCGGGCGTCTTGGCGTCGAGCTGCGCCTCGAGGATCTGGCGGAACCACGCCAGGCGCTCGTCGAAGTCATCGGTGCGCCGCCCGTTGCCGTTCCCTTCCTTGTACAGCCAGTGCGCGGCGATACCGTACTCGGCCGTCTGGTGCATCTCGCGCGTGCGGATCTGCACCTCGAAGAGCTGCCGCCCCGGGCCGAACACGGTGGTGTGCAGCGACTGGTACCCGTTCGACTTCGGCTGCGCGATGTAGTCCTTGATGCGCTCCTGCAGCGGCGTCCACCGGTCGTGCACGATCCCGAGCGCGTGGTAGCAGTCCGGGACGGTGTTCACGAGCACGCGGATGGCGAGGAGGTCGTAGATCTCCTCGTACGGCTTGTCGCGCTGCCGCATCTTCTTGTAGATGGACCAGAGGTGCTTCGGCCTTCCCGTCACCTCGGCGCTGGAGAGGCCGCCGACGGAGAGCACCTCCTGCAGCGGGTCGGCGAGGCGGCTGATCAGGTCCTCGCGCTCTGCGCGCTTCTGCGCCACCAGCTTCGCCAGCTTCTTGTACTCGAGGGGCTCGAGGTGCTTGAACGCGAGGTCTTCCAGCTCCCACCGCACGCGCGCCATGCCGAAGCGGTGCGCGAGCGGCGCGTACAGGTCCATCGTCTCCTGCGCGATGCGCCGCCGCTTCTCGTCGGGGAGATAGTCGAGCGTGCGCATGTTGTGCAGGCGGTCGGCGAGCTTGATGAGGATCACCCGCACGTCCTTCGCGATCGAGAGCAGCAGCTTGCGGTAGTTCTCGACCTGCCGCTCCTGGCGCGACCGGAAGGAGATGTTGCCGATCTTCGTGACGCCGTCGACGATCTGCGCCACCTCGCGGCCGAACTCGCGCTCGATGTCGGCGACGGTGACCTCGGTGTCCTCCACCACATCGTGGATCAGCCCGCTGGCGACGGTCACCGTGTCGAGGTGCAGCTCCGTGAGGATCTTGGCGACCTCCACACAGTGGGACACGTAGTCGTCTCCCGACGACCGCTTCTGCCCGAGGTGCGCCTGCCGGCTGAACTGGTAGGCGCGCGCGAGCAGGTCGGTGTCGAGCCGCTCGAGGAGCGGATCGCCATCGTCGATGTCCCACCCTGGAATGATCGTCTTCAACGCGGGTGCCGTCACAGCAGTCCTGCCTCCGCAAAGCTCACGTAGCGTCCCCGCCCCACCACCACGTGGTCGTGGACGGGAATGTCGAGCAGCCGGCCGGCGGCAACGAGCTGCTCGGTGACCAGGCGATCGTCGGCCGACGGAGTGGGATCGCCGCTCGGATGGTTGTGCACCAGGATGATCGCTGCCGCCCGCTCCGCGATCGCCTCCCGGAACACCTCGCGCGGGTGCACGAGCGAGGAGTTCAGGATGCCGCGCGTCACCGTGACGTCGCGCTCCAGCCGGTGCTGGGAATCGAGCACGGCGACGTGAAACTCCTCCACCGGGAGGTCCTGCAGCCGCGCCCCGAATGCCGCGAACACATCGCGCGGGGAACGCATGGGGGCACCGTCGTCGCGCGCCTCCGCCGCCGCGCGTCGCCCCAGCTCCAGCGCGGCGTGCACCGCCACTGCCCGCGCCGTGCCGACGCCGCGCATCGCCGTCAGCATGGCCACCGGCTGCGCGGCGATCCGCCGGAGCGATCCATCGGCGCGCCCCAGCATCTCCTGGGCGACCCCGAGCGCCGACCGCCCCACCGAGCCGCCGCCGATCACCAGCGCCAGGAGCTCGGCCACACTCAGCGTCTGCGCCCCCAGATGCTTCAGCCGTTCGCGCGGCCGCTCGGAGCGTGGCAGCTCTCTAATACTTAACGAATTACCGGTGTCCGGGCCAGCGGCGTCGAACATGGGAGGCCTCCGCGAGGTGGGTGTACTCCCTACCCTATCCCTCCGCCGCGCCCCCGGCCGCATCGCTTTCGCGCCGGCGAAAGCGCACCACGCACGAACGCCCGCGCCACCGTCGGGCGCGGGCGTTCGGGAGCGTTCGTGGTGGCGCGGCACTCGCTCAGGCGCTGGCGCCGTGGCACTTCTTGTACTTCCGCCCCGATCCGCACGGGCAGGGATCGTTGCGGCCGACGTTCGCGAAGTCCGCCGCCGCCACCGGCGCCGCACCGAGCGTGCGCGCGCGCCCCGCCCCGACCACCACGGGATCCTTCTTGGCCACCGCAGCCTTGGAGGGCACCGGCGGCTCGGGGGCGGGGCCGATGTCGGTCGCCTCGCCATCCGGCTCCGGCTCCTCCGGCGGCACGTCCTCGAGCACGCCCAGCGCGTTGTAGCGCTTCGTGGGGCGCCGGGAACCGCCATCCGCCGCGGAGCGGCGCCCCCCGGCGCCGCCGTCCGCCGAGGGCGGGGGCGCCGGCGGCTCGAACACGATCTGCACCCGCAGGAAGCGCTCGGTGAACGTGGTGTACACATCGTTCATGAGATCCACGAACATCTTGTACGCTTCCTGCTTGTACTCGATGAGCGGATCGGTCTGCCCCCACGAGCGGTAGTGGATCGCCGCGCGCAGCTGGTCGAGATCGTAGAGGTGGTCCTTCCACTTCTCATCGAGCACGTTCAGCATGACGAGCGACAGCAGTTGCGGCGCGTACTCGGCGAGCGACCGCAACTTGTGCTCGAACGCCGCGTGCCCCGCCGCCCGCGCCAGCTCCTGCGCCGCCGCGAGCGTGTCCGGCCGCCCCTCCGCCCCGTCCTCGAACGCCGGCACGATGAGGAGGTAGTGCATCAGCAGGTCCTGCCGCAGGAGCGCGAAGTCCCACTCCTCCGGCGTATCGAAGCTCTCCAGCGCCTGCTCCACCCGCCGGTCCACCGCCTTCTCCACCATCTTGAGCGCTTCGCCGCGCAGCTCCTCCCCACCCTCGAGCGCGAACGACCGCAGCGAGTAGATCACCTCGCGCTGCTGGTTCATCACGTCGTCGTACTCGAGCAGCCGCTTGCGCGACTGGAAGTTCTGCAGCTCCACCCGCTTCTGCGCCGTCTCGATGGAGCGCGTGATCAGCGGGTGCGTGAGCACCTCCCCCTCCTGCGCGCCGAGGCGGTCCATGAGCTTGGCGATGCGCTCCGACCCGAAGAGGCGCATCAGGTCGTCCTCGAGCGACAGGAAGAACTGCGAGGCGCCCGGGTCCCCCTGGCGTCCCGAGCGGCCGCGGAGCTGGCGGTCGATGCGCCGCGACTCGTGTCGCTCGGAGCCGATGATGTGCAACCCGCCGGCTTCCATCACGTCCACCGGCTTCCCGTCGGCATCCATCACCTGCGACGGCTGCGGCTCGGTGACACCCGGGCCGAGCTTGATGTCGGTTCCACGGCCGGCCATGTTCGTGGCGATCGTCACCGCGCCGGGCTGTCCGGCCTCGGCCACGATCTCCGCCTCGCGCTGGTGGTACTTCGCGTTCAGCACGTTGTGCCGGAGCCCCGCGCGCTGGAACATGCGCGACAGCGTCTCCGACACCTCCACGTTCACCGTGCCCACGAGCACCGGGAAGCCGAGCGCGTGGAGGCGCTGCGTCTCCTGCAGGATCGCGTTGTACTTCTCGCGCCGCGTCTTGTAGATGAGGTCCTGCCGGTCCTCGCGGATCACCGGCTTGTTCGTGGGGATGACGGCGACCGCGAGCCCGTAGATCTCGTGGAACTCGGTCTCCTCCGTCTCCGCGGTGCCGGTCATCCCCGCGAGCTTCTCGTACATGCGGAAGTAGTTCTGGATGGTGATGGTGGCGAGCGTCTGCGTCTCGCCCTTCACCTGAACGCCTTCCTTCGCCTCCACCGCCTGGTGGAGCCCCTCCGACCACCGCCGCCCGGGCATCGTGCGCCCGGTGAACTCGTCCACGATGAGGACCTGCCCTTCCTGCACCACGTAGTTCACGTCCTTCTCGTACAGCGCGTGCGCGCGCAGGAGCTGGTGCACGATGTTGAGCTTCTCGCTCTTGAGCGCGTACTCGCGCTCGAGCGCCGCGCGCCGCTCCAGCTTCTCCTGCGGGTCGAGCTCCGGATCGTGGTCGATCCGGTGCACCTCCTCGGAGATGTCCGGCAGCACGAACGCCTCGTGGTCGTTCGGCGAGAGGTAGTCCACGCCGCGGTCGGTGAGGTGCACGGTGTGGTTCTTCTCGTCGAGCACGTAGAGCAGCCGCTCCTCGATGTCCGCGAATTGCTGGCGGCTCGCCGGCTGCCGGCGATCGGCAATGTGGTCCAGCTCCATCTTCTGGACGAGCTGCTTGTTCCCCTGCTCCTGCAGGAGCTTGAGCAGCCGCTTGTTCTTGGGGGCGCCGAGCTGCGCCTGGTACATCCGCAGCGCCGCCTCCTGCGTGTCCCCGGTCTCGAGGGCCTTCTCCGCCTCGGCCACGAGCCGGTTGGCCTCCTCGGTCTGCGTGCGCACGAGCCGGGCGACCGAGGCGTTGTGCTCGCGATACGCGCCGTCGCTCTCGTTCCCCACCGGCCCCGAGATGATCAGCGGCGTGCGCGCCTCGTCCACGAGCACGGAGTCCACCTCGTCCACGATGGCGTACCAGTGCGGGCGCTGCACGCGCTGCGACAGGTCCACCACCATGTTGTCGCGGAGGTAGTCGAAGCCGAACTCGTTGTTGGTGCCGTACGTGATGTCGCAGAGATACGCCGCGCGGCGCTCCGGCGTGCCGGGCTCGCTGTCGTCGATGCAGCCGACGGTGAGCCCCAGGTAGCGGTACAGGTGCCCCATCCACTGCGAGTCGCGGCGGGCGAGGTACGAGTTCACCGTCACCAGGTGCGCGCCGCGGCCGGCGAGCGCGTTCAGGTAGAGCGGGAGCGTGGCGACGAGCGTCTTCCCTTCGCCGGTGGCCATCTCCGCGATCTTTCCGAGGTGGAGCTGGATCCCGCCGATGAGCTGCACATCGTAGTGGACCATGTTCCACTCGAGATCGCGCCCGGTCACCTGCACGGTGCTCCCCACGAGGCGGCGCGCCGCCTCGCGCACGGTCGCGAACGCCTCGGGGAGGATCTCATCGAGCGCCTCGGCGATCGTCTGGCGCAGCTCCTCCTCCGCGCCTCCGCGGCCGTCGCGGCCGCTCAGCTCGTCGTCGAGGCTCTCGCGCTCCGTCGCATCAGCCGTCGCGCGCTTCCGCTCCTTGAGCTCGGCGACCTTCGCCTCCAGCTCGGCGGTGCGCTCGCGGATGATCCCGCGCAGCTTCTCCGTCTGGCCACGCAGCTCCTCGTCGGAGATGTCGTGGAGCCGCTCGTACTCGGCGTTGATCGCGTCGACGATCGGCTGGACGCGCTTCAGCTCGCGCTCGTGGCGCGTCCCGAAGATCGCGGTCAGAAGTGGCTTCAGCATGTCAGTCCTCTAGCGATACAGCCCCGCCGACCGGATGAAGTCGGCGACGGCATCGGTCACGAACCCTCGAATCGGCCGCCCCGCGCGCACCCGCGCGCGCACTTCCGTGGACGAGACGTCCACACGCCGCGTGGCGATTCGTGTGATGGGGAGCGCCGGGGCCGCCGGCGTGCCGCCGGCCCCACCGCCATCCCCGCGCACCAGCACCACGATCTCGGCGAGCTCCGCGATCCGCCGAGGCTCGCGCCAGCTCCCGATCTGTCCCGCCAGATCCTCCCCGATCAGGAGGAAGCGCCGGGCCCCCGGCTCGCGCTCCGCGAGCGCCGCGAGCGTGTCGACCGTGTAAGATAACCCGCTCCGGTCGATTTCGATCGGATCCACGGCGAAGCGCGGGTCGTCCCCCACCATGAGCTGGAGCATGCGCAGGCGCTGCGCAGGCGTCGCCTCCACCTGCCCCGACTTGAACGGCTGCACCGCCGCGGGGACGAAGAGCAGGCGGTCCAGCGCGAGCGCCTCGTACGCATCGCTCGCCGCCAGCAGGTGCCCCACGTGGGGGGGGTCGAACGTCCCGCCCAGCAGCCCGAGCCGCACCCGGGTCAGGGCTTCGGCGCCGAGGCGGTCGCCGGCGGCGCCTGACCGCACGCGTCCACCACGTCGCGATCCCCCGGGTACTTCTGCCGGAGCGTGGCGCACGTCTCGGCGACCTCCTCCTTGTAGTTGATCTTCCGGTACGACTCCACCAGCCGCAGCAGCGCGAGCTTCGCGTGGTCGGTGGTGGGATAGTTCTTCACCACGTCGTTGTAGTAGATGATCGCGGAGTCGTACGCGTGCCGCTTCCGGTACAGCTCACCAGTGTCGTAGTTCTTGATCGCGAACCACTCCGTGAGCCGGTCGATCTCCTGCTGCGCGCGCTTGTGCAGCGGCGAGTCCGGGTAGGCCTGAAGAAAGCTCTGGAGGGTGTTGATCGCCGTCTGCCCGTAGTCCGAGTCGAGCGACGGCTTGCGCCAGAGCGCCGAATAGCTCATCCCCGTCTCGAAGGTGGCCGGGCCGGCCAGCGTGTCCTCGGGAAAGCCCTCGGGGATGCGCGAGAACGCCTGCGCGGCGAGCAGGTACTCGTTGCGGTGCTGGTGCGCCTGGCCGAGGTAGAAGAACGCCTGCGGCAGCAGCGGATCGCGCGCGGGCAGGTCGGTGGTGAGCTTCTCGAACCCGTTCACCGCGTTGTCCCAGTGGTGCGCCTTGAGCTCCCGCAGCGAGGCCTGGAAGAGCGCGTCGCTTCCGGCGAACTTGGCGGGATCGAAGTGGGCACGGTGGCACGCGGCGGTGAACAGCAGCGCGAGGGCGAGCAGTAGTCGTCTGGGAGCTGGCACGGACATGACGAAAGTGATACCCGCAAGCGGGCGGTCGGTTCACTCGGGGAGGGGCGCGGTCCCGATGGCCTCGCGCTCGCGAAGCCAGGCCACGAAGCGCGGGATCCCCTCGCTCACGGGAACGGCGGGCGCGTAGCCGAGGAGGGCGCGCGCGCGGGAGATGTCGGCGAAGGTGCGGCGCACGTCGCCCGGTTGGGGCGGCTTGCGATCGAGCGTGGCGCGCCGGCCGATGGCCCGCTCGATGAGCGACACGAGCTCGGTGAGCGTGGTGGTGGCCGACTCGCCCAGGTTGAAGATCTCGTGCCGCACGGCCTCCGCACGCGTGCGGTCGATCGCGCCGAGCACCCCCTGGAGGATGTCGGTGATGTACGTGTAGTCGCGTGCCGCCGTGCCGTCGCCGAAGAACGGGATCGGCTGCCCGGCGCCGATGAGCCGGCTGAACTTGTGAATGGCCAGGTCGGGGCGCTGGCGGGGGCCGTACACGGTGAAGAAGCGGAGCGAGATGATCCGCATCCAGGGATTCAGCTCGGCGAACGTCTCGCAGAGCAGCTCCCCCGCCCGCTTGGTGGCCGCGTACGGGCTCACCGGCGCGATTGCGGGGTCGTCCTCCCGGAACGGCGCCTGACTGGTGTTGCCGTACACGGAGGAGCTGGACGCGACCACCAGCCTCGCCACGCGCGCCGCGCGCGCCGCCTCGAGCATCACGGCGGTGCCGCCGACGTTCACATCGGCGTACAGCACCGGCTGCTCGATCGACGGACGCACGCCGGCCCTCGCCGCGAGGTGCACGATCACATCCGGCCTGGCGCGCTCGACCGCCGCGCGCACCGCGTCGGCGTCGCGCACGTCTCCCTCCACCAGCTCGAAGGCGGGGTACGCCAGCGCCTCCGCGACGTTGTCGCGCTTGACGGCGGGGTCGTAGAAGTGGTCGAAGTTGTCGAATCCGACCACGGTGCACCCGCGCGCGAGGAGCGCATCGACGAGATGCGAGCCGATGAACCCCGCGGCGCCGGTGACGAGGACGCGCTCAGTCACGGGGGCCAAGGCGCTCCGGTCCCAGCGCGCGGAAGTACTCGATGGTGCGCGCCACCCCCTCGCGGAGCGGCACGGACGGGGCCCAGTCGAGCATCTCCCGCGCCCGCCCGATGTCCGGGCGCCGCACCTTGGGATCGTCCTCCGGGAGCGGCCGCTCCACGATCGTCGACCGCGAGCCCGTGAGCTCCACCACCAGCTCGGCGAGCTGGCGCACGGTGTACTCGTCCGGGTTCCCGATGTTGGTGGGATTCGAGTCGCCGTGCATGAACAGGCGGTAGATCCCCTCCACCTCGTCGGACACGTAGCAGAAGCTGCGCGTCTGCGAGCCGTCGCCGTAGATGGTGATCGGCTCCCCGTTCAGCGCCTGGACGATGAAGTTGGATACCACGCGCCCGTCGCGCGGGCGCATGCGCGGGCCGTACGTGTTGAAGATCCGCACGATGCGCGTGTCCAGCTTGTGGTAGCGGTGGTACGCCATCGTCATCGCCTCGGCGAACCGCTTCGCCTCGTCGTACACGCCGCGCGGCCCCACCGGGTTCACGTTCCCCCAGTAGCTCTCCGGCTGCGGGTGCACCAGCGGATCACCGTACACCTCCGAGGTGGAGGCGAGGAAGAAGCGCGCCTCCTTCGCCTTGGCCAGCCCGAGGGCGTTGTGGGTGCCGAGCGCCCCCACCTTGAGCGTGGGGATGGGCAGCTCCAGGTAGTCGATCGGGCTGGCCGGCGAGGCGAAGTGCAGTACGCCGTCGAGCGGACCCGCCACGTACGTGTACGTGGAGATGTTGTGGCGCACGAACTCGAAGCGCTCGCTGCCGATGAGATGCGCGATGTTGTCCGGGTGCCCCGTGACGAAGTTGTCGAGCCCCACCACGCGGTGGCCGTCGGCGAGGAAGCGGTCGCAGAGGTGCGAGCCGAGGAACCCCGCCGCGCCAGTGATGAGCACCCTCATGCCCGCCCTCGCCCGATCGACAGGTAGGTGAAGCCCAGCGCCGCCATCTTCGCCGGATCGTACAGGTTGCGGCCGTCGATGATGATCGGGCGCTCGAGCGCCGACTTGATCCGCGCGAAGTCCGGGTGCCGGTACTCGTTCCAGTCGGTGACCACCACCAGCGCGTGGGCGCCATCGAGCGCGTCGTAGTTCGACCGCGCATACCCGATCCGGTCGCCCAGCCGGCGCCGGGCCTCGGTCATCGCCACCGGGTCATGCGCCACCACCGTGGCGCCCGCGCCGAGCAGCGCCTCGATGAGCGTGAGCGCCGGCGACTCGCGCATGTCATCGGTCTGCGGCTTGAACGCCAGCCCCCACACGGCCACCTTCGCTCCCGCCATCCTGCCATCGAGCACGCTCTCGAGCTTCTCGAACAGGCGCCGCTTCTGCCGCTCGTTCGCCGCGTCCACGGCCTGCAGCACGCACAGCGCGTCCCCCGCCTCCTCGGCGGTGCGCAGCAGCGCCTTCACGTCCTTCGGGAAGCACGAGCCCCCGTAGCCGGGGCCGGGGAAGAGGAAGGAAGCGCCGATGCGCGCATCGCTGCCGATCCCCTTCCGCACGTGGTCCACGTTCGCGCCCACGCGCTCGCACAGGTTCGCGATCTCGTTCATGAACGAGATGCGCGTGGCGAGCATGCCGTTGGCGGCGTACTTGGTCATCTCCGCGGAGGGGATGTCCATGAAGATGATCGGCTTCCCCGTGCGCACGAACGGCGCGTACAGCTCCGCCATCACCGAGCGGGCATGATCGGTCTCGACGCCGAGCACCACCCGGTCGGGGCGCATGAAGTCCTCCACCGCCGCGCCCTCCTTGAGGAACTCGGGGTTGGAGCACAGGTGGAACGGGAAGCGCGCGCGCTTGCCCACCGCCTTGGCCACCTTGGCGGCGGTGCCCACCGGCACCGTGGACTTGGTGACCACCACGAGCTCGCGCTGCATGTGCTCCCCGATCTGCTCCGCGACGCCCAGCACGTGCCGGAGATCGGCGGATCCGTCCTCGTCCGGGGGGGTGCCGACGGCGATGAACACCACCTCGGCGGCGCCGATCGCCGCCGGGATGTCGGTGGTGAACGACAGCCGGCCGTGAGCTTGATTCCGCTCCACCAGGTCGTCGAGCCCTGGCTCGTAGATGGGCAGCTCGTTGCGTTGTAGCCGTTCGATCTTGTTCCGGTCGACGTCCGCGCCGATGACGTCGTTACCGGTCTCCGCCAGACAGGCGCCGACCACGAGGCCGACGTATCCCGTCCCTACGACCGCGATACGCACGGGCAATCAGGGGTTGATGTCGTGGAGTGCAGCGAAGTTCGCTCAGGGATTGAAGCTATCCCGCACCGACGCTACGGGCAATGATCGCGCCGGATCGCGCGACCGGAAAGCCGGAGTGGCGTCGGTGGGCTTCGCTTCACCATCGCACCACGTCCGGCGCGCTGTCAGGGATACCGGAAGCGCCAGCTCCCCGTGACCTGCACCCGGACGAGGGTGCGCGCCGGCGCCGCCACGTTGTTCGCATTCGTCACGCGCGCGCCCTCGAGGCGTATCGACACCGGGAACACGGCGTGAAGCCATTCGGCGCCCACGTCGCCGAGCCAGGCACGCTGCACCTCGGGGCGGTCCGCGGTGGTGCTCGGGAAGGGATCGCCGGCGTGCCCCGCCCGGTCGGGGGGAGGTCGCCTGTCGATGCGCTGCGCGCCGCGGCGCCACCGTCCGATCCCCGCCGAGAGCCGGACGCGTCCCGTGGGCCACAGCTCACCGAACAGGCGCGCGAGGTCGGCGTCGGGGCCGAGCTCCGAGCCCACCGGCTCGTCGTACTGCTGCCACGTGTTCGAGTAGAAGCGCTCGAAGTACGTGTAGCTCCCCACGCGGCGGTACTGGAGTCCCACGGAGGCAGGGACCGGCAGGGGGAGCGCCGTGGTGGCGCGCACGTTCCAGGCGAGCAGGTCCGGGAACCGCTTCCGATCGTTCGCGTCGATCTGGATGTCGTCGACGAGCAGCTCCCCCTGGAGCGAGGCGCGCCCCGCGTTCGCGCGCACGGCGCCGAACGCGGTGAGGTTGACGTTGGCCGCCGGGTCGCCCCCGCGCGTCCGGTCGTTCTGCGTCACCTGGTAGACCATGAGCGGGTTCGCGAACGCGAGGTCCACTCCTCCACCCTGTCGCGGGATGAGCCCCGTCTCGCCGAGGGTCATCTCGAGGTGTCCGGTCGGCCTCCAGGTGAGCGCGTGGCCGATCATCATCCGGTGGTACCGGCGCGAGCCCACGCTGTCGGCGAGGCTGTCGAGCGCCGGCGTGAGCACCACGTCGTCGATGGACGCGACGAAGGCGCGGAACTCGAAGCGCGACCACTGCGCATCGAGGGAGATCCGGTCGAGCGCCGGACCGTTGGCCGACAGTACCAGCGATTCGGTGCCGTCCCCCAGCCACGCCTCGCGCGCGCGCCCCGCCGAGAGCACGAGCGGGCCGAGCTTCCCGGAGAGGTACGCGTCGGAGAAGTCGATCACCCCCGAGGTGTGGCGGAACGGCTTGGCGCGCACGGTGGGATCGTTGCGCCGCTCCGTCTCGCCGTACGCCTCGGAGACCGCCACCAGATTCGGCCCACCGCTCCAGGTGAGGCGCAGGCGCGCCACCCCGAGCGCGGTGGGATCGCCGGCGCCGGTGGCGCGGATGTCGCGCCAGAGCGGGCGGAACTCGCCGCCGTGCAGCGCGGTGCCGCGCAGCGTCGCCGCGGCGCCGAGGGCGAACCCGCGGGGGGGCGCGGTGTCCACCGCCGCAGCGCTGTCGGCGGCGAAGCGCGCCGAGAGCGCGTCGAGCACGCGACCGCGGCACGCGCGCTCGCGCGCCGCCGCCGCGATGGCGTGGCGGATGTCCTTCACCAGGAACGGGCGGAAAGCCGACACCCGCGCCGCGCCGCATCCGGCGCGCACGAGCGCGTCGAGCTGCACGTACGCGGGGTCCTCGAGCGGGAGCCCCACCAGCGGATGCTGCGCCGCGGCCGCCGGGGCGAGCGCGCAGAGGAGCGTGCCCGCGCCGGCGATGGCGCGCCGGAACGCCGCGCGCCGCATCACCCGACGTTGCGCGTGGCGGGCCGGGCCTCCCCGGCCCCGAGGCGGTCCCGCAGGCCGGCGATCAGCGCCGCCTGCGGGGCGAACTCCGGCACCAGCTCCTGGAGCCGGCGCAGGATGATGCGCTCGTCGCGCGCGATCACCGCGTCCCAGAGCTGCTGGAGCCCGGCGTCCAGGCTCGCCGGGGCATCGGTGCGCACGATCCGGATCTTCTCGTAGCGCGTCGGGATGGTCTCCTCGGTGTCGGAGGTGAGCTGCTCGTGCAGCTTCTCTCCCGGGCGCAGGCCGGTGAAGACGATCGGGATGTCCACGTCCGGCTCGAGCCCCGAGAGCCGGATGAGGTTCCGCGCGAGGTCCACGATCCGCACCGGCGCGCCCATCTCCAGCATCACGATCTTGTCACGCGCCTCCTCGAGCACCGACGCCTGGAGCACGAGCTGCACCGCCTCGGGGATCGTCATGAAGTAGCGCGTGGCCTCGGGGTGCGTCACCGTCACCGGCCCGCCATCGGCGATCTGCTCCGTGAACAGCGGCACCACCGAGCCGTTGCTCCCCAGCACGTTGCCGAAGCGCACCGCCACGAAGTGGTGCTCCCCGCCCGCGTTGAGCGAGAGCACGAGCTTCTCGGCGAGCCGCTTGGTGGCGCCCATGATGTTGCTCGGGCTCACCGCCTTGTCGGTGGAGATGAGCACGAACTTGGCGCCGTGCTCCGCCGCCAGCCCGGCGACGTTCCGCGTGCCGAACACGTTGTTGTGCACGGCGTGAGCGAGGTGCGCCTCCATCATCGGCACGTGCTTGAACGCCGCCGCGTGGTACACCAGGTCGGGATGCACCTCCCGGAACACGCGGGCCAGGTCGTGGGTGTCGCGGATGTCGCAGATCACCGGCCGCACGTCGAGGGTGGGGTGCTTGCGGCGCAGCTCCTGCTCGATCAGGAAGAGGGCGTTCTCGCCGCGCTCCACGAGCGCGATCGTCGCCGGATCGAACGCCGCGATCTGGCGCGCGAGCTCGGAGCCGATCGAGCCCCCGGCGCCGGTGATCACCACGCGCTTCCCTCCCACGTCGCGGCGGATGAGCGTGGCGTCGAGGTCCACCGGGTCGCGGCCGAGGAGGTCCTCCACGCGCACCGGGCGCACCTGGCTCAGGTGGACGCGCCCCGTGAGCGCGGCGATCGCCGGCAGGATCTTGAACGGGAGCTTGAGCGCGAGACAGCGGTTGACGATCGCCTGGATCTGATCGCGCGAGGCGGACGGGATGGCGATGATCAGCTCGTCCGCGGGGTGGGCGGCCAGCACCTCGGCGAGCCGCGCGCTGGTGCCGCGGACCGGCACGCCGTGGATGTGGAAGCCGGTCTTGCGCGGATCATCGTCCACGAAGCCCACGGGGACGTAGCCGAGCCGCGGATTGTTGTGCATCTCGCGGAGGAGCAGCTCCCCCGCGTCCCCCGCGCCGATGATCAGCACGCGGCGGAGGCGCGGCGCGGCCGCGGCCGGCCGCCGGCTCTCGCGCACCGCCCGGAGGGCGAACCGCACGCCGCCGATGAGCACGAGCGTGAGGATCGCGTCGATCACGAGCACGGAGCGCGGATAGTCGTACGCGTGCCCGGTGAACACGAGCGAGGTGACGAACAGCACGCTGCTGAGCGCCACCGCCTTGAGCAGCGCGTGGAGATCGCGCATCCCCACGTACCGCCACCAGCCGCTGAACAGCCGGAAGAACGCGAACGCGGAGAGGCGAAAGACGAGAAGCGGGCCGAGCGTGCTCCAGTACGTGGCGGCGTACGCGGCGGGGATCATGCGGTCGAACCGCAGCATGAACGCCAGCGCGTAGCTCGACGCCACGAGCACGAGGTGGAAGGCCACCACCAGGATCCGTCGGTGCCGGTACAGCGCGCCCGGGATCTGGAGCTCCGTCTCATCCCGGGCATCGCCGTGGCCCGCGGCGGGCGCCGCCGCGGCGTGCGTCGTCTTCGCGTCTGTGTGCATCCTCGCCCACTCTTCTCTGCCGGCAACGGCGCCGGCGGTCACGCGCCTGGTACTACGTCAGCTCATCGTCCGTAGAACGAGCGCACCGCGGTGATGGTCTCGTCCTGCTGCGCGCGGGTGAGCTCGGGGAACACGGGGAGCGAGAGCACCTCCCGCGCGGCCCGCTCGGCCTCGGGGCAGCTCCCCTCGCGATAGCCCAAGTAAGCGAAACAGGGCTGGAGGTGCAACGGGAGCGGATAGTAGATCGCCGAGCCGATTCCCTTCGCCTTGAGGTGCGCCTGCAGCGCATCGCGGCGCTCCACGCGCAGCGTGTACTGGTTGTAGATCGACTCGTTCTCCGGATCGATCACCGGCGTGCGCACCTCGGGCACGTCCGCGAACGCGGCATCGTAGTACGCCGCGTGCTCGCGCCGGGCGGCGCTCCACCCCGCCAGGTGCGGCAGCTTCGCGAGCAGCACCGCCGCCTGGAGTGCATCCAGCCGCGAGTTGTAGCCCACCTCGTCGTGGAAGTACTGTGTGGCGCCGCCGTGCACGCGCAGCCGGCGGAGGCGCGTGGCGATCGCCTCGTCCTGCGTGACCATCATCCCGCCGTCGCCATAGCCGCCCAGGTTCTTGGACGGGAAGAAGCTGAAGGTGCCGATCGTCGCCCGCTCGCCGGCCATCGTCCACCGGCCGTCGATCCGCCGGCGGGCGCCGATGGACTGCGCGGCGTCCTCGATGAGCGGGAGCGACGGCATCGCCGCGGCGTAGCGCTCGATCGGCGCCATCTGGCCGAACAGGTCCACCGGCACCACCGCGCGCGTGCGCGGCCCGACCGCGGCCGCCGCCTGCTCCACCGACATCGCGAACGTGTCCGGCTCGATGTCCACGAACACCGGCGTGGCGCCCACGTTGTGGATCGTGCCGGCGGTGGCGAAGAAGGTGAACGGCGTGGTCACGACCTCGTCGCCGCGGCCGATGTCCAGCGCGCGCAGCGCGAGCAGGAGCGCATCGGTGCCGCTGGCGCAGCCGATGGCGAAGCGGGCGCACGAGAGCTCGGCCACGGCGGCCTCGAGCTGCTCCACCGGCTTGCCGAGGATGAAGAGTTGATCGTCCACCACCTGCATCATGGCGCGGACGACATCGTCCCGGATGGCGGCGTGCTGGGCGCGAAGGTCGAGAAGCGGAACGGGCATGGGAATCGGGAATCGGGAATCGGGACTCGCGGCCCGATGATCAGGGGACGACGGCGCTGCGGGTGAGCTCGTGCCATTCCTGGAGCGAGCGCACGCGCGGCGGCCGGAAACGGAGCGAGAGAATGGCGTCGCACGCGGCGTTGGCCGCCGAGAGCGTGGTGGTGTACGGGATGCGGTGCGCCACGGCCGCCTGGCGCATCGTGTAGTCGTCGCGCTGGGAGTGCTTGCCGAGCGGCGTGTTGATGAGGAGCTGCACCTGCCCGTTCACGATCAGGTCGATGCCGTGCGGGCGCCCCTCGTGCACCTTGAACACGCGCTCGGCGGGGATCCCGCGCGCGCGGAGGAAGCGCGCCGTCCCCGTGGTGGCGAGGACGCGGAATCCCATCTCGTGGAAGCGCCGGGCCACGGGCACCACGGCGGCCTTGTCCGAGTCGTTCACCGTGATCAGCACCGCGCCCTCCAGCGGGAGCCCGTTGTCGGCCGCGAGCTGCGCCTTGGCGAACGCGCTGCCGAACGAGTCGGAGATCCCCATCACCTCGCCCGTGGAGCGCATCTCGGGACCGAGGATCGGATCCGCCTCGCGGAACTTGTTGAAGGGGAACACCGCCTCCTTCACCGAGACGTAGGGCGGCACCACCTCGTCGGTGAAGCCGACGGCGGCGAGCGACTCCCCGAGCATCACGCGCGCGGCGATCGAGGCGAGCGGCACGCCGATCGCCTTGGACACGAACGGCACCGTGCGGCTCGCGCGCGGGTTCACCTCCAGCACGTAGACCGTGCCGTCCTTGATCGCGAACTGCACGTTGATCAGCCCCACCACCCCGAGCGCCTTCGCCAGCGCGGTGGTGTGCTCGCGCATGGTCGCGAGGTCGCGCTCGCCGATGATGTACGGCGGGAGCACGCTCGCGGAGTCGCCGGAGTGGATGCCGGCATCCTCGATGTGCTGCATCACGCCGCCCACCACCACGCGCTCGCCGTCGGCCACGGCGTCCACGTCCACCTCGTAGGCATCCTCGAGGAAGCGGTCGATGAGCACCGGCCGGTCCTCGGACACGCGCGCCGCGCGCTCGAAGTACTCGCGGAGTTGCGGCTCGTCGTAGACGATCTGCATGGCGCGCCCGCCGAGCACGTAGCTCGGTCGCACGAGCACGGGGTAGCCCACGCCCGCCGCGATCTCGACCGCCTCGTCCACGCTCGTCGCCGTGCCGCTCGGGGGCTGGTTCACCCCCGCCGCGCGGGCCACCGCCTCGAAGCGGCGGCGGTCCTCGGCGATGTCGATCGCATCGGGCGAGGTGCCGAGGATGCGGATTCCCGCGGCCTCGAGCGAGCGCGTGAGCTTGAGCGGCGTCTGGCCGCCGAGCTGCACGATCACCCCCTCCGGCTCCTCGCGCGCGACGATCTCCAGCACGTCTTCGAGCGTGAGCGGCTCGAAGTACAGCTTGTCCGAGATGTCGAAGTCGGTGGAGACGGTCTCGGGGTTCGAGTTGACCATGATCGTCTCGTAACCGCGCTCGCGGAGCGCGAGCACGGCCCGCACGCAGCAGTAGTCGAACTCGACGCCCTGCCCGATCCGGTTCGGCCCGCTGCCGAGGATCACCACCGACTTGCGCCCCGTGGGCGGCGCCTCGCTCTCCTCGTCGTAGCACCCGTACAGGTACGGCGTGGCGGAGGGGAACTCCCCGGCGCAGGTGTCCACCATCTTGTAGACCGGGCGGACGCCGAGGGCCCAGCGGCGCTCCCGCGCCGCCGTCTCGCTCTCGCCGCGGAGGGCAGCGAGCTGGCGGTCGGAGAAGCCCATCCGCTTCATCCGCCGCAGCGCGCGGGCATCCACCTCGGGCCGCGCCGCCCACTCGCGCTCGGCCAGCACGAGCTGCCGCATCTCCTCCAGGAACCAGGGATCGATGCGCGTGAGCTCGTGGATCTCCGCCACGTCGAGGCCGCGCTCCAGGGCGCGCTTCACCTGGAAGATCCGCTCCGGCGTCGGCTGCCGGAGCGCGCCGCGCAGCGACTCGAGCGAGTCATCGGGGAGCCGGTCGTCCGCCGGCGTCGCCCCGGCCACCCAGCCGCTCCGCCCGGTCTCGAGCGCGCGCAGCCCCTTCTGGAGCGCCTCCTTGAAGGTCCGGCCGATCGCCATCGACTCTCCCACTGACTTCATCTGCGTGGTGAGCCCCGGGTTCGCGGCGCTGAACTTCTCGAACGCGAAGCGCGGGCACTTCACCACCACGTAGTCGAGCACCGGCTCGAACGAGGCGGGGGTCGTCTTCGTGATGTCGTTCGCGATCTCGTCCAGCCGGTAGCCCACGGCGAGCTTCGTCCCGATGCGCGCGATCGGGAACCCCGTCGCCTTCGACGCCAGCGCCGAGGAGCGCGACACGCGCGGGTTCATCTCGATCACCAGCATCTCGCCGTCCTCGGGATTCACGGCGAACTGGATGTTGCACCCGCCGGCGGCGACGCCGATCTCCCGGATCACGTCCACGGC
This sequence comes from Gemmatimonadaceae bacterium, assembly GCA_035760785.1. Classification (GTDB taxonomy): domain Bacteria; phylum Gemmatimonadota; class Gemmatimonadetes; order Gemmatimonadales; family Gemmatimonadaceae; genus JADGGM01. The sequence continues at coordinate 12,593 of DASTSH010000183.1, read as the reverse complement.
GGCATCGCGCATCAGTTGGTACTCGCGATCCGTGAGCGTCATCGCCGGCGCCACGGTGATCGAGTCGCCCGTGTGCACGCCCATGGGATCGATGTTCTCGCTCGAGCACACGATCACGACGTTGTCCGCGTGGTCGCGCATCACCTCGAGCTCGAACTCCTTCCACCCGAGCACGCTGCGCTCGATGAGCACCTGCCCCACCGGCGACAGATCGAGCCCGCGCCGGACGATCTCCTCGTACTCCTCGCGGTTGTACGCGACGCCGCCCCCCGACCCGCCGAGCGTGAACGACGGCCGGATGATCGCCGGGAAGCCCACCGTGGGGATCAGCCCCACCGCGTCGTCCCACGACCGCGCGATGCCGCCGGTGGCGACCTTCAGACCGATCCGCTTCATCGCCTCGGCGAACAGCTCGCGATCTTCCGCCAGACTGATGGCGCGCGCGTCGGCGCCGATCAGCTCCACGCCGTACTTCTCCAGCACGCCGCGCTCGGCGAGCGCCATCGCCACGTTCAGCGCCGTCTGTCCGCCCATGGTGGGGAGAAGCGCGTCCGGCCGCTCGCGGGCGATCACCTGCTCCACGATCTCCGGCGTCACCGGCTCGATGTACGTGCGGTCGGCGAACTCCGGATCCGTCATGATCGTGGCGGGATTCGAGTTGACGAGGATCACCTCGTATCCCTCCTCGCGCAGCGCCTTCGCCGCCTGCGTGCCGGAGTAGTCGAATTCCGCCGCCTGCCCGATGACGATCGGGCCGGAGCCGATGAGGAGAATGCGATGGAGGTCAGCGCGACGTGGCACGGATCAGATCTTCGATGATGGAGTCCAGGGAGTGTTCGGCGGTCCACCCGGTGGCCGCACGGAGCTTCGCCGGCGAGCCCACGAGCACGGGGACTTCGACCGGACGCACGAGCGCCGGATCGCTCTGCAATCTCGCATCGGCGCCGGCCAGGGCAAGCACGCGGGCGGCGAGCGTCGCCACGTCCACCCCGGTGCCGCGAGCGACGTTGTACGCCTCGCCGACGGCGCCGCGCTCGGCCAGCAGCCGGTACGCGCGCGCCACGTCGGCCACGTGCAGGAAGTCGCGCACGGGCGTGGCATTGCCGAGCGCGAGGATGCTCCCGCCGGAGTCGCGCAGCGCCAGCGCGCGGCGCACGAGCGCGGGAAGGACGAAGCGATCCGACTGGCCGGGACCGCTGTGGTTGAAGGAGCGCGTGACGATCACGCGCACGCCGTCGGCGCGACACGCGGCGAGCGCCGCCACTTCCTGCGCCGCCTTCGATGCGGCGTAGCTGTTCAGGGGGCGCTGCTCGGCGCCCTCCCCCAGCGGCTGCTCCGCCACATCGTGCCGCCCGTACTGCTCGCCGCTGCCCACCACGAGGACGGTGGGGTCGAGCGTCCCGGCGCGCCGGCGCGCCGCGATCTCGGCGAGCAGCCGCACCGCCGCGCCGGCATTGACGTCGAAGGCGTGGCCGGGATCGGCGGTCGCCTGCGGCACCGAGGCGATCCCCGCCAGGTGGAACACCGCGTCGGGACGCGCCGCGTCGAGCGCGCCACGCAGGTCGGCGGCGACCGTCACGTCGCACGCGACCCAGCGCACCGCGCCGCGCGCCTCCGCCGACAGCGCACCGTCCGGAATGCCGTCGCCCAGCCGCGCGCCAGCGACCTCCCACCCCTCGCGCAGCAGCTCGAGGCACAGCCACTGCCCCACGAACCCCGCGGCCCCGGTGACGAGCGCCCGCATCACCTACGCGCGGCCGCGGTGCCGCGCCAGATCCGCGTCGACCATCATCTCGATCAGGCGCTGGAAGGAGACCCGCGGCTCCCACTGCAGGCGCTCGTGCGCCTTGGTGGGATCGGCGACCAGGAGGTCCACCTCCGCGGGGCGGAAGAATCGCTCGTCCTGCACCACGTGGTCGCGGTAGTCGAGCCCCACGGCGCCGAAGGCGACCTCGCAGAGCTGCCGCACCGACCACGTCTGCCCCGTCCCGATCACGTAGTCCTCCGGGGCGTCCTGCTGGAGCATGCGCCACATCGCGTCCACGTAGTCGCCGGCGAAGCCCCAGTCGCGTCGCGCATCGAGGTTGCCGAGGCGCACCTCGCGCGCGAGCCCGAGCTTGATGCGCGCGGCGGCGTCGGTCACCTTGCGCGTGACGAACTCGAGGCCGCGCCGCGGGCTCTCGTGGTTGAAGAGGATGCCGGACACGGCGAACATCCCGTAGCTCTCACGGTAGTTCACGGTGATCCAGTGCCCGTACACCTTGGCCACGCCATAGGGGCTGCGCGGATAGAACGGCGTGGTCTCGCGCTGCGGCGACTCCACCACCTTCCCGAACATCTCGCTCGAGCTGGCCTGGTAGAACCGGGCGCGTGGCGCGGCCTTGCGAATGGCCTCCAGCACGCGCGTCACGCCGAGCCCCGTGAACTCGCCGGTGAGCACGGGTTGCGTCCACGAGGTCTGCACGAAGCTCTGCGCCGCGAGGTTGTAGACCTCGTCGGGGTCGCAGGAGGCCATCGCGTCCACGAGCGAGTGCTGGTCGAGGAGGTCGGCGGAGACGAGCTCGATCCGGTCCACCAGGTGCGCGATGCGCTCGTACGGGGTGGTCGAGCTGCGCCGCACGACCCCGACCACGCGGTAGCCCTTCTGGAGCAGCAGCTCGGCGAGATAGGAGCCGTCCTGCCCGGTGATGCCGGTGATGAGGGCGGTGGGCATGCGTCAGTGGAGCGTCGGGGGTAGAAAAAAAGGGGAGCCCGATCGCTCCCCTTTCTTCATGGTCCGGATCGGCACGACGGGCGACGTCACGCGACCTGCGTGCCTCGCGGCGCCCGCTGAATCTTGCCGGCGTTGAGGCAGCGGGTGCAGACCTTGATCTTCGTGACCTTCCCGTCCACGAGGATGCGCGCGACCTGGAGGTTGGGCTTCCAGGTGCGGCGCGTCTTGTTGTTCGCGTGCGAGACGTTGTTCCCGAAGGCGACGCCCTTGCCGCACACGTAGCAGCTTCTGTTGTGCATGGTCAGCTCTCGATCAGCTCGATGCGCGCCATCTCCGCGCCGTCACCCTTGCGGTGGCCGGTCTTGAGAATGCGCGTGTAGCCACCCGGGCGCGAGGCGAACTTCGGCCCGATCTCGCGGAACAGCTTGTCGGCCGTCTCGCGCTTCTGGATGTGACGAACGGCGAGACGCCGGTCGTGCAGGGTGCCCGACCGCGCCTTGGTGATGAGCTTCTCGACGAAGGGGCGCAGCTCCTTCGCCTTGGCCTCGGTGGTCTCGATGGCGCCGTGCTCGAAGAGCGAGGACGCGAGCCCACGCATGAGGGCCAGTTTCTGTTCGCTGGTGCGGCGCAGCTGCCGCCCGGCCTTGCGGTGACGCATGTCGTTACTCCTCTTCGTCCGGCGCGGCGGCGGCGGCCCGGCTCGGCGGCGTTCCCCAATCGGTGATCCGCACGCCCTCGGGGGTCTCCTCGTACCGCATGCCGAAGTTCAGTCCCTCGCGCTCGAGGAGATCGGCGATCTCCTGCAGCGACTTCTTCCCGAAATTCTTGACCTGCAGCATCTGCGTCTCGGTCTGGCGCACCAGATCGCCGAGCGTGCGGATGTCGGAGTTCTTCAGCGAGTTCACCGACCGCACCGAGAGCTCCAGCTCGTCGATCGGCGTGCGGAAGAGCTGCTGCAGCCGCTGCGCATCCGCCGAGTGCTCCCCGCCGGCGGCCACGGCGCCGAGCGCGTGCGAGCCGAAGTTGGCGAAGAACTGGAAGTGCGTCTGCGCCAGCGCGGCGGCATAGCTCACCGCCTCCTCCGGCGTGATGGTGCCGTTGGTCTCGACCGTCAGCGTCAGGCGGTCGTAGTCCGTCCGCTGCCCCACGCGCGTCTCGGCGACCGAGAAGTTGGCGCGGCGCACCGGATTGTAGATCGAATCGATCCGGACGAGATCCACGGGGAGACCGCGGTCGAGCGGGTGCTGGTCCGCCTCCACGTAGCCGCGCCCCTTGTTCACGTACAGCTCGACGTTGAGCTCGCGGTCGTCCTGGAGCGTGAAGAGGTGGTGGGTGGGATCGATGATCCGCACCGCGCCCGACTCTTCGATGTCCGCCGCCGTCACCGGCCCCGCCTCCGTCTTCCGGATCCGCAGCACGGTCTCGTCGACGTCGTCGCTCAGGGAGAGCGTGAGCGTCTTGAGATTGCCGATGATCTGGTGGACGTCCTCGACCACGCCATTGACGGTCTGGTGCTCGTGCAGCACGCCGTCGATGCGGAACGCCCAGACGGCGGCGCCGCGGAGCGAGGAGAGCAGCATGCGCCGCATGGCGTTGCCGAGGGTGTGGCCGAAGCCACGCTCCAGCGGCTGCATGCGGAACTCGGCGACGTTGGGGTTGTCCTCCCGCTTCGTCGCCTCCACGAGCTGCGGGCGCACGAGCCCGCTCAGATCGATTGCCTGAACCATGTCAGAAGATTCCTCGTTCGGTCTCGCCGGAGTCGCCGCCGGCGACGCCCCACCCCGCCCCTGACGCGCGGTGGGCCCGTATGGGAGTCAGGGTCCCGACCTTCGCGGTGCGCGGGGCGCGGGGTTCGGGTCGCGTGAACGGCTCGTGGTGGACAGTCCGGCCACCCACGAGCCGTTGCGCTCCCCGCGTCCCGCGTCCCGCGAGCCGCGTTTACTTCGAGTACAGCTCGACGATCAGCTGCTCCTGCGCGGCGATCGGAATGCTCTCGCGCGCGGGGCGCTCGAGCATGCGGCCGCTGAACGTGTCGCGGTCCACCGCGATCCACGAGAGCGGCGCGCCACGCGAGGCCTGATCCATCGCCGTGAGGATCGACGCCTGCTCCCGCGACGCGGGGCGCACGCGCACTTCCTCGCCGGGGCGGACGAGATAGCTCGGGATGTCCACCTGCTTCCCGTTCACCTCGATGTGCCGGTGCCGGATGAGCTGCCGCGCCGCCTTGCGGCTCGGGGCGAAGCCCATGCGATACACGATGTTGTCGAGGCGGCTCTCGAGCGCCGCGAGCAGGTTGTGCCCCGTCACGCCCGGCAGCTTGGTGACGCGCTCGAACGTGTTGCGGAACTGCCGCTCGCTCACGCCGTAGATGCGCTTCACCTTCTGCTTCTCACGGAGCTGCTTCGAGTACTCCGACGCCTTGCGCCGGCGCGCCGTCGCCTGCCCGTGCTGCCCCGGCGCGTACGGCCGGCGCTCCACCGGGCACTTCTCCGTGAAGCACTTCGTCCCCTTCAGGAAGAGCTTCGTCCCTTCCCGACGGCACTGACGGCAGCTGGGTCCGGTATACCGCATCGCTCAGACCCTCCGCCGCTTGGGAGGACGGCAGCCGTTGTGCGGGATCGGCGTCACGTCCTTGATGGACCGAATCTGGAGCCCCGCCGCGGCGAGCGCCTGAATCGCCGACTCGCGCCCGCTGCCAGGTCCCTGCACGCGCACGTGCACGCGCTTCACGCCGAGCCCCAGCGCCTCGCGGGCGCAGGACTCCGCCGCCACCGTGGCCGCGAACGGGGTGGACTTCTTCGAGCCCTTGAACCCCGCCTTCCCCGACGATGCCCACGCCACCGCGTTGCCGTGCATGTCGGTGATGGTCACCGTCGTGTTATTGAACGTCGCGTTCACGTGGGCGATCCCTTCGGACTCCACGACGCGCTTCGACTTCTTGGCCGAACCCGTCTTCGCTGTCGCCATGTTGAACCAGGTGTCAGGTGCTTACTTCGTGACCTTCTTCTTGCCGGCGATCGCGCGCCGCGGTCCCTTCTTCGTGCGCGCGTTCGTGTGCGTCCGCTGCCCGCGCACCGGCAGCCCGCGGCGATGACGAATGCCCCGGTACGAACCGATGTCCATCAGCCGCTTGATGTTCATCGCCACCTCCGTCCGCAGCGCTCCCTCGACGCGGTAATCCCGCTCGATGATCTGCCGCAGCCGGTTCACGTCCGCGTCGTTCAGATCGCGGATGCGATGGTCCGGGTTCACGCCCGTCTCGGCGATGATCTTCCGCGCCACCGCGCGGCCGATCCCGTAGATGTACGTCAGGCCGATCTCGACCTTCTTGTCGCGAGGGAGATCGACTCCAGCAATACGTGCCATTGGTCAGCCCTGACGCTGCTTGTGCTTGGGATTGCGCTTGCAGATGATGCGAGTCACGCCGTTGCGCTTGATCACCTTGCAGTGCTCGCAGATCGGCTTCACGCTGGTGCGGACTTTCACGGTCGCTCCACGTTCGAAGACACGAATTTTTCAGTCAAGTCTTATACTTTAACCGACTTAGACATCCGATGCAAGTGCACCGGATGCCTTCGACGCCCGGAGCGCCGATCCCTTTATCGCCCGCAGCGCCGCCGCGGGATCCGACGCCTCCGTCACCGCCCGCCCGAGCACCAGGTACGACGCCCCCGCCCGCACCGCCCCCTCCGGCGTCACCACCCGCCGCTGGTCGTGCGCGCTCCCCCCGGGAAGCCGGATCCCGGGGACCAGGATCCGCAGCGCATCGCCGAACCGCGCGTGCACCCCCGCCGCCTCCGCGCCGCTGCACACGATCCCGTGCGCGCCCGCCGCTCGCGCCACCTCCGCCAGCCGCAGCACCTCCGCCATCACGTCGTCCACCGTCCGCCCCCAGGCCGCGCCGAGCGCCTGCGCGTCCAGCGACGTCAGCACCGTCACCGCGAGCACGCCGCACCCCTCCCCCGCGCCCTCCACCGCCGCCTCCACCATCGCCCGCCCGCCGGAGGCGTGCACCGTCAGCAGCCGCGCCCCGAGCGCCGCCGCGCTCCGCGCCGCGCCGCGCACGGTGTTCGGGATGTCGTGCAGCTTGATGTCGAGGAAGACGTCGCGCCCCCCGTCCCGCAGCGATTGCACCACCGACGGCCCCGCCGCGGTGAACAGCTCGCTCCCCACCTTCACGAAGTCGCACGCGTCGCCCAGCCGATCCACCAGCGACAGCGCGCGCTCGGCGCTCGGCACATCGAGGGCGACGATCGCCCGCGGTGTCATGTCGGCCATTCCAGACTCCCGATGATCTCGCCCATGGAGCGCACGCCGTGCCGGACGCACCATGCGCCGAGGTCGCGCGCCACCCGCTCCGGCGCGCGCGGATCGCGCAGCGCCGCCGTGCCCATCCCCACCAGCGTCGCCCCCGCGATGAGATACTGCAGCGCATCGCTGGCGGTCGTGACCCCCCCGATCCCGATCACCGGGACGCGCACCGCGCGCCGGACCTTCCACGTGGCCAGCACCCCCACCGGAAGCAGCCCGGGGCCGCTCACTCCGCCCGTGCCGAAGCCGAGCGCCGGACGCCGGCGCTCCACGTCCACCACGAGCCCGGGGATGGTGTTCACCACCGAGATCCCGTCGGCGCCGGCATCCACCGCCACGCGCGCGCTCGCGCCGATGTCCTGCAGCGTGGGACTGAGCTTCACGAACAGCGCGCGCCGGGTGGCGGCTCGCGCCCCGCGCACCACGTCGGCCAATGCACACGGGTCGGCGCCGAACTCCATCCCCCCCGCCTTCACGTTGGGGCAGCTCACGTTCAGCTCGAAGCCGTCCACCCCCGGCGCGCCGTCCAGCCCCGCCACCACCGCGGCGTAGTCCTCCACCGCATCGCCGACCACGTTCACGAGCACGCGCGCCCGCTGCACGTGCGCGGCGAGCCACGGCAGGTCCGCCCGCCGCACCTCCTCGAGCCCGGGATTCGCGAGCCCGACCGCGTTGATCATCCCGCCGGGGAACTCCCGCACGCGCGGCGCGGGGGCGCCCTTGCGCGGCAGCCGGCTCACCGCCTTGGTGACGAGCCCGCCGAGCGCATCGAGGGAGACCACGTCGGCGAGCTCGCGCCCGTAGGCGGCGGTGCCCGCCGCGAGCACCACGGGGTTCTGGAAGGAGAGACCGGCGGCCTCGACCGCGAGCGGTCCGTCGCCGGGAAGTCTGGGATCGCTCATGGCGCGCCGGGCGGAGCGGGTCGCACGGGAGCGCGCGGCGCCGCTGCGTTCGCCGCTCCCGAGTCGGGGTGAAGACGACGCAGGCTGTCGGCGTACTGCGCCACCACGCGGCGCCATGCCCGCGCCAGGAGCGCGTCGGCCGGCTCGACCGCGGGGCCGCCATCACCGGCGGCGGGGGACGACGATTCCAGCTCCCCGTACGCGGCGCGCGCGACCACGGTGTCGCGCTTCGTGGTGTCGCGCTTCGTGCCGGGCGCGGCGGATTCCGGCGGCCCGACCTGCGCCGCCGCGCGCATCGCCTTCTCGGCGAGTTGGGAGCGCGTCTGCGCCGCCACCTCGTGGAAGAGCGCCCGCGCCAGCGCGGGAGCGCGGAGGCTGTCCCGCGCCACCTCCGCGGCGAGGAAGAGCGATGCGCCGGTGTCGTCATCCCGGTCGTGAAGCAGTTGCAGCAGGAGCAGGTCGTCCTCCATCCGGCGCAGTAGCGGGCTTCCGGCCGCCCTCGCCCGCCCCGCCGCGATCACGTTCGCGACATCCACCACCGAGGTGAGCCCGTGCAGCTCGGCGAGCGTGAGGCGTGCCGCCGCCTCGCGCAGGCGCGTGGAGTCGCGCGACAGCGACGCCACGGCGGCGAAGTGCGCGCGCGCCGCCGAGTCGGCATCCGCCGCCAACGACAGCTCCCCGGCGAGCATGTGCAGGCGCGCCCGGTCCTCGGTCGCGACGCGCGATCCGTCGTAGCGCGCGACGATCCGCTCCACCGCGTCGGCGTGTCCGGCCTCCCAGAGCGTGCGCAGCTCGTCCAGCAGGTCGTCGCGGAAGTCGCCATGGGCGGCACGCCGCACGAGCAGCGACTCGGCGGCCGCCGCATCGCCGCGGTCGAGGTACGCGCGCGCGAGCGCCCAGTCGGCACGCGCCACGCTGGCGGTCCGCAGGTACGCGCGCGCCGAGTCCTCTTCCCCGAGCGCGACGGACGCGAGCGCGGCCCAGAGCGACGCATCGCGCGCGAGCTGCCGGTCCGCGCCGCGCGCGAGCGGCGCGAGCAGCGCGCGCCCCGCCGCGTAGCGCCGCTCGCGCACGCGGCACACCCCGAGCGCCAGCGTCGCGCGTCCGAGGCGCGCCTCCGTCTCCTCCGACCGCGTGAGCACGCTCGTCAGGCGTGGCACCGCGCGGTCGCAGCGCGAGGCCATGGCCCACGACCAGCCGGCGATGAACATGGCGTCGGGCGCCCAGCGGCTCCGCGGGTGGTGCACCAGCACCGTCTCCGCCTTCTGGGCCGCGGTGGTGAAGAGCGAATCGGCCTCCGCGCTCCGCCCGTCGCGCAGCAGCGCATCTCCGCGCTTCTGTGCCTGACGCGCGTTGTAGATGCCGTTGAAGTAGACACATCCCGCCAGCGGCACGGTCGCCAGGAGGAGTGCCGCGTGTCTCATGGGCCCTTCGTCCCCAGACGGCGCTCGTAGTGGTCGAGGTACTCCACCGTGGCGTCGGCGATGGCGGCGGCGATCTGGCGCTGCCGCGCGGCGTTCGTGATGAAGCGCGCCTCCTCGGGGTTCGTGCCGAACCCGATCTCGACGAGCACCGCCGGCATGTACGCGGTCACCAGCACGCGAAACCCCGCCTGCTTCACCCCCCGGCTCGGCCCCGGTTCCACCGTGCCCAGCCGTTCCTGGATGCGCTGCGCCAGGTCGCTCGACTCGCGCAGGTGCTCGTTCTGCGCCATGTCGTTGATGATGAAGCGCAAGGGGTCGTCCCCCGCCGCCTCGGCCTGCGTCTCGAAGCGCACCGACGCGTTCTCCATGTTCTCCACGCGCTTCGCATCCTCGGTCCTCGCCTCGGCGAGGAAGTACGTCTCGAAGCCGCGCGCGTCCGCGGGGTGCCGCCAGTTCGGGTTGGCGGCGTTCACGTGGATGGAGATGAACAGGTCGCCGTGCTTCTCGTTGGCGATGCGGCCACGGTCGGAGAGCGCGATGAGCGTGTCGGTGGTACGGGTCATCACCACGTCGAAGCCGCGATCGCGGAGCGCGGTGCCGAGCTTCTTCGCGACGGCGAGAGTGATGTCCTTCTCGTACACCTTCCACCGGGTGCCGATGGGTCCCGACATCCCGTTGTCCGGGCCGCCGTGGCCGGCATCGACCACGATCACGCGTCGATGGGCGCGGCGGCCGGCCGGGCGCGCCGGCGAGGCGCGCCGCGACGCCCGCGACGATGCCGGGGGCGCGCCGGCCGCTTCGAGCACGCGCAGCTCGCCGCGCGCCGCATCGTAGCGGACGTGCTCCGGCGCGAGCTGCGGGAGGAGATCGGCCACCACCTGGAGGGGGAGGATCAGCCGCCCGTCGCGCACGAAGGGCGCCGCCGCGAGCGGGAACACCGTGGCGCCCACGCGGGCGAACGGCACGCGGTCGGACAGCTCGAGGTCCACGCCGGCCACGCGCACGGTGTAGTGATCGTTCCCGCCGCGCTTCACGGAGACGGGGAGCACCGGGGCGAGCCGCTCGACGGCGACGGCCGCGCCGTGGCTCGTCCTCAGGAGCGGCACCGACGCCTCGCGCCCCGACGCGCGCACGGCGAGCACGGCGGGGGTGGCGGCCGCGGCGATCTGCAGCGCGGCGAGCAGCTCGCCGATCATCGGGCCCGCGCCGCGCGCGCCATCTCGCGCTCGTCCTCGCGCCGCCGCTCCGTCTCGCGCTTGTCGTGCAGCTTCTTCCCCTTGCCGAGTGCCAGCGTCACTTTGGCCCGTCCCCGCGTGAAGTGGAGGTCGAGCGGGATCAGGGTGAGCCCCTGCCGCTCCACGGCGCCGATCATTCTCCGGATCTCCCGCTTGTGCAGCAGCAGCTTTCGCGTGCGGGTCGGCTCGTGGTTGAACTGGTTCCCCTGCTCGTACGGCGCGATGTGCAGGTTGAGCAGGAACACCTCGCCGCCGTGCACGATCGCATAGGCGTCGGAGAGGTTCGCCTTGCCGTTGCGGAGCGACTTGATCTCCGTACCGGTGAGCGCGATCCCCGTCTCCCACGTCTCGAGGATGTGATAGTCGTGTCGAGCGCGCTTGTTCCGGGCGATGATCTCGTGCGGTTCCTGTTCGGCTGCAGCCATCGGACGCTGGGGGGTGACGGGGGCGCGGCGCGCCCCGGCATGCCCTGATCGGACACGCGCCGGCCCATGCTGGACTCGTTCTCTCCAGGCATGGGAATCACTGGTGGGCAACATAGGCGCACCGTTCACGAGAGGCAACGGCAGCGCGTTGACACGGCGCCCTGTGCCGAATAGCTTTCCCGTCTGCGCCGAAGTGGTGGAATTGGTAGACGCGCTGCGTTCAGGGCGCAGTGGGCGATAGCCCGTGGGGGTTCGAGTCCCCCCTTCGGCATGCACGACGCGCGGTACACGCGAGAGCGGGCGGCATCGACAGCGATGCCGCCCGCTCCGTGCATCCGGGGGTGTGCCCGCTCACCGCCGGGCCGACCGCGCGATGGAGGACGGGACCTCGTGTTCCGGCAGCGCGGCGCTCCCGAACCGCTCGCGCAGCGACGCGTTGGCCTCGGCGAGGTAGTGAGAGAGGATCTCCGACGCGCGCGCCACGAGCTCGGGGGGCACCGCGTCGCGATGCCCGGCAAACTCGAGCAGGGTGCGCCCGAGATGCCACCCCGACCCGGCTCCGGCGCGATTGGCGAGCGCCTCCCCGTACGCGCGCAGGCGGGCGTTGAGCTGCCGCTCCGCCACGCGCAGCTTGCCGGGCGCGATGGCCGGGTCGCGAGCCAGCGCCTCCCCGAGCGCGCGCGCCACCACGGAGGCCGTGCGATCGTCGAGCGCATCGCGCTGCGCGGCGAGCAGGCCGAGCGCGCGCCGCGCGTAGCGCAGCTCCCACCGCGCGTGGTCGGCGTCGCCGCCCGCGGCGCTCGCCGCGAGCCAGGCCACGTCTCCCTCCGCCGGCTCCACGCACAGCGATGCCACGAAGGCTCCCGCGCGCGCGCGCAGGTCGCGGGAGACGCGCCACTCGTCCCAGAACGCCATGCGCGCGCGTCGCGGGAGCGTCAGCCCTGCAACACGGGGAGTCCGACGCGCTCGCGCACCACCGGCTCCTCGTGCATCAGGTCCGAGAGGTGCACGCTCTCCAGCACGTCGTCGATCTTGCGCTGCAGGAGCATCCAGACGGGGCGGATGCTGCAGGTGTGGGCGGCGGAGCACCGCTCATCGTCCACGGGGTGCGACACGCAGTGGAGATCGAAGGTGGTGAGCTCCGAGGCGTTGATCACGTCGCGCACGGAGATCTCGCTCGCCGGCCGCGCCAGGGAGTACCCGCCGCGCGCCCCTCGCGTGCTCCGGACGATGTCCGCCCGCCGGAGGCGAAGCAGGATCTGCTCGACGTAGTCCGCCGGAAGCCGCTCCCGCGCGGCCATGTCCCGCCCCGTGACGGGCCCCTCGTCGCCCCGCCGCGCCAGGTGCAGCGCGCAGATGAGGCCGTACTCGGCCCAGGTCGTGATGCGCATGATTGAGGATAAGACGCGTCGGGGCCGGGGGCCAGGGGGATTCTAGGACCTGGTGGCTGGACCACCATGGAACGCGTGTGGCGTGTGGGAGACTGACGGGATGAGGAGCGAGGAAGAGCGCGTGTAGGTTCGTGGATAGATAGACTCTCTCTACATCCGAACCTACTCTCGCCGTACCTCCCTCCTCATCCC
>DASTSH010000182.1:0-35493 GCA_035760785.1 Gemmatimonadaceae bacterium | reverse complement strand
GCGCGGTGCCGTCCGCGTGCGAGAGGCGACCCTCGTCGCGCGAGGAGGCGAGGTGCTCGGCATCGCGGGGGTCGAGGGTGCCGGTCAGCGCGAGCTGCTCCGGGCGATGGCCGGACGTCTCGCGCCGAGCGCGGGAACGCTCAGGCTTCCGGAACGGATCGGCTTCGTCCCGGAGGATCGCCACCGCGACGCACTCGTCCTCGACTTCTCCATCATGGAGAACCTCGCCCTGCGCGGCGCCGGCGCGCGACGTGGGCGCATCCGCTGGTCGTCGGTCGAGCGGCACGCCGACGAAGTCGTGCGCCGTTTCGACATCCGCGCGCCCGGCCCGCGCGCCCCGGTGCGCACCCTCTCCGGCGGCAACCAGCAGAAGCTCGTGCTGGCGCGGGAGCTCGACGACGCGCCGGAGGCGCTCGTGGTCGAGAGCCCCACGCGTGGGCTCGACATCGCCGCCACCGCTGCCGTTCACCGCTATCTGCTCGACGCGCGCGACCGCGGCGCGGCCGTCGTGGTCTACTCCGCCGACCTCGACGAGGTGCTGGCGCTCGCCGATCGGTTGATCGTCATGTTCGACGGTCGCGCCCGCGAGATCGCGCCGGAGCGCACCGCCGCCGGGCGCGCCATGGTGGGACTCGAGTGAGCGCCCCTCCCGTCCGTCGCGTGCCGCCCGCGCCTCAGCCTCCTCCCGAGGCGCGCCGCCAGGCGCGCGCGCAACTCTCCGTGCTCGCGCTCTGCCTCGTGCTCGGGATGGCGCCCTGGTTCAGTGCCACCGTGGCCGCGCCCGCGATGACCGCCGAATGGCATCTCGCGCCCGGGGTGGCGCCCTGGCTCACGATGGCGGTGCAGCTCGGGTTCGTCGCCGGAACGCTCGTGAGCTCCCTCTTCATGCTCCCCGACCGCTGGCGTGCCGAACGGCTCGCCGGTTGGAGCGCCGCGCTGGCCGCGGCGGCCACCGCCGCGATCATCACCGCCGGACGGTCGCCCGCGGCGGCGATCGCGTTGCGCGCCATCACCGGAGCCGCGCTGGCCGGCGTCTATCCGACGGGAATGAAGCTCGTGGCCGGCTGGTGGAAGGATCGCCGCGGCATGGCGATCGGCGTTCTCGTGGGAGCGCTGACGCTCGGCTCCGCTTCCCCACACCTGGTGCACGCCATCGCGCCCCAGACGGCATGGCGCCCCGTGGTGCTCATCGCGGCCGTGTCGGCGCTCCTCTCGGCGCTGCTCTTTCTGGCGACGGTGCGCCCCGGGCCGTACCAGGCGCCGTCGGCGCCGGTGAGCATCGCAGCGCTCGGGCGCGTGGTGCGCGACCGCGGGGTGGTGCTGGCGACGGCCGGCTATCTCGGGCACATGTGGGAGCTGTACGCCATGTGGAGCTGGATCGCGCTCTTCTGGGGCACCGTCGTCGCCCGCCACGCGCTCCCCGCCGGCATCGCCGCCACCATGGCCTTCGCCACCGTGGGCGCCGGAGCGCTGGGGTGCGTCGCGGCCGGCATTCTCGCCGACCGTTACGGGCGCACCACCATCACCATCGTCGCCATGGCGACGAGCGCCGCCTGCGCGCTCGGCATCGGGAGCCTGGCCGCCGGACCGCCGATCGCGCTCGCGATCGTCTCCCTGCTCTGGGGTATCACCATCGTCGCCGACTCCGCGCAGTTCTCCACGTGCATCACCGAGCTCGCGCCGCGCGAGTACGTGGGCACCGCGCTCGCCCTGCAGACGTGCCTGGGCTTCCTGCTCACCGTGGCGAGCATCCGCGGTGTCCCGGTGTGGGTGGAACGGTGGGGGTGGCGGTGGGCGTTCGCTCCACTGGCGATCGGCCCCGTGCTCGGGATCGTCGCCATGTGGCGGCTGCGTCGCAGCCCGCTCGCCGCACGGCTTGCCGGCGGCGCCGGATGACGGCCGGTGCGCGCGTTGCCCGCGCCGTCGCGGAATGCATTATTCTCGGAGCATGAGCGTGTTCCTCTCCCGACACCCTGGCGGCACTCAGCCGCCGCACGCTTCGCCAGACCTGCGCCAGCGCACGCTGCGCCGGCGGCGAGTGCTCTACGCCCTCGCCGCGGTGAGCATCGGATGGAAGGTGCTGCTGCTCGGCGTGGGCGGCACGCTCCCCTGGCTGCTCATAGACGACGGGCTGCGCGCGCTCCCCCTGGACCTCCAGCCCTACGGCGCGCAGGCGCTGGTCACCGCGCGCGCGGTGTGGAACGGACCGATCGAGCGCCATGGCGTACGCCGCGTGCGCCTGGTGAGCGTGGAGCGGCTCTCAGACGCGAGCGCCGCGCGGTGCGGCGGGCTCTCGGCCCGCGTGCGCGCGTACACGTTCTTCGCCATTCCGTACTCGGAGGTCCGCACGGTCTGCGACCGCGGCACCGTGGAATATCGCGGGATCCGGCGTCGCGCGCGTGCCGACTGACCCACGGCGATCCTCCGCCGCCGGCGCGCTCGCCGCGGCGACCACCATCGCCACCACCGTCGTCGTCGCGCTCGCGGCGCTCTGGCTGACGCTGCACCTCGCCGGCCTCGATGCCGGCCGCGCGCTCGCCGCGCTCTGGCAGGGATCGTTAGGCAGCCGCTTCGCGCTGCTCTCGTCCACGCTCGTGCGATCGACGCCGCTCATCCTCACCGGTCTCGCCGTCGCGCTCGCGTTCCGCGCCGGCGTGTGGAACATCGGTGCCGACGGACAGTTGCTCGTCGGGGCCGTCGCCGCCACGGTGGTGGGGCTCGGCACCGGCCATGCAATCGGCGTCGCTGCGCTCCCGCTCGCGCTCCTCCTCGGCGCGGCCGCGGGCGCGGCGTGGGCCGGCATCGCGGCCGTGCTGCGCGCGCGCTTCGGGGTGCTCGAAGTCATCAGCACGATCATGCTGAACTTCATCGCCCTCTACCTCGTGGGCTGGCTCGTGCGCGGACCGCTCCAGGAGCCCACCCACGCGTACCCGCAGAGCGATCCGATTCCGATGGCGGCGCGCCTGCCGCGGCTCCTTCCCGGCACGCGTCTGCACTGGGGCTTCGTCGTCGCGCTGCTCGCGCCACCGGTCCTGTGGTGGGTGCTCCGGTCCACCGCCGCCGGCTTCCGGCTGCGCGCCGTGGGGCAGAACCCCGATGCCGCCCGCACCGCCGGGCTCGTGGACGTCGACCGGGTGGCCACGCACGCTCTCCTCGCGAGCGGCGCCCTGGCCGGCCTCGCCGGCGCCATCGAGGTCACCGGCGTCACCTTCGCGCTCTACGAGAACCTCTCCCCGGGCTACGGCTACACCGCCATCGCCGTCGCGCTGCTGGCCGGACTCGATCCCCTCGGCGTGCTCGGTGCCGGGCTGTTGTTCGGCGCGCTCGACGCGGGCGCGCTCGCCATGCAACGCGAGGCGGCCGTCCCCTCGGTGGTCGTATCCGTCGTCGAGGCGCTGCTCGTGCTCGCGGTGCTCGCCGTCGCGCGGTGGCGGGGCGGGGCATCCGCACTGCTCACCCGCCTGGCCGGCGCCGCCTCCGCGCCGACGGAGGAGGGAGCATGATACCCGCCACGGAAGCGTTCCTCGAGGCGACCGTCCGGACCGCGACCCCGCTCGCCCTCGCGGCGCTCGGCGAGGTGGTGGTGGAGCGCGCGGGGATCATCAACATCGGGCTCGAGGGGATCATGCTCGCGGGCGCCTTTGGCGGGCTCCTCGCCGCGGGTGGCGCCGGCCTGACAGGAGGGTTCGCCGGCGCCGCCCTGGCCGGTGTCGTCATCGCGGCGGTGTTCGGCGCCTTCGTGATCACGCTGCGCGCCGACCAGATCATCACCGGCACCGCCGTCAACCTGCTCGCCCTCGGCCTCACGGGAACGCTCTACCGCGCCCTGTACGGAGCCACCGGCGCCGCGCTCACGATCCCGACCACGGGCTCCACTCGGGTGCCCGGATTGTCGGCGATCCCGCTGCTCGGCCCGGTGCTCTTCGACCAGCCGCTCCCCACGTACCTCGTCTACCTCCTGGCACCGGCGCTCTGGTGGTGGATGCGAAACACCCAGGCGGGCCTCGCCCTCCGCGCGGCGGGGGAGCGCCCCGATGCCGCCGCCGTCGCCGGCATCTCCGTCGGGCGGCTGCGCTGGCTCGCGGTGCTGTTCGGCGGCGCCATCGGCGGCGTGAGCGGCGGCACCCTCGTCCTCTCGCAGGCGGGGACGTTCGCCGAGGGGATGTCGGCCGGCCGCGGATTCATCGCCATCGCCATCGTCGTCCTCGGCCGATGGAGCCCGCTCGGCGCGTTCCTCGCGGCACTGCTCTTCGGCGCGGCGAGCGCGCTGCAGTACGTCTTCCAGGCGATGGGCTGGGCCGCTCCCTACCAACTCTTCCTCGCGCTCCCGTACCTGCTCACCCTGCTCGCGCTCGCGGGGGTGGCGGGGCGTGCCCTGGCGCCGGCGGCACTGGGCAGGAGCTGACCGATGCTGGGAGCGGTGATGGCCGGCGCGACGATCGCGGCCGCGGGGCACGCCGTGCTGCTGGCACCGCGGCGGCTCCGCGTCGCGCGCATCGATGCCCCCATCCGGGGTCTGCCGTCCGCCTTCGACGGATACACCATCGCGGCGCTCGGCGACATCCACCACGGATCCGTCGTCGCGCCCACCCGGCACCTGCGCCGCGCCATTCGGCTCACCCAGCGCGAGCGGCCGGACCTCGTGGCGTTGCTCGGCGACTACGCGCTCTCGCATCGTGCGCTGCCGCGCACCTCGCGGCGTCTCTACGAGTACGGACTGCGCGCGCTCTCCCCCGTGCTGCGGGAGCTCCACGCACCGGACGGCGTTGTGGCGGTCCTCGGGAATCACGACTACGACTACGACGCACCGGCGGTCGCCGAGTGGCTCCGCACGCTCGGCGCGCGCGTGCTCGTCAACCACTGCGTCCGCCTGACGCGGGGGGATGGGTCGCTGGTCGTGGCCGGTGTGGACGACGCCACGTACGGGCGCATCGATCCGCTCGCCGGGTGCGGCGGCGAGCCGGCCGAGACTCCGCGCATCGTGCTCTCCCACAACCCCGACGGCATTCGCGCGCTGGCGCCGGAGGCGCGCGTGGACCTGATGCTCAGCGGGCACACGCACGGCGGGCAGGTGGTCATCCCGTTCCTCGGCGCGCCGGCGCGGCACTGCGTCACGTGCGGGCCGCGCTGTGCCAGCGGCTGGGTGCCGAACGACAGAGCCGCGCTCTACGTCACCACCGGCGTCGGCGTGGTGCTCCCCTTCCGCGTGCGCTGCCCGCCGGAGGTCCTGATCGTGCGTCTGCGCGCCGCGCGCGGCTGAGCGACGCGCCCCTCAGCACCCCGTGTGCACGCTCGTCCAGCGCACGTGCCAGGTGCCCTGCGGCTCGCGCACCAGCAGCGCGTAGGCGCTCGTCTCCAATCCCTCGCGCAGCAGCACGAGCGCGATGCGCCCCGACGCCGGGAATCGCACGGCCGCGAGCACATCCGTCGTCTCCAGCGTCTCCTCGGAGCCGGCGGCACGCTCGTGGAACACCACGTGGTATCCCGCCTGCGCGCTCGTGGCGCGCTCGGCCACGAGCAGCGTGTGCTGCTCCAGCGGATTCGCTTCCTGGTTGAGCCGCCGCACGACATCCGCGACCACCGCGTCCACGCCGGAACCGACGGGAAAGCGGTAGGCGCTCTGCACGGAGAAGGGGATGCCGCGGAAGGTGCGCGAGGTGTCGTCAGGCAGCGCGGAGACGAGCCGTGTCACATCGGCCGCGAGCCGCGCCGAATCCGGGCGCGGCATCGACTCGATCGAGTCGAGCGGCACCGACTCCGCCCGCCCATGCAGGAACGCCACCGTCCACCCGGAGACCGCTCCGCTGTCGGCGGTGGGGCGGACGACCGCCTTCGGCCACTCGACGCACTCGTCGCCGCTCCACTGCGTGCTGCGCACATCCGCCACCCGGGCGGTGCCCACCAACCCGCCGCGCCCGAACAGGTCCACCTGCACCCCTCGCACTCCGCCGACATCGAACCGCACCGTATCCGGCAAGGTGCTGTCGGCGTATTCTGGAAAGACCACGAACGCCGCATCGGGGGATCCGCTCCGGACGAAGAGCACCGGTCCGGCCGCGGAGTCCCACGCCGGCGCCGGTGGCGGCGGTTGGACCGCCTGCACCGATTCCGGCATCGCCGGCCGCGAGGTGTCGGGGGGAGCGGCGGGACGGGAGCGCTCGCAGGCGAGCAGCGACGCCACGATCAACACGGCGGACGGTAAGAAACGCGGCATCGAGCGCATCCGTCAAATCTTCATCGCCCGGTGGCGTGCGTCAACTGACGGTCCCGGCGCGCACGCACGGACCACCCGACCATCGATCCTCCCACGCTGGAGCTCGAGACCGTGCTCTACCGGATCCTGCACTGGCTCACCGCACTCGCACTGCGCTGGTTCTATCGCGACGTCGAGATCGTGGGACTGGACCGCGTGCCCGCGCACGGCCCCGTGCTGCTGGCGGTCAATCACCCGAACGCCGTGGTGGATGCGATGACCGTCATCGATGCCGTGCCGCGACGGGTGACGCTCACCGCGAAGGCCACGCTGTTCGACAACCCGCTCGTCGGCGCCGCGCTCCGCGCGATCGGGGCGGTGCCATTGCGGCGGGCGAGCGACGAGGCCCGACGAGAGCCGCGCGCGGCACTCGATCCCGCGCGCAACCGCGCCTCGTTCGAGGCGCTCGTGGGCGCGCTCGGGCGGGGCGCGGCGGTGTTGTTCTTCCCTGAAGGAAAGAGCCACAGCGAGCCCGCGCTCGCGCCGCTGCGCACCGGGCTCGCACGCGTCGCCCTCGAGGCGCGGGATGCGCACGGGGTTCGGGGCATCACCATCGTCCCCATCGGGCTGGTGTTCGAGGAGAAGTGGCGCCCCCGCACGCGCATCGTCGTGCAGGCAGGCGAGCCGCTCCTGCTCGACGCGTGGGTCACCCCGCCTGGCGACGGTGCGGTGGAGACGCTCACGCGGGAGGTGGATGCACGTCTCCGCGCGATGACGCTCAACTTCGCGAGCGCGGAGGATGCCGCGCGCGTGATCGGAGCGGCGCGGCTCCTGGCCGGAGCGGCCGACGAGGCGCGCCCCGTCCGCGTACCGGCGCACTCGCTGGTGCTGGAGGTGGAGCTCGTGCGGCGGATCGAGCGTGCGCGGCGTCTGCTCCGGCCGGCCACCGAGGAGCGCGCCGCCGCGTTTCTCTCCCGCCTCGACGCGTTGCGCGAGGAGCTGGCGCGCCGCCGTATCGCGTCGACGGACGTGACCATCTCCCCGGGACTGCTCCCCGGTGGCTGGTTCCTGCTGCGCGAGGGCTCCGTCGCGATCGCCGCGGGCGCCGTCGCGCTCTGGGGGCGCGTGAACCACGCGATCCCGCTCGCCATCGCGCGCACGATCGCGCGCCGCACGAGCCGGGCGCCCGAAGATCCCGCGATGCACACGCTGCTGCTCGCCGTGGCGCTGCTCCTCGTCGCCTACGTCGTGCAGACCGCCGCGGCGTGGCGGTGGGTGGGACCATGGTGGGCGTTGCTCTATCTCGCCACCCTGCCGATCGCCGGGCTGTGGGATCAGCGCCACCGCGACCGCATGCGGCGCGCGGTCGAGCGCGCCCGCGCCTATCTCGTCTTCCGCCGCCACCCGGCGCTGCAGCGCCAGCTCGTGGAGCGGCTCGCCGAGCTGCGCGACGAGGGACGCGCGCTCGAGGCGGAGCTCACCGCGGAGGGAGGAACTCCCCGACCAGATCCCAGTGCCACGCATCCCGCCTGACGCCGGTGCGTGGATCCTTCAATGGCTTGAACTGCAGTCGCTCCGCCGGGAGCCCGACGCGGCGCCCGTAGGCGAGCAGTCGCTCCCGGTCCGTGGACACGAGGTGCGCCATCGGGCGCCCCTTCCACACGTGGCGGTGCAGCCAGAGCCCACCATCCATGGCGTGGATCATCCCCTCGCGCCGCTTCGCGAACTCCCGATAGACCGTCGAATCGCTCCCCAAGACCCCTCGCGTCGAAGTCACGCTCAGTTGCAGACGATGCTCGCCTCCACCGTCGCCGGCGCCACGGGCGCCACCGACCCGAAGAACAGCGCGCACGAGTTCACCGACGCCCCCGGGCGCGTGGCCGTCGCTCCCCACCCGCCAGCGGTCGCCTCGGAGATCGTGATCGTCACGCCGGCCGTCGGGTTGAAGTTGAGCGCGCCGAGATCAGCCGTGTACGTGTCGTTCGAGTAGTAGTACGACTCCTCCGCCGTGGCCAGGTTCCGCAGGTCGGACTTGATCGCCGCGGCGTAGCTCTTCCCCTTCGTGTTCGAGAACTTCGGGATCGCGATGGATGCGAGGATCCCGATGATCACGACCACGACCAACAATTCGATCAGGGTGAAGCCGGCGGAGCGCGAGTGGCGCATGGAAGGGTCCTGAATTGGGTTGGGCATCGGTCACGACGACTGCCGCCTCAGTGCCAGGCAATCGCAGTGCCGCACGGGAGGCCAACGAGCAAGCCTATGATTTGACTAGTTTTAGGATGTTTCGAATCGACCCGTCGGTCGAACTGACCGCTCGATTCTGCGATGATCATCGCACTCTGCAACGGCGGTCGGCCGGATCGGCGGAGCGAGCAGCCGCCGGAAATCCATGATCATCGGGTGCACCCGATGATGTTCTTCACCGTGGCCGGGGGGACCTCCGGGGCGGTCCCGTAGAACATCGCGCACCGGGCATCGTCGGCACCGTGACTGGCCGTGGCCGACCATCCGGTGCTGTCGGCGCTGACCACCGTGACCTTCACGTCCGACGACGGCGTGAAGTCCAGCGCCCGCAGGTCCTCGGAGTAGCGGCTCCACTCGCTCCAGTAGGCCTCCTCGGAGAGCGCGAGGTTCTGGAGGTCGCTCGTCATGGTGGTGATGTAGAACTTCCGCCGGAAGTTGCGAAACCGGGGAATCGCGAGGCCGACGAGGACGCCGATCACGACGATGACGACGAAGAGCTCCACCAGGGAGAATCCGTCACGCCTTCGGAAGCGCATCGAGTAGCTCGGGAGCGGTGATGGTGTCGCGTGCGGCCGGCGGAGAGGCAGGGGCGGAAGCGGGGATGGAGCAGGGGACGAGGGAGCGCCAGGGGGCGCCCGAGCCGCCGTGGGCGCCGCACATTAGACGATTCATTGAAACCGATGTCTCGTGGCCGGCCCGGACGGGCCCGGGCCCGGCCGGCCAGCGCCCCCACCCCGCCGCGCCGCTCAGCTCTTCGTCGCCAGCCAGTTCTCCCCCGCGCCCATGTCCACCACCAGCGGCACGGCGAGCTCCGCGGCCCCCTCCATCTCCTGCTTCACGAGCGATCGCACGGCGTCCATCTCGCGCGGCATCACCTCGAACACCAGCTCGTCGTGTACCTGCAGGATCATCCGCGACTCCAGCGACCGCTCATCGAGCGCGCGCGCGATCCGGATCATGGCGATCTTGATCAGGTCCGCCGCGGACCCCTGGATCGGCGAGTTGGTGGCCGTGCGCTCACCGAACTGGCGCACGTTGTAGTTGCGGTCGCGCAGCTCCGGAATGTACCGCCGCCGCCCGAAGATGGTCTGCACGTAGCCGTGCTCGCGCGCGAACTCGACCATCGAATCCAGGTACGACCGGATTCCGCCGAAGCGCTCGAAGTACTCGGCGATGAACCGGCGCGCTTCCGCGTGCTCGATGCGGAGCTGGCGCGACAGCGCGTGCGGCCCCTGCCCGTAGATGGTGGCGAAGTTGATCGTCTTCGCCCGCGCGCGCATCTCCGGGGTCACTGCCTCGAGCGGGACGCCGAAGATGATCGCTGCCGTCTGGCGGTGAATGTCGCCGCCGGCGCGGAACGCCTCCACGAACGCCGGGTCGCCGGAGAGGTGCGCCAGCAGCCGCAGCTCGATCTGCGAGTAGTCCGCCGCGAGGAGCAACCATCCCGGACGCGGCACGAAGCCACGCCGGATGTCCCGGCCGAGCTCGCGGCGGATCGGGATGTTCTGGAGATTCGGGTCGCTCGACGAGAGCCGTCCCGTCGTCGCCACCGTCTGGTTGAACGACGTGTGGATGCGCCCGGTCTCCGGGTGCACGAGCGCCGGCAGCGCGTCGAGGTACGTGCTCTCCAGCTTGGCGAGCTCGCGGTAGTCCATGAGGAGCTCCGGGAGCGCATGCCCCATGTCCGCGAGCTCCTGCAACACGCTCGCATCCGTGGACGGCCCGGTGGCGGTGCGCTTCAGCACCGGGAGCTGGAGCTTCTCGAACAGGATGTGCCGCAGCTGCGGGTTCGAGTTGATGTTGAACTCCAGCCCCGCTTCCTGGAAGATCTCCTGCTCCACGCGCTCCCGCTCGCGCTGGAACCGCTCCTTGAGCGACGCGAACCACGGCAGATCGATCGTCACGCCGATCCATTCCATGTCCACCAGGACATCCACCAGCGGCATCTCGATGTCGTGGAAGAGGCGCGTGAGCGCGTAGCTCTCGAGCTGCGGCTCGAACAGCGTCCGGAGCTGGAGCGTCATGTCCGCGTCCTCGCACGAGTAGTCACGCGCCGCATCGACCGGGCACGCGTCGAACGGGACCGCGTTCCGCCCCTTGCCGCACAGCTCCTCGAAGGACGTCATCTTGTGGTCGAGGAACTCCAGCGCGAGCACGTCGAGTCCGTGCGAGCGGCGCCCCGGATCGAGCACGTAGCTGGCGATCATCGTGTCGAAGTCGAGCCCGCGCAGCGTCACGCCCGCGCGCCGCAGCGTGAGGATGTCGTACTTCGCGTTCTGCCCCGTCTTGCGGACCGCCGGATCCTCGAGCAGGGCGCGCAGCGGCGCCATCTCCGGCGCATCGAGCGGCGGGAGGTTCCGCACGGGGGGCGTGCCGTTCGCCAGGATCCGGCCGGCGATCCCTCCCGCCTCGGCGCTCGCCGCGGTCCTCTTCTTCGCGCGCGCCGGCGTGTTCGGTACGGCCTCGTCCCCGCCGCGTACCAGGCCGCGATCCTCCGGCGCGTCGGTCGGTGCGCGGTCGCCGGAGGCATCGGCCAGGAGACTGCCCTGTGCCGGGCGGTGCTCACGGTGCCGCAGCGGCAGGTAGTACGCTTCGCCCGGCGCGACGGCGATGGAGATCGACACGAGCGTCGAGCGCAGCGGATCGACCGCCTGCGGGCTGTCCGGGTCGATCACCGTCTCCGTGTCGACGGCGATCCACGGTGCCTGACGCGCCCGCGCGACCATGGCCGTGAGTGCGTCGATGGTGTCCACCGTGGTGTAGCGCGTCGCGCGCGTCGCCGCGGGCGCGGCGGGCGCGTGCTCCTTCGCGAGCGAGTGGAACTCCAGCTCGACGAACAGCTCCTTGAGGCGCGCGTGATCCGGCTCGCGCACCGCGAGGCGCGGCAGCTCCAGCGTGATCGGCAGGTCCTCGCGAATCGTCACGAGCTGCTTCGAGAGCCTGGCCTCCGCCTCGTGGGCGAGCAGCGCCTCGCGCGGCCGCTTCTTCGAAATCTCGGCCGCGTTCGCGAGGATGTTCTCGAGACTGCCGTAGGTGGCCACCAGCTCGCACGCCGTCTTGTCGCCGATGCCGCGCACCCCGGGGACGTTGTCCGAGGAGTCGCCCACCAGCGCGAGATAGTCGGTGACGTGCTCCGGCGCGACGCCCAGTCGCTCCGATGCGTTCTCCATCCCGACCCACTGCTCCTCGACGCTCGCCGGACCGCCGCGGCCGGGGTTGAGCAGCCACACACCGGGGCGCACGAGCTGCTGGAAGTCCTTGTCCCCCGACACCACCACCACGTTCACGTTCGCGGCCGTCCCCTGGCGCGCGAGCGTCCCGATCACGTCATCCGCCTCGTAGCCCTCCACTGCGAGCACCGGCACGTTGTACGCGGAGAGGATCTCGCTGATGCGCTCCATGCCGCGATCGAAGTCGGCCTGCAGCTCCTCGCCGAGCTTCTCGCGCGTGGCCTTGTACGCGGGATACTGCTCGTGCCGGAACGAGAGCCCCGAGTCGTGCACCCAGCCGATGTACTCGGGCTTGTGCTTCTCGATCAGCCGTTGGAGGAAGTTGACGATCCCCCAGGCGGCGGAGGTGTTCTCGCCACGGCTGGTGGTCAGCGGGCGGGAGATGAGGGCGAAGAACGCGCGATAGATCAGCGCGTACCCGTCGATCAGGAAGAGGCGTGGAGATGGAGGCGGCTGCATCCGCGAAAGTTCGCGCCCGCCAGCGTCGAATACCAGGGTGCGCGGGAGCGAAAAAAAGCACGTTCCGCTCTGCCGAACGGAACGTGCCCGGGCATTCCAGGTCTCGATATGTGCCAACGCCTGCCTCGTCGCAGCGGGCAGGCGGCAGCTAGATCGAATGGCCTGTGGTACCGATGGTGGTCAGCTCAGTCGCTGGACGTTCGCGGCGTGCAACCCCTTCTCGCCGCTGCGAATCTCGAACTCCACCTCTTGCCCTTCGGAGAGCGTCTTGAAGCCGTCCATCGTGATCGCGGAAAAATGCACGAAGACGTCCTCACCACCCTCCTGCTCAATGAAGCCGTAGCCCTTGGCATCATTGAACCACTTCACTTTCCCTCTGGCCATTCGAGCTGCCTCCTGCGGGGTGAAACGGATCCTGCACCACGTTGTGCTGGGCAAACCAACGGCGGTTTGCGAGCGCCTATATATGTTCAAATTGAGATTTTGTCAAGAGAACATCATGCGCCACAACAGGATACCCACAGCCATCCCCACGGCCACTCGAGCGTTGTCGTCGCCCGGCCCCGCCGCCCGTTCCGCGAGCGCCGCCGCGACGGCGCCTGTAAGGCTCGCCCCTAGCGAGAGATGCGAGACTCCCACCGCGCCGGCGAAGGCAGCGGTCAGGCAGGCGAGGCTCCCCGCCACCGTCTTGCCCCCTCCAACCCCTTCCATGCTCCCCCTCCCCCGCCGACGCCAGCTGCTCCAGCCGCGTCCCACCACCGCCGCCGCGGCATCGCCGACGGTCACCGCCCACGCCGCCGCGATCGCCACCTGACGCGAGAGCAGCAGCACCACCAGGAACAGCGTGGCGAACAGCCACGTCGCCCCCGACCAGCTCGCTCGCTCGTGCTCGCGCAGCAGGGGACCGACCGCCTTCATGAACAGCACGTGCCCCCGCATGCTCCGAAGCCGCACGAGCTCGACGATGAGCGCGACGGCGAGCAGCACGCCCAGCCCGAGCAGCAGCGTGCCACGCGGGATGCCACGAGCGTACGCGAGTGGAACGGCGACCAGGATGAGGTGCAGCGCCTTGCGCGCGATCTCGTCGCGGAGCGACAGTGCGACGGGTTCGGGGCGCACTCCGGTCAGTGCAGGCGCTCTTGCCGCGCGATCTGCTGGAACTGCGCCTCGCTCGCCGGCGTCAAGCGCCAGCGGCCGAATCCCGTCTGGTCGATGAAGACGAGCTGGGACTGGAACCGGCTGTACTCCCAGACCTGCGCGCGCCCGCGCGTGCTCACCCCCGCGCCCCCCTGATCCAGCAACTGGTCCGGCTCTCCCAGCGTGATGTAGACCTCGCCCCGGTCGGTGAGCCACCCCGGCCCGCCCTCCTCGGTGAACCGCTGGTTCGCCGACTGGATCCGCGCGAAATAGTCGCGCAGCCCCTCGTGCTCCGGCGTCGACGTCACGGGATCGGAGCTCTTCCAGAACGCGGCCCATGCTTCCGCCTGCCGTTCGGGCGAGGTGTCGCGCAGTGCCTGCAGCCGCTCCGGGGTGGCGTAGTAGCGAAGGTATCCGAGCAGCTCGTCGAACGACATCACCCCGAGCTGGTCGCCGAACGTCACGAGCATCGGCGTCGCCGACGAGTCGGCCGAGCCGACCACCGATGCGTCGATCTCGAGCCGCCCCACGCCGATGCGCGGCACGGGAAAGTTCAGCACCGCCGCCGCGATCGCGCCCGTGTGCGCCAGCTGCACCGTGTCGCGCAGCACCGGCTGGCGCTGTGCGTTCAGCACGCTCACCGCCACGCGCGCATCCGGCGCGAGCCCGTAGCCCTCGACGTACACGGGCGCGAGCGAGTCGCGCCCGAACACGACCGTCGCGCGGGAATTGGCGATCAGCGTGGGGAGGGAGTCGGTGCCGGCACGCGGCGTGGCCTGGTGCACGGGCACGAGCGAGGAGAGCGCGCCGCCGCCGAATCGCGGCACGGAGATGGGGATCTGCTGCACCGCGGCGTTGGTGCCCGCCTGGTCCCGCACCGTGATCGCGAGCGTGTACTGTCCCGGCGCCGCCTGCAGGAACTGCTGGAACACGATGCTCTCGTCCGTCCGCGTCGTCTCCTTGAACGAGCTCACGCGGACGCTCTCGCGCGCTTCGCTGTGCCGCGCCGTCGTGCCCCCCTGCTGCAGGTCGAGGAGCACCGCGTACTCCGCGCGCTGCACCGCGCCATCACTCGCGAACGTCAGCGAGCGGTTGGCCATCGACAGCGTCACCAGCACGCAGGTGCTGTCCGGCGTCGTCCCCGCCAGATAGCGGACCATGCCGATGAAGGGGAGGGGCGGCCCCTGCACGATGAGACCGGCCTCCCGGTACCCCGCCGTCGGATCGAGCCCGGGGATGGATGCCCCGCGCGCCCTCGGGGCCACTCCCGCATCGCCAGGGCTTCGCGATTGCGCTCGCGGCGCGCACGCTACGACCGACACGAGAACCGCGAGATGCGACGCCCGCACGCGTGCCGTACGGAAGCCGTCGAGGAGTGCCGACATGTAGGCTGGGGCTCCGAATGAGAGGGGGAGAATCACGCGTGATACCCGTCGCGTGACCGAAGTTGCCCGCGCTTGCTCCACCTCGCGGGGCTCGTTAGCTTCGCCGCGTGACCCGCGAAAACCTCACAGGAACGACGCTCGCCGGATACACGCTTCACGATATGGTCGGCGAGGGTGGAACGGCAGTGGTGTACCGCGCCGACCACCCTCAGCACGGCACCGTGGCCGTGAAAGTCCTCCGTGAGAAGCTGAGGAACGACCGCACCGCGGTCGCTCGATTCCTCCGCGAGGCATCGTACGGCACGCGGGTCCTGCACCCCAACGTGGTGCGAACGATCGAGATCGGGGAGATGCGCCCCGGCGTGCACTTCCTCTCCACCGAGTGGGCGTCCGGGGAGCTTCTGGAGAAGTACGCCAAGCGCAACGCGCCGCTCCCCCCAGGCGACGTCGCCGACATCATCCGCCAGATCGCCGCGGCCGTGAACGCCGCCCACGCGGCCGGCATCATCCATCGGGATCTGAAGCCCGAGAACGTGATGTACGATCCGGAGACCAAGCAGGTGAAGCTGCTCGACTTCGGCATCGCGGCGCAGACGGATCTGGCTCCCGAGGAGCGGCTGACCCGGGCGGGGTTCTTCGTCGGCACCCTCCTGTACGTGGCGCCCGAGGCCCTCTCCGGCCAACTGGTGACGGCCGCCGCCGATCAGTACAGTCTCGCCACGATCGCGTACTATCTCCTCAGCGGCTGTCATCCCTACGTCGGAAAGTCCCAGCGCGAGATGTTCACGCAACTGCTCTCGCAGCCGCCGATCCCGCTCGGGACGGCGCGGAAGGGACTCGTCATCGAGCCGGCCGTCGAAGCCGTCGTGATGAGGGGGCTCGCGCGGAATCCCGCCGAGCGCTACCCCGACGTGCTCACCTTCGCGAGCGAGCTGCAGGCCGCCATCGCCGCGCCGCCCGCGCGCCGCGACAACTTCCTCACCAAGATGAAGTCCTTCCTGCACCGCGACGAGCGGAGCTGATCGGCACGCCGGTCACCCGGCGCGGACGGACGGCTCGGCGTGGCGCGCCTCGTCGGTGATCCCCCGCGCGGAAGCCGTCACCTCCTCATCGACCGGCAGCCACACCGAGAACGTCGAGCCCTTCCCGAGCTCGCTGTCCACCGTCAGATCCCCGCCGAGCAGCCGCGCGAGGCGGCGGGAGATCGGCAGGCCGAGTCCCGTGCCGCGCTGCATGGAGTCGCTGCGCGGCCCCGCGTTCACCTGCTCGAACTCCTCGAAGATGCGCTGCCGGTCGGCCGGCGCGATCCCCATCCCGCTGTCGGCGACCTGGAGCACGATCCACTTGCGCGACGCCGGCGCTCCCACCCCTGTGCCCGCGACGCCGAGCGTCGCCACCGCCGGTCCGCCCACACCACCTGGCGTGCCCGGACTCGTCGGCGCCTCCTCCCTCGACGAGGCGAGCCGGGCCCGCACGGCGATCCCGCCGGAGGAGGTGAACTTGATCGCGTTCCCGAGCAGGTTCAGGAGGATCTGTCGCAGGTGCATCGGATCCGTGCTGATCCGGGGAAGCGACGAGCTCACGGCGACCGAGAGGTTGAGCCCCCGGTCGCTCACCAGCGACTCCACCTCGCTCGCCACGTTCAGCACGAACGGCCGCAGATCCACCGGCTCCACGTGCACCTCGAGCCGGCCGGCGGCCATCTTCGCCAGATCGAGAATCTGATCGACGAGTTGCCGCAGATGGTTCGCCGACGACGCGATGCGGTCCACCGGCGCGATCTGCCGCGGCGCCAGATCCCCGTAGACGCCATCGCGCAACAGCTCGACGAACCCCACGATCGCGTTCAGCGGCGTGCGCAGCTCGTGCGACACGTTCGCGAGGAACTCGCTCTTCGCCCGGTTGGCGCGCAGCAGCTCGGCCGAGAGGCGTTCCAATTCGCTCGAGCGCTCCGCGAGCCGCTGTCCCTGCCGGCGCTCGTGCAGCAGCATCACGATGAGCGCACCGAGCGTCGCCAGGCCGACGCCCCAGAGCAGGAAATGCGCGCGCTCGTCGCCGGTCGGCCGCTCCACCACCACGCGCCACATCGCGCCCCCCGGCGTGCTGAGCATCGACCAGTCGCGCCGCACCGGCAAGCGGGAGGGGGAGGAGTCGCCGGGGCGCACGGTGACCGTGTCCGCGCCAGCGAGCACGATCAGGCGCCCCCGCAGATGCGGTCTCCCCTGCGCCACGTTGGCCAGGATCGCGTCCGATGCGATCGTGCCGCCCACGAAGCCGCGAAACCGCCCGGCGACGAAGATCGGCTGCAGCAGCACGAACCCGCGCTCACCCGTGAAGAGACGTCCGGGCGCCGAGATCTGCGGGCGACGCGTCAGGCGCGCGCGACGCGCGAGCACGCCCGTACCGAGCTCGGAGAGCGTGTCGACGTCCACCCCTTCCGGCAGCGCTCCCGCCTCCGCCCCCAGCAGGTGCTCCGCGATCACGTGCCCCGCCGTGTCGGTCACCCAGATGCGGCGATACGCGGAGGCATAGCCCCCGAGCGAGCCGACGAGCAGGTGGAACTGCTCGGGCGTCACGCGCCGCGTGGTGTCGAGATACAGCCCGCGCACGGACTGCAGCGCTTCGGCGTGCACGGCGAGGAAGCCCTCGATCAGCGCCGCCGATTCCACCGCTTCCACCTGGACCTCCGCACGACTCGATTCCGACAGCGTGCGGTCGACCGCGAACAAGCCAGCGAGCGCGAAGAGGAGCGCGAGCGAGAGAGCGATCGATGAAGGACGGAGACGAGCGGGCGAGAAAAACGGTCGCACGGTCCTCCCGACGAGAGACCACGAGGGTGCGCGATTGACGATGCGTCGGCCACCCGGTAAGCTACCCGCCATGACCGAGCACGATCGGCTGGTCCGGCTCCTCGCGACACGATCCGCGACGCGTGGGCAGTTCACCCTGGCTTCGGGGCGGCAATCCTCACTCTACATCGACGCCCGGCTCACGACAATGAGCCCCGATGGCCTGGCGCTCATCGGACCGCTCGGTATCGCGGCACTGCACGCCACGGGGTGGAACGTGGCCGCGGTGGGCGGGCTCACGCTCGGCGCCGATCCCATATCGTACGCCATCGCCTACGCGAGTGCGAGCACCGAGCGCCCCCTCCGGGCGTTCACGGTGCGGAAGGAAGCCAAGGCGCACGGGACGGGAAAGCTCATCGAGGGCCCGTTCCGCGTGGGAGACCGGGTGGCGATCATCGAGGATGTGATCACCACCGGCGGCTCGGCGCTCAAGGCCGTGGACGCCGTGCGTGCCGCCGGTGGGATCATCGCCGGTGTGCTCGCGCTGGTGGACCGCGAGGAGGGCGGGCGTGAGGCGATCGAAGCAGCGGGCCTCGAGGTCGTCTCCCTCGCGCGCGCGACGGACATCGTCGCGGTCATGCCGGCCGCGGCATCCTGACGCCGCGCGGCATCGCTCACCCGCCGCGCATCTCCGCCGCACCCGCGCGTCGCTCCGTCGGCGCCCCGCCATCCTGCCACCGCGGTGCGGAGGACAGCGGGTTGAAGGAGCGGAGCGTGTCGAGGTAGGGAAGGACCAGCTCCTCCCGGAAGCGCTGCAGCATCCCCTCGCCGTCGTAGCGCTGCCGGAATTCCAGCGCCGTCATCCCCAGCAGCGTCCGCACGTGTCGGCCAAAGCTCTGCGGCGACGAGTACTCGAGATGGTTCGCCACGTTGGCGACCGACAGCCCGGGGTTCTCGAAGATCCTCGCGGCCTGGACCAGTCGGGCGATGGCGAGGTAGCGCTTCGGCGCCGGCAGTCGCGCGCGAAAGAACCGGCTCATGAGCGTGCTCGGCACCACCTGGAGCCGGGCCGAGAGCGCGCGGACCGTGGTGACGCGCGGCGTCAATCGGAAGAGCGCCTCGAAGAAGCGCCAGCAGTCCTCCGGCGCGCCAGCCAGGTCGATCGACAGTTGCGCCAGCGCCAGCCGCTCGATGTCCCCTGCGCGATCGGCGATCAGCACCTCGCGGAGCTCGCGCCATCCCGCCGGCTGCCGGACATCGATCAACGAGCGCACCCCGGACTGCCCCAACGACAACACCGCGCGCGGCGTCTCGGGCTCGAGCCGCGTGAGGAGCGCCACGGCGGGAACGCGCGGGAACTCCCGGACGAGCCGAGCCACGCGAGAGACATCGCCATCCGCACAGCGCGCGACCGACACCACCACCGCGCTCACCCGCTGTTCACGGAGGTCGCGGAGCACATCATCCAGGGAATCGCGATGGAGCGCTCGGTAGAGGCCCTCCCCAGCGGCATCCACTCTGGGACGTTCCGCCGGGAGGAGAACGGTAGCGATCGGAGTCAGCGAGGGGCGAAGTGCGGGTGCGGGGCACATGATTTCCTCGCGCGCAGGTGTGAGCGGGCCGGGGTCGAGCGGCAGGGTAGGGCCCCCCGTCAGCGCCGCGTCACCATGGCGTGGCGGAAACGATGATGGTGGGACCGCTCGGCGTCAGCGATCGAGGGTGCGGCAGCGCGACAGGCGTGCGCCGGCGATGCGCCGTGACGCCGCGGTCCGCTCGAACCGCGGTCCATCACGGGTCGGCGGATCCGGCCGGTTCCGGCAATGGTGCACAGCTAGTATCCACGTGATACTAAATGCCACGCGCTCTCGTGCGCCCACAGCGTGGCACGTTCCTGATTTAATGACGATCTGCAACCATTACAATGAAGCAGAGCATGGAATCGGCTAATGATATATATTAGTATATAATTACTATTTCTGGTGATCGACATCGCTCGATGAGAAGATGAAATCGGGTATTTGGTAACTATTCAATACCAAATAACCAGTCGCTCACCCCCTCCCCGCGCATGGCCCGACCCGCTCGATGCGGTTATATTTCGGGGTGGATCGGCTGGCCGGACGGTCGCGGCGGAGCTCGCTTCGCCGAGGAAAGTCCGGGCTCCACAGGGCAGGCCGCCAGGTAACGCCTGGGCACTTCCGGCAACGGAAGTGACGGACAGTGCCACAGAAAACATACCGCCGGCTGCCTCGGCCGCCGGTAAGGGTGAAAAGGTGGGGTAAGAGCCCACCGCGCGTCCGGTAACGGGCGTGGCAGGGTAAACCCCGGTCGGAGCAAGGCCAAATAGGCGGCGAGAGACGGCCCGTCTCGACCAAGACGCCGCGGGTAGGCTGCTGGAGGGCTCGAGCGATCGCGCCCCGAGAGAAATGACCGTCCGGACGCTCGCGTCCGACAGAACCCGGCTTACAGGCCAGCCATTCCATGCATCGACCTCCCCCGCCGTCCGGCGGCGGGAGGTTGATTGTCTTCCGTCCAGGCGCCACGATACAGCCGAGTCCTTTGCTCCTCAGCACTCCCGAGCCGCCGAGGTTACCTGGTGCGTCATCCAACCCTTCGATTCCGTCCCGTTCTCGCCCTGTGCGCCCTGTCCCTCGCCTGCGGCGGCCCGAGCGGCACTCCATCGACGGGGGTCACGCCGGTCCGGAAGGACACTACCGCGGTGAGCGCACCGGTGAGTTGGCAACCGCGTCGCACGCCGGGATCCTGGCACTACGTCTCCAGCGCGAGCACCGTCGTCTCCCTGGAGACCGATACCCTGGCGAAGCAGGTCCCGGTGGTGAGTCGGGTCGTCTACCAGCTCACCGCGACGGGTACCGCATCTCCTTTCGCGGTGAGCGGCACCATCGATTCCGTCCTGGTGAGCACGGGAGGGAAGGTGGCGCCGGCGCCGGGAAAGCATCCCTACGCCGCCTTCACCGGCACGCTGGCCCCCGATGGCTCACTCGGTCCGCTGTCCGGGAGCGAGCCCCCCAGGTGCCCGAAGGGAGTGGATCCGCTCGTGGCAGGGGCCAGAACGCTCTTCATTCCCACGCCGGGTGTGCTGTCCAAGGGATCGAGCTGGCAGGACACGGTGACCACCGTGACCTGCCGCGGCGACGTTCCGATCAACGGCACCACCACCCACCGCTACACGGTCATCTCCGACACGACGTGGCAAGGGAAGCCCGCGCTCGTCATCTCGCGCACGAGTGAGATGCTCGTCCAGAGCGACACCACCACCCCCGCCACGCACACGCTCGACATCAGCGGCAGCGGGACGGGAACCGCCCGTCTCCTGATCGATCCCGCGACCGCGATGCTCTACCAGGAGATCGGACAGTCGAGCGCGCGGCTCATCATCGGCACGGCGCGCTCGAAGGTGCCCTTCCGCCAGGAAGTCGCCGACACCGTCGAGCTGCGCCCCTGACGTTCCGCGTCAGTCGATGAGCCGGAGGGGCATGATCAGGCAGAGATACTTCGCCGGGTCGTTCCACCCCACCGGCTCGATGGTCGCGGCACGCTCCGGCGCCTTGAACGTCATCCGCACCTCGTCCGTCGGCATGTAGCGCAGGATCTCCAGCAGATAGCTGGCGTTGAAGCCGATGTCGAGCGGATCGCCCTCGAAGTTCACCGGCAGCTCGTCCTGCGCTTCCCCGAGATCGGGCGTCTGTACGCTGAACTTCGCCATGCCGGCGTTGAAGGACATGCGGATCCGGTGCGTCTGGTCGGAGGCGATCACCGACATGCGCTTCAGCGCCTGGGTGAGCGCGTTCTTGTCCGCCAGCGCCACACGGTCGTTGTCCTTCGGAATCACCTGCTCGTAGTTCGGGTACGGTCCCTCGATCAGCCGGGTGTACACGGCCGTGAACGGGGAGCGGAAGCCGAGGTGGTTCTCCCCGCGCGCGATCTCGAGCTCCTCCTCGGCGGGGAAGAGCCGCCGCACCTGATCGAGCGCCTTCGGCGGAACGATCAGATCTCCGGTGAGCGTGCTCGCCGACGCCAGGGGGATCTCCATCTTGGCCAGCCGGTGCCCGTTCGTGGCCACCATGCGCATCTGGTCCGCGCGAAGCTCCCAGAGCACACCGTTGAGGATCGGCCGGCTCTCTTCCGTGGAGACCGCGAACGACGTGTGCGCGATCAGCTTCTGCAGCTCTCCGGAGCGCACCCGAGAGGCATCCTCGAACTTCACCGCGGGGAAGCTGGGAAACTCGTCGCGCGGGAGGCCGAGCAGCTTGAAGCGCGACCGTCCGCACTCGAGCGTGACCTTCTGCTCGCCGCTTCCGCTCACCTTCACCGGCGCCGATGGCAGCTCCCGCACGATCTCCGCGAGCTTCTTGGCGGGGATCGTGATCGCTCCCTGCGTCTCGACGTCCGCGAGCAGCTCCGTGCTCACCGCCATGTCCAGGTCCGTCCCGGACAGCCGGATCCCACGATCAGTCGTCTCGACGAGGATGTTCGCCAGAACGGGAAGCGTCGTCTTTGCCGGTACACTGGCGGTCACCGCGGTGAGCCCATCCTGCAGCTTCTCGCGCGCGATCGTAAAGCGCATTCGTGTCCTCTGTGTTGACAGCGGCTCGGTACTGTACTGCTTCTTATTAGATGTATTACAGCCAGCAGTAGTAGTAGAGCTCGTGGGAACTGGGGAAAACTATGGAACCGCCAACAGCGCAGGAAGTTAGCGCATCTTGCGCTCTGTGGATACCATCATTCGGTCCACGGCTTTCCATATGTCCGCCGCTCCCGACCGGAATGGCTGTGGACAAGGGACCGTTCTCCACAGTCACGAGCGCAGTTTGTTGAGACGCTCGCGCAGCGATGTCACCCGCCGCTTGAACTCCGCATCGCTCCGCAGCGCCTCCTCGGTCTTCTCGATGCTGTGGATCACCGTGGAGTGATCGCGTCCCCCGAACGCGTTGCCGATCTCCACGAGCTGCATCCCCAGCAGGTCCCGGATCAGGTACATCGCCACCTGTCGCGGGATGGTGAGCTGCTTCGTGCGGCTCTTGGACCGCAGGCCATCCACCGTGACCGCCCACTCCTTGCCCACGGCATTCTGGATCGCCGTCACCGAGAGAGTGCGATCGTCGGCGGCGGAGAGGTCGTCGGCTCCCTTCAGCTTGTCCCGCAGCGCCTCCCTGGCCAGCTCGATCGAGACGTCCTTGTGCTTCAGCGATGCGTAGGCGAGCAGTCGGATGATCGATCCCTCGAGCTCGCGCACGCTGGATCGTACGTGTTCGGCGATGAAGCGGATCACGTCATCCGGAATGGTGAGCTCCAGGTGATCCAGCCGCGCCTTGTTCTCGAGGATCGCGATCCGGTGCTCGAAGTCCGGCAGCTCGATGTCGGCGACCATTCCCCACTGGAAGCGGCTGACGAGGCGCGCTTCCAGTCCCGGGATCTCCGACGGCGGCCGGTCGCTCGTGAGAATGATCTGGCGTCCCGCCTCGTAGAGCGCGTTGAACGTGTGGAAGAACTCTTCCTGGGTGGCTTCCTTCCCCTTCAGGAAGTGCACGTCGTCCACGAGCAGGAGATCCGTCTCCCGGTAGCGGCGGCGGAACTCCGGGGTGGACCCCCTCTTGATGGCGCTGACCAGCTCGTTGGTGAACTGCTCCGTTCCCACGAAGCAGAGACGCGTCCTCGGCGCGCGCTGAACGATCTCGTGCGCGACCGCCTGCATGAGGTGCGTCTTGCCGAGCCCCGTGTCTCCGTAGATGAAGAGCGGGTTGTAGACCTTCCCGGGGGAAGCGGCCACGGCCTGCGCGGCGGCGGCGGCGAGCTCGTTGGATTTCCCGACGACGAAATTCTGGAAGGTGTAGCGAGCGCTGAGCTGTCCCAGCGCCGCCGCCTCCGCGCTCTTCTCCTCTTGCTCGTCCTTCCGCGGCTCCGGCGGAGGGGCAACGAAGAGGTCCATCTGGGGCCTGGTCTTCCGCTCCTCATCGACCTTGAAGACGATGTTGATCGGGTGGCCGAGGGCAACTGGCGCGTAGCTGGCGAGAATCTGCGCGTGTTTTGACTCGTTCCACTCCGCCGCGAACCGGTCGGGGGCGCCGATGACGATCGTATCGCCATCGATCGCGAGGGCCTCGGTGGGCTCGAGCCATGTGCGGTACGTCTGCTCGGGCAGCTCGAGGCGGGCACGCTCGAGAAGGCGGGCCCATATTTCCGTGGCGGTGAGCGTCATGAAGTGTGGAAAAGTCGGCGGGGACGCGAAGGTAGACCGGCGGTGTGGAAAAGTCAATCAGCCTCGGCAGCGGCCGGACAGACGAGCGACGCTCATCCGTTGACGTATGTACTGACGAGCGATACCTTTATCGTTCTGTACCTCATCGACTTTCCGATACGTACCTGGAGCATCCATGGGCAAGCCCACCTATCGTCCCCGCAACAAGCGCCGTATCCGTACGCACGGATTCCGGGCCCGTATGGCGACCCGCTGGGGACGCGAAGTGCTGAGTCGTCGCCGCAAGAAGGGGCGCAAGCGGCTGACGGTCCAGCTGCCGTCGAAGTACGCCGGCGCCTGATCGCGAGCGCTTTCCGCGGAGTCACCGACTCACGCGGGGCGGCGATCTTCGAGCGGTAGCCCGCGAAGGGAAGCGCGTCCGGACCGAGCATCTCGAGCTCCGGGCAGCCGCTTCCCTTCTGCATCATCCACGCATTGGTTTCATCGTGCCGAAGTACGGGCGAAGCAGCGTGGAGCGCAATCGGCTGAAGCGGCGTCTGCGCGAGATCGCGCGGCGCCACCTACTGGGGCGGATCCCCGCGATGGATGTCACCATCCGGGTGCGACGCGAGGCGTACGACGCCACCTTTCATGCCCTGCTGGCCGAGTTGACTGGCGCACGCGACCGTCTGACATCGATGTTTCGGAGGGCCTGATCGTGCGATGGCTCCTCATCTTTCTCGTTCGCGGGTATCAGGTGGTGCTCTCGCCCCTGTTGCCCGCTTCGTGCCGCTACTATCCAAGCTGTTCGGCGTACGCCGTCGAAGCGCTGGAGCGCCATGGCGCCCTTCGCGGGGGATGGCTCACGGTCCGACGTCTCGCACGCTGTCATCCATTCCGCCCGGGCGGCTACGACCCGGTACCGTGACACCGCACGCATTCAATGGATAAGCGCTTCTTTCTCTTTCTCGCTCTGGCGGCCGCGATCCTCGTGATCACGCCGAAGCTCTTTCCTCCGGCGCACGTCCCGCAGGTTCAATCCGACTCCACTCGGCAGCGGACGGCTCGGGAGAGCACGACGACGGCGTCGAAGCCGGCACCGTCGGCCGCCACGACCGCGCCCAGCGCGGCCGCGGCGCCCGCACGATCGCCGGACACGTTGGCGAGCGTCGCCGCGGCACGGGCCGACACGGTCGTGGTGAACACCCCGAAGGTGACCTACCGGTTCAGCACCGTGGGGGCGATGCCCATCGGCAACACGCTCCGCGACTTCAAGGCACTGACGAAGGGGGACGGACGCGTGGATCTCGCCCGCCCCGGGGTGCCGCTCCTGGAGTACCGGCTGGTGGTCGGTGGGCGGGACACGATCCCGCTCTACCGCCTGCCATTCACCGTGGACAGCAGCGCGGCGGCTGGCGCAACGAAGACGCTTCGCTTCCACACCACGGCCGCGGGGACGGGAGTCACCATCGCCTACACCTTCTCCCCTGACGGCTACCTGGTGCACGTCCATGGCACCGTCGAGGGAGGGGGCGCGCAGCCACGCCAACTGCTGGTGGACCTGCCGCAGGGCTTGCGGTCGCAGGAAGCGGACACGCTGGACGATCAGCGGCACTTCGCCTTCGTCACGAAGCCCCTGCACGACGGCGCGGAGAGCGCCCCCTTCGGGAAGCTGGAGCTGGGGAAGCCGAGGATCCAGAGCGGGCCGCTGTCGTGGGCGGCGAGCAAGACCAAGTACTTCGTGGTCTCCCTGTTCGCCGATACCACGATCGCGCCGTTCAGCGGGGTCGTGATGCGCGCGCTCCCGCGCACGTCGGAGAAGCTGCAGACGAACGCCAGCGCGACGGTGATCCAGCCCATCGCGCCCAATGGCGCGTTCGGGTTCGACCTGTACGCCGGACCGCAGGAGTGGCGCCGCCTGCTCGCACTCGGGCGCGGATTCGAGAACGTGAATCCGTACGGCGGCTTCTTCCGCCCGATCGTGCAGCCGTTCTCCACGGTCATCATGCGCGTCCTGCTCTGGATGCACGATCACCTCCGGATCAACTACGGGTGGGTGCTCGTGATCTTCGGCGTGGCCGTCCGGCTGATCCTCTGGCCGCTCAACCAGGGGGCGATGCGCTCGAGTCTCAAGCTGCAGCGCATCCAACCCGAGCTGCAGGCGATCCAGAAGAAGTACAAGAACAATCTCGAGAAGCAGCAAGCCGAGATGATGCGGCTGTACAAGGAGCACGGGATGAGCCCGTTCAGTCCGCTCGCCGGGTGCCTCCCGATGCTCATCCCGATGCCGGTGCTGTTCGCGCTGTACTTCGTGTTCCTGAACACGATCGAGTTCCGCGGCGTGTCCTTCCTCTGGATGGCCGACATCTCGTTGAAGGATCCGTACTACATCTTGCCGGTCGCGATGGGGATCTCGATGTTCGTGCTCTCCTGGATCGGCCTGCGCACCTCGCCGCAGAACGCCCAGGCGAAGATGATGGCGTACGTCTTCCCGGTGATGATGACCGTCTTCTTCCTGAACCTTCCCGCCGGGCTGAACCTCTACTACGCGGTGCAGAACATCGCCGCGCTCCCGCAGCAGTGGCTCATCGCGAAGGAGCGGGCGAAGAGCGCGCCGGCGCCGGTGCGGGAAGTGGCGGCAACGAAGGGCGGCTGAGCGCGCGACCGGCGCCCCGCGACCACGGGGCGCCAGTCGCGCGATGGAGGAGGGATGCGCATCACGTACGTCGGCCATGCCACGCTGCTGCTCGAGCTGGATGGCGTGCGCCTGCTGACG
Source organism: Gemmatimonadaceae bacterium (assembly GCA_035760785.1). Classification (GTDB taxonomy): domain Bacteria; phylum Gemmatimonadota; class Gemmatimonadetes; order Gemmatimonadales; family Gemmatimonadaceae; genus JADGGM01. The sequence goes on along the minus strand of DASTSH010000182.1, from coordinate 9,078 downwards.
GACCCGAACTTCGACCCGAAGCTCGCGAGGATCCTTCCCCGGGTCACCCCGCCCGGCGTGCCGCTGGAGGAGCTTCCGCGGCTGGACGCGATGCTGCTGACGCACGCCCACGCCGACCACCTGTCGTTCGCATCGCTCGACGCGCTGCCGCGCGACGTGCCGCTGTACGCACCGCCGGCGGTGGCGCGCTGGCTCCGCCGGCGCGGCTACGGCCACGTGGAGCCGCTCGCGCCAGGAGAGAGCGCCACGGTGGGGCGCCTCCGCATCGCCGCCGCCGCCGCGCGGCACCTGGGCGCGCGCTACGCCGTGGACCGCTGGCGCGCCGCGGCCAACATGTACCTGCTCGATGACGGACGCCGCGCCTGCTTCTTCGCCGGCGATACCGCGCTCACCGCGGACAGCCGGCGGCTGGTGGACCGCCACCTCCGCGAGCACGGCCGCACGCTGGACGTGGCACTCCTCCCCATTGGACACGCGCCGTGGTGGAAGCGCGCCATGTTCCGGCGCGGCCATCTCACGCCGGAGGATGCGCTGACGCTGTTCGAGGAGCTCGGGGCGCGCTGGTTCATCCCGTACCACTGGGGCACGTTCAGGCACCTCACCTCCGGCGCCCACGACGCCATCCGGCAATTGCGCGCGCGACTCCACGAGCACCACCGGCGGCACGACGTGAAGATCCTCGAGCCCGGAGCGACGTTCGAGGTCGCGGCGGACTGAGCATGGGATCGTCCGCGCTTCCGGGGGGAGACGACACCATCGTCGCGATCGCCACGCCGCCGGGGCGTGGCGCGGTCGCCCTGCTGCGCGTGAGCGGACCGGCGGCGCACGACATCGCGGGCCGCGTGATCGCGCCGTGGCGCCCGGTGCCGCGCGCCGCGTTCCTCGCCACGCTGCGCGACCCGGAAACCGGTGACGTCATCGACCACCCGCTGGTGACCGCGTACGAGGGACCGCGCTCGTACACCGGCGAGCACCTGGTGGAGATCGCGGTCCACGGAGGGAGCGTGGTGCCCGCTCTCGCCCTGGCCGCGCTCCTCGCTGCTGGAGCGCGGCAGGCGCTCCCCGGCGAGTTCACTCGCCGCGCGGTGCTGGCGGGGAAGATGGACGTGCTGCAGGCGGAGGCGGTCGCCGACCTCGTGGACGCGACGTCGCGCGCGATGCACCGGGCGGCGGTCGAGCACCTCGATGGCGCGCTGTCACGGCGCATCGCCGGGCTGCGCGATGCCCTGATCGACCTCGAGGCGCTCCTCGCATACGACATCGACTTTCCCGACGAGGATGACGGGCCGGTGCCGGCGGCGCGCGTGAGCGCCGCCGCCGAGGCGCTGCTCGCCGAGCTGGACGCCCTCCTGGCCACCGCCGGTGCCGGCGAGGTGGTGCGCCACGGCGCCCTCGTCGTGATCGCGGGCGCGCCGAACGCCGGGAAGTCCTCCCTCTTCAACGCGCTGCTCGGCCGCGCCCGCGCGATCGTCACCGACGTGCCGGGGACGACGCGCGACGCGATCGAGGGCGTGATCGATGTCGGCCGCTGGCCGGTGCGACTGGTGGATACCGCCGGGCTGCGCGAGACCGCCGACGTGGTGGAGCGGCTCGGGATCGAGGTCAGCGAGCGCTATCTCGCGGAAGCCGACGCCGTCCTCGCGTGCGGCGAGGATGCGCCGTCGCTGGCGTGCACGGTGACGCGCATCAGGGCGCGCACGTCCGCGCCGGTGCTGGCGGTGCGCACGAAGGTCGATATGGTATCAGTTGGATACGAAACACAGGCCGGTGCGGCCCGCGATGCTGGAGAAGAATTATTCTCCGACTGCTACGAAGTTGAGACTCCCGCGCACCGCGCCGCGGTGAGCACCATCACCGGCGCCGGCCTCGCCGAGCTCGCCGCCGCGCTCGCGGCGCTGCTCGACCGGATGCACGGCGGACGCGCCGCCGATCTGCCGCTGCTCACCCGCGAGCGCCACCGCCTCGCGATCCAACGGGCGCGCGACGAGGTGGCCGCCTTCGTGCACGCCTGGCGGGGAGGGATGCTCCCCGCCCCCGTCGCCGCCACGCACCTGCGCGCCGCCGAGGGCGCGCTGCAGGAGTTGATCGGCGTCGTGGATGTCGAGGAGCTTCTCGATCGGGTCTTCAGCGCCTTCTGCGTCGGGAAGTAGCGGGGCGCGTCACGCCGATGCCGCGGCGCTCCCGGCCATCGCTACGATGTGGCTCGCGTCGGCTCTGATGGCCCACGCGAAGCCGTGTTCCGCGAGCGCGCCCTCGACCATGCGGCTCCCCAGGTAATAGCCGGCGCGCTCGGGAAGGACGTACCGGTCCACCGTGCGGGCTTCCTCGCTCAGTCCACCCGACAGGTAGCGGAGGCGCAGGCCGAGCGCGGCATGGTCGAGCTCCGGCGCCACGGCGCGCGCGAGCACCGCTTCGAGCTCGCGGATCCGGGCGTACTGGCGCCGGCTGTAGCCGAAGTACTCCCAGTCGGCGTGCCCCGGGCTCACCGCACGGGCCACTTCCACCGCCAGCCCCTCGTTCACGAGCAGCTCGCGCAACGATGCCCGCCGCCCCGTTTCCCAGTACGAATACGAGCCGTCCGCCTCCTCCACGAGGCGCCGCATCTCGGCGTGGCTGGTCGGGGAGGTGTAGCGCACCGCGTGCGCGATCTCGTGGCCGAGCCAGAGCGGGATGAGCTCGGGGTCGAGTCCCAGCCCCTGCGTCTCGCCGTTCGCGATCCCGGTGAAGTGTTCGAGGCACACGAACGCGGCGCCACGCCCGCCCGTCACCAGCTCGCCGGCGTTCGCCGCGCCCACGCCCACCATGAGCACCACGTCCACGTCCACGTCGATGTCGAGCAGCGACGCGCAGCGAAGCTCCGCATCCCGGGCGAGGGAGACCACGTCCACGCGCTCGAGCATGGCGCGCAGGTCGGAGCGGTCGGCGAGCGCCGCGGAGCGCACCACGTCGCCGAAGTGCGGACTCTCCGGATCGACGACGTAGTTCTGCCAGTACGGTTCGAGAAGGCGGCGGTGGGCGGCGAAGTAGCGCCGATAGGCGGCGAGGGGATCCGAGCTATTGAGAACGGCGAAGAAATCTGGGATCAGATTGATCAGCATCAGGACCAGAGCGCGGGTGGGCGAGCGCCGAGTCTCTCTCAGCCGGACAGCCGGACGGGGCAAGATACTGGCGCCTGAGAGGTACAACAAGGGGAACCGTCGGACTGGCACGCAACTTTCCTAAACGCTTCAGCACGGAGGGTGCAGGAGACCAGGAATGACCACGCTAAAGCAAATTGATTTGACGTGCCCGATCTGCTTCAATCGCTTCACCTCGCAGGCCGTTCTCTCCACGAATTCCTTCGGTGGGAAACGGACCGACTTTCACGAGCGTGCGGCGGGTGCGCAGCCCCTCCCCTATTTCATCCACGTCTGCTCGCGCTGCGGCTACGCAGGGAGCGAGCGCGACTTCGGCGACGAGGCCGACGTCAGCCCCATGCTCAAGGAACATGTCTGGGATGAACTGGCGCCGAAACTCGCCGACGGTCTCATCCCCGGATCCGAGAAATACGAGTTCGCGGCGAAAGTCGCGATGTGGCAGGGTGCGGAGCCCCGCCGGGTCGCCGATCTGCAATTGCGGGCGGCCTGGTGCTGCGTGGACGAGGGGGACATCGAGGCCGAGCGATATTTCAGACGCCAGGCGGCCTGGATGTTCGAACGGGCGCTGGCGTCGTTCGACGGTGTGGATCGCGACGAACGGGCGGTGCTGACCTATCTCGTCGGGGAGCTCTGGCGCCGCGTCGGTGATGTGGCGCGCGCCGCGGAATGGTTCGACCGGGTGGAAGAGGAGGTCACCAACCCGCAGACGCAGCAGTGGGTGATCGACGCGGCGTGTCAGCAGCGGGATTGCCCGCGCGAGTGGTTCGGCTGATCGGCGACGGCGGACGCGGAGGCCGGCGGCCGCACCGGAGTACCCCGGCTGCCGGTCTTGGAGCGGTCCGCGGGATCACCGCGTGCCGAACATGCGATCACCCGCGTCACCGAGCCCCGGCAGGATGTAGCCCTGGGCGTTGAGTTCGCGGTCGAGCGCCGCGGCGTAGATGGACACGTCGGGGTGCACGGAGAGCATCCGCTGCACGCCGGCGGGGGCGGCGACGATGCACAGAAAGCGGATGCGAGTGGCGCCCGCGCGCTTCAGCGATGACACCGCCGCGACCGCACTGCCTCCCGTGGCCAGCATGGGATCGAGCACGAAGAAGTGCCGTCCGGCCACGTCGCCCGGCACCTTGAAGTAGTAGTCCACCGGCTCGAGCGTGTCGTGATCACGGTAGAGGCCGATGTGCCCGACCCGCGCGGAGGGCACGAGCCGGAGTACGCCTTCCACCATGCCCAGGCCAGCGCGCAGCACTGGGACGAGCGTGAGCTTCTTTCCGCTCACCTTCGCGCCCTTCGTCCGTTCGAGCGGCGTGTCCAGCACCACCGGCTCCAGCGGAAGGTCGCTCGTGGCCTCGTAGGCCATGAGCATGGCGATCTCCTCGACCAGCTCCTTGAACAGCTTCGTCGGCGTGGAGCGGTCGCGAAGGATGGCCATCTTGTGCTCGACGAGCGGATGGCGCGTGACGAACAGGTTGGGGAGCTCGGGGGTGGTGTGCATGGCCGGGAAGCTAGTATCTTCGCGCGCATGAAAGAATACCAAGCGGTGGTGCTGCGGCTGACGCGGCGCACGCAGGAGGACGAGGATGCCCTCACCGATCTGCTGAACGAGCGGAGCCGCGGTGGCTGGGAGCCGGCGCACATGACGCAGGATGGCGCGCGGCTGACGATCGTCTTCCAGCGCATGCCGGGCGGCGATCAGCGGATGGGTGCCTGATGACCATGCGGTCGGTGCCGCCGCGCGCGGTCCCCGGCCCATCCGGCCCTCCGGCGTGAGACGGCACGCGTGGAGCTGACCTTCGTCGGTGCGGCGCGCGAGGTGACCGGCTCCTGTCACCTCCTCCGCGTGGGCAATCACACGGTCGCCCTCGACTGCGGCCTCTTCCAGGGGCGACGCATGGAGGCGCACGAGAAGAATCTCGCCCTCCCTCTCCCCGTGGATGCCCTGGACGCGGTGGTCCTCTCCCACGCCCACATCGATCACTCCGGCCGCCTCCCTCTCCTGGCGGCTCGCGGCTTCTCCAAGACGATCTGGGCCACCGCCGCCACGCGCGACCTCTGCGCGGTCATGCTCGCCGACTCGGCCCACATCCAGGAGCAGGATGCCGAGTTCCTCGAGCGGCGGCAGCGCACGGCGGTCCCACCGCTGTACACGATGCGCGATGCCGCGCGTGTCTCCGAGCTCATGGTCGGCGTCCCCTACCGGAAGACGTTCGACGTGGTCCCGGGCGTCCGCGCCACGTTCGTGGATGCCGGGCACATACTCGGCTCCGCGTCGGTGATCCTCGATTGCACCGACGCGGGGGAGACGCGCCGCCTCGTCTTCTCGGGGGACATCGGCCGCAAGGGGCTGCCCATCATTCGCGATCCCGAGCCCCCGGGCGGGGCGGAGATCCTGGTGATGGAGTCCACCTACGGCGACCGCGAGCACGGGCCCATTGCCGCGTCGCGCCAGGCGCTCGCGCGGGTCATCGGGGAGACCGCGCGTCGGGGAGGGCGCATCCTGATCCCCGCGTTCGCGGTGGGGCGCACGCAGGAGCTCGTCTACGATCTCCACGCCCTGGTCCGGGCGAAGGCGATCCCGCCCATTCCGATCTTCATCGACAGCCCGCTCGCGACCGATGTCACCGCGGTGTTCCAGATGCACCCCGAGATCCTCGACGAGAGCGAGGACATGGTGCGAACGGTGGAGGAGCTGTTCCAATTCCCCCTCGTGCGCTACACGCGGGACGTCGAGGCGTCGAAGGCGCTGAACCGGATGTCCGGACCGATGATCATCATCGCCGCCTCGGGCATGGCGGAGTCGGGGCGCATCCTCCATCATCTGGCGCACGGCGCCGGCGATCCCCGGAACACGATCCTGATCGTGGGTTACCAGGCCGAGCACACGCTCGGCCGTCGGATCGTGGAACGGCGCGACACGATCAAGGTCTTCGGTGAGGAGATCCCGTTGCGTGCTCACGTGGAGGTGCTGGATGGCTACAGTGCGCACGCCGACCGTTCGGAGCTGCTCGATTGGCTGGACGCCGTCCGCGCCGCCTCGCCGCGCCTCGAGCAGGTGTACCTCGTGCACGGCGAGCCGGATGCCCAGAACGCGCTCGCGGCGACGATCGGCGCGAGGGGATGCCGCGTGAGCTGCCCCGCCCCGCACACGCGCGTCGCCCTCTGAGCGATGGGCACCTCATCCACTCCCGAGCGCCGTCCACGCGTGGAGGCCGCCGAGCGCATCCTCCGCGCGGCGGTCCGGTGCATCGTGTCCACCGGCGCCGCCGCGCTCACCATGCACGAGGTGGCCGAGGAGGCGGGGGTGAGCAAAGGGCTCATCCACTACCACTTCCACGACAAGGAGACGCTGCTCACCCGGATGGTGGAGTGGATGACGCACGGGCTGGTGACACGCGAAGAGGCGGCGTTGAGCGAGTCCACCCCCCGGCACGCGATCGACGATCTCTGGTCCTGGCTCTCGGCGGAGCTGGAGCGTGGCCACATCCGGGTGCTGCTCGAGCTCACGCAGTGGCGCGGCCCACTCGTCCGGCGCGCCGTCCACGAGTCGAATCTCGCGCGGCGCGAAGCATCGGCGCACTCCATCGACCAGCTCTTCTCCCTCCTCGCTCTCCGGCCGCGGATCCCACCCGAGCTCCTGGCAGACGTGGTCGTCCCGTTCATCGACGGGCTCGCGGTAGCCACCGGAACCGACCCCGATTTCAACGTGCGGGCCGCGTTCGACGTCTTCTGGCTGTCGCTCCTCGGCCTCACCGATTGAGGCGAGGCACGCTCACGCACTCCGGGGGGGCTCGATTCCACTTCCACTTCGAACGCCCGGCGCGCTAGCTTCCGTCCCCATGGAGCGTCGGAGGTCCATGGGGCGGCGCATCATCGCGGGGGTGATCTGGCTCGCCATTCTTGGCTGGCTCGCGGTGGTGGTGGCGGTGGTGGTGGTGGGGCGTCGCGATGAGGCGCGTCCCGCCGACGCGATCGTCGTGCTCGGGGCCGCGCAGTACGAGGGGCGCCCCTCCCCGGTGCTCCGGGGGCGTCTGGACCACGTGCTCGAGCTGTGGCGGCGCGGGCTCGCGCCGCTGGTCATCGTCACCGGCGGCACCGGCGTGGGGGACACCACGAGCGAGGCGGCGGTGAGCCGCAGATACCTGCTACAGCACGGCGTGCCGGACAGCGCGGTGGTGATGGAGACGCACGGCATGACGACCATCCAGTCGCTGCACGCGGTGTCGAAGCTGATGGCGCCGCTCCCGGGGCGGCGCGTGATCCTGGTGAGCGATCCCTTTCACATGCTGCGCCTGTCGGTGCTCGCGCGCCGGCTGGGGATGACGCCGTACACGTCGCCCACCCGCACGAGTCCAATCTCGGCGAGCCCCGCGCAGCGGTGGCGGTACGTGCTGGCGGAATCGGTGAAGGTCCCGCTGACCTTTCTCCTGGAGCGATTGGCGGACTAGCAGATGCGATCCATGTCGTTGCGGTACTGCATCACCGTGCTCGCGGCGGCGGCGTTCCCGGTCGCCGCGCGCGCCCAGACGGTGCCCGCGATCCCGTTCGAGAAGTACACCCTGCCGAACGGGCTCGAGGTGATCCTGGCGCCGGACCACTCGACGCCCGTCGTCGCGGTCGATGCGTGGTACCACGTGGGCTCGGCGGACGAGCAACCGGGGCGCACGGGGTTCGCGCACCTGTTCGAGCACATCATGTTCATGGGCTCGCAGCACGTGCCGGTGGGCAAGTTCGACCAGTGGCTCGAGGCGGCCGGGGCGAACAACAACGGGTCCACCACCGAGGACCGAACCAACTACTACGAGTGGATGCCGTCGAACGCGCTCCCGCTCGCGCTCTGGCTCGATGCGGATCGGATGGGCTACCTGCTGCCGACCATGGATCAGCAGAAGCTCGACCTGCAGCGCGACGTCGTGAAGAACGAGCGGCGGCAGAGCGTGGACAACGTGCCGTACGGGCGCGCGGACGAGACCATCATCGGCGCGCTCTTCCCGAAGGGCCACCCGTACTCGTGGCCGGTGATCGGCTCCATGACGGATCTGAGCGCCGCCTCGCTCGAGGACGTGAAGGCGTTCTTCCGGATGTACTACGCGCCGAACAACGCGACGCTCGCGGTGGCGGGAGACTTCGACCGTGACTCGGTGCGCGTGTGGATCGCGCGCTACTTCGGGGGGATCCCGCGCGGAGCGAGCGCGCCGTCGCGTCCCGTCGTGCCGTCGTTCACGGTGCCGCGCGACACCTTCCTCGTGCTCGAGGACCACGTGCAACTGCCGCGGCTCTACGAGGCATGGCACAGCGTGAAAGGGTTCGCGCCGGACGACGGCGTGCTCGACATCCTCGCCTACATCCTGGCCGGCGGCAAGAACTCCCGCCTGTACGAGCGCCTCGTCTACGACATGCAGGTGGCGCAGGATGTGGATGCCTTCCAGAACGGCATGCGGCTCGACGGGTACTTCCGGATCGACGTCACGCCGAAGCCCGGCCAGTCGCCGGCCCGGCTCGCCGCGCTCGTCGATGAGGAGATCGCGAAGCTCATCGATGGCGGCGTGACGCCGCGCGAGCTCGCGCGAGCCCAGCACACGATCCTCGCGCGTCAGATCGATCGCCTCGCGACGGTACTCGGCAAGGCCGACCAGCTCGAGTACTACAACTACTTCGTGGGAACTCCCGATTACGTGCGGCAGGATGCGGAGCGGTACGCGCGCGTCACCGCCGCGGACGTGCAGCGCGCGGCACGCGAATACCTCGGCGCGCACAAGGTGGTGCTCACGGTGGTGCCGGAGGGGAAGCGCGCGATGATGGTGACTGCCTCGGGAGGTGCGCGATGAGGGCGAGCGCGTTCCTGGCACGGCCGGCGCTGCTCGCGTTGCTCGGCGCCGCGATCGCGGCCTGTGCCCACGCGCCGGCACCGGCGGCAGTTCCCACCCCCGTCCCAGCCCCCGCC
>DASTSH010000181.1:0-3368 GCA_035760785.1 Gemmatimonadaceae bacterium | reverse complement strand
GTCCCGCTCCCCGCTTCCCGCTTCCCGTGTCTCTCCCGCCGCCTCCGCCGCCATGCGCGCGGCGATCCGGCTGGCGGGGGGGCGCGAGGTGTGCTTCGTCGCGACGGTGGACGAGGATGGCGTCGTGCGCACGGCGCGGGTGGTGGCGCGCGGCGACGTGCGGAGCGTGCTCGCGCTCCCGGGGGCGGCGCAGCGGGGGGAGATGCTGCTGCACAACCACCCCTCCGGCGTGCTCGAGCCGTCGGATGCCGACCTCGAGATCGCCGTGCGCCTGCACGATGGCGGGATCGGCTTCGGGATCATCGACAACGACGCGCGCGAGCTGTACGTGGTGGTCGAGGTCCCGCGCGAGCGCGAGGTCACGGCGCTCGAGCCCGAGGAGGTGGCGGAGGTGCTCGGCCCGCGCGGCGCGGTGGCGGCGAGCCTCCCGCGCTGGGAGGACCGGCCGAGCCAGCGCGCGATGGCGGGGACGATCGCGAGGCTGTACAACGGCGGCGGGGTCGCGCTGCTCGAGGCGGGGACCGGGGTGGGGAAGTCGCTCGGCTATCTCGTGCCGGCGCTCCGCTGGGCGGCGGCGAACGGCGAGCGCACGATCGTGAGCACGAACACGATCAACCTGCAGGAGCAGCTCGTGGGGAAGGACCTCCCCTTCCTCCAGCGCGCGCTCGGCGACCAGCCGGTGCGCTTCGCGCTGCTCAAGGGGTGGCGGAACTATCTCTGCCTCAACCGGCTGGAGCAGGCGGGGAGCGCGGCCGCGGGGCTGTTCGAAGACGATGTGGCGGCGGAGATCTCCCGGCTGCGCGCGTGGGCGGAGCGCACGAGCGATGGCTCCCTCGCCGACCTCCCGGCGCCGCCGAAGCCGGAGGTGTGGGACGAGGTCGCCGCGGAGCCGGATCTCTGCGGACGGCTGAAGTGCCCGCACTTCGACCGGTGCTTCCTCTTTCAGGCGAGACGGCGCGCGGCGCAGGCCGACGTGATCGTGGTGAACCACCACCTGCTCCTCTCCGACCTGGCCGTGCGGCGCGCGCAGCAGAACTGGGGGGATGCGGCGGTGCTCCCCGCGTACCGGCGGCTGGTGGTGGACGAAGGGCACCACCTGGAGGACGCGGCCGCCGCGCACCTCGGGAGCACCGTCACGCGGCGCACGCTGCAGCGGCTGCTCTCGCGCCTGGAGCGCCGCGGGAAGGGGCTGCTCGGCGCGCTCGTGCAGCGGCTCTCGGCGCAGGACGACCTGTACAGCGTCGCCAGCCTCGACCTCGTGCACTCCCGGCTCGCGCCGTCGGTGCACGCGGCGCGCGACAAGGGCGCGCTCGTGTTCGACGTGCTCGACGAGCTGCTGCGCGCGAGCGGCGAGTCGGTGGTGCGGCTCACCGGCTCCTTCGCCGAGCACCCGGTGTGGCAGGGGGGGCTCGACGCGGCGCTCACCGACCTGCTGCGCGAGATCGCGCTGCTGCACGACGGGCTCGCGCTCGTGCGCGAGCGGCTCGAGATGGACGAGCGCCGGCGCGAGGCCGTCGCCCCCCTGCTCGGCGAGATGCGCGGCGTGGCGCGGCGGCTCGAGATGGTGGGCGACGGGCTCGTGCGCGCGCTTCGCCCGCCCGATGGCGGCGAGAGCACCGTGCGCTGGCTCGAGGTCCGGGGGCGCGAGCGCAACGTGGCGGCCACCTCCGTGCCGCTCGACATCGCGCCGATCCTGCGCGAGGATCTCTTCCGGCGCGTGGACACCGCGGTGATCACGAGCGCGACGCTGGCGACCGGCGAGCGGTTCGGCTTCCTCCAGCAGCGGCTCGGCCTCGACGAGCCGGACGTGGAGCCCTCCACGGCGATCTTCCCCTCGCCCTTCGACTACCGGCGGCAGGCGGTGCTCGCCGTGCCGTCCGATGCGCCGGCGCCCAACGTCGATCCGTCGGCGCACTTCCGCGCGGTGGTGCGCGTGCTCCTCGATCTCGCCCAGGCCTCCGACGGCGGCGTGTTCGGGCTGTTCACGAGCCACCGCGACGTGCGCGCCGCGGCGGTAGAGCTGCGCGCGCGCGGCACGGATCGCCGGTGGCCGTTGCTCGTGCACGGCGAGGACGGCCGCGACGCGCTCCTCCAGCGCTTCCGCGACTCCGGCCGCGCCATCCTGCTCGGCACCGCGTCGTTCTGGGAAGGGGTGGACGTCTCCGGCCGGGCGCTGCGCGGGCTCGTGCTCTCCAAGCTCCCGTTCCGGGTGCCGAGCGAGCCGCTCACCGCCGCGCACTGCGAGGCGATCGATGACCGCGGCGGGGACAGCTTCCAGGAGTTCATGCTCCCGCACGCGGGACTGCGCCTCAAGCAGGGATTCGGGCGGCTCATCCGCACGGCCACGGACCGCGGCGTGGTGGTGCTGTGCGACTCGCGCGTGCTCACCAAGCGCTACGGACGCGAGCTGCTGGCAACGCTCCCCCCCGCCCGCCGCGTAATCGGGAGGTGGGAGGAGATACGAGACGAAGTCGCACGCTTCTACGAGACGAGCGAGGACGAGTGAACAGACCGGGGAAGATCGTGTGCGTCGGACGCAACTACGCCAAGCACGCGAAGGAGTTGGGGAACGAGGTGCCGAAGGAGCCGCTGCTCTTTCTCAAGCCGCCATCCAGCGTGATCGGCACGGGAGAGGCGATCGTGCTCCCGCCGCAATCGGCGCGGGTGGAGTACGAGGGGGAGATCGGCGTGGTGATCGGCGCACGGCTCGCTCGGGCCGACGAGCGCGCCGCGCGCGCGGCGGTGCGGGGGATCGTCGCGCTGAACGATGTGACGGCGCGCGATCTCCAGCGTACCGACGGGCAGTGGACGCGGGCAAAGGGGTTCGACACGTTCTGCCCCATCGGCGCGATGGTGGACGCTCCGGATGACCTGACCACGCTGACCGTGACCACGCGCGTGAACGGCGAGACGCGTCAGCAGGGCGTCGCGAGCGACATGGTGTTCTCCATCCCGATGCTGCTCTCGTACATCTCGGGGATCATGACGCTCGAGCCGGGAGACGTGGTCGCCACCGGGACCCCCGAAGGCGTGGGACCGCTCGCGGAGGGGGATGTGGTGGAGGTGGAGGTGGGGGACAGCATCGTGCGGAGTAGGGTTGTAGGACCTGGTTGCTAGACCACCATGAAACGCGTGTCGCGTGTGGGAGACTGACGGGGAGAGGAGGGAGGTAGAGCGCGTGTAGGTTCGGCTGTAGAGAGAGTCCACCTACACACGAGCCTACACGTGCCGTACCTCGCCCCTCTATCCGTCAGTCTCCCACACGCCACACACGTTCTTTGGTGGTCTAGCGACCAAATCCTACCTTCCCCAACCCCGAGCCCTCCTCCTCGGTATCATTCAACCATGCCCCGCCTCTCCTCTCGCTT
>DASTSH010000180.1:0-16723 GCA_035760785.1 Gemmatimonadaceae bacterium | reverse complement strand
ACGTCCACCGACACGCGAGCGGCCTGCCCGAGCCGCAGGTGCGCGAGCTGCGGCTCGGAGACGTACGCGCGGACTTCCATGGTGTCGAGGCTCGCGATCCGGTACAGCGGCTGCCCGCTCTGCACCAGCTCCCCCGCCTCGACGTACGTGGTGAGCACCGTGCCGGCGACCGGATTGCGCACGCGCGCCTTGCGGAGCTGGTCGCGGATCTGCGCGGCGCGGGCCTCGGTGGCCGCCGCATCCAGCGTGGCCGCCTCGCGCTGCGCGCGCGTGGCGGCGATCTGCCGCACGAGGGTGCGATAGTCGCGCTCCGCCTGGTCGAGCTGCTGCGCCGTGGCCGCCTGCTGCGCGAACAGGCGCTGCGTGCGGTCGTAGGTGCGCCGCGCCACGTCGCGCTGCGCCTCGAGGACACCCACCTGCCGCGCCACCTGGCCGGCGTTGGCGGTGGCCGCGTCGTGCTGCGCCTCGATCTGGCGGAGCTGAAGCGCCAGCGCCGTGGTGTCGATCAGCGCCGCGACGGCGCCGGCCGCCAGGCGGCTCCCCTCGACGGCGTCGAAGCGGAGCAACTGCCCGCTGGTCTCGGCGCCGACGACGACCTCCGTCGCCTCCACGTTGCCGTACGCATCGGGTTCCGGGGCGCGCCGGCACCCGAGCGCGGGAAGGGCGGCGGCGGCGATGATGAGCAGCGCGCGGCGCGGGCGCCGGCGCGACGATGGTGTCGTGTTCGATCGCATCAGCGGACCTCCACGCCGAGAGTAGTGAGCAGGTGCGCCTGCGCGCGCGCGAGCTCCACGCGGTGCGCGTCGCGGGTGAGGCGGGCGGAAAGCAGCTCGGTGCTGCGGTCCACGTAGTCCGCGCCCGTGGCCACGCCCTCGCGCAGCCGGGCGCCGGTCTCGCGTTCCACCCGCTCGCGCAGCGCGATCACCTGGTCGTCCGTGGCGAGCGTGCCGTGGAGGCGGTCGATCGTGGCCAGATCGCCGGCGATCGCGCGGCGCAGCCCCGCGGTGAACGCCGCCTCGCCCGCCTGCACGATGCGCTGCTGCAGCTCGAGCTCCTGCCGCTCGCGGCTGGTGGTGCCCCAGCTCCATGGAGTCCAGCGCACCTGCACGCCGGCGAGCCAGTAGCTGTCGAAGCCGGATCCGAGCAGGTTCAGCCCCGGGCGCCCGTAGCCCGCGCGGGCGAACGCCGACACGCGCGGCATCGCGCCCGCATCGGCCACCGCCGCCTGCCGCGCCAGCCGCTCGCGCGCGGCAGCGAACTCGTCGAGCTCCGGGCGCCCGTGGAACGCATCCGGCGTTCCGATGCTCTCGCGCGCCCGCGCGACGACGGAGTCGAGATTCGGCAGCGCGAGCGAGTCACGATCGGAGATCGCGCGCCCCGTGAGCTCGGTGAGCCGCGCCAGCGCGGCGCCGCGGTCGGCACGCGCTTCCGCCTCGCTCTGCCGGCGCTGGAGCAGCGCCGCGGCGATGGTCGCGCTGTCGCTCGGGAGCGCGGCGCCCTCGCGCACCCGCGTGCGCGCCTCGGCGAGCCGCGCCTCGAGCGCGGCGCCCGAGGCGGCGAGCTCGCTCGCGCGCGATTGCAGCAGCGCGGCGGTGAAGAAGTTCTCCTCCACCTCCAGGCGGACGTCGTGCAGCGTCGCGCGCACCCCCGCCTGCTCCTCCGCGAGTCGCGCGTGCTCCACCGCGCGGCGCGGAGCGCGCGTGGGGTCGAACAGCGACTCCTGCGCCCCCACATGTGCATCGTAGGTGTCGTACGGCGGCGAGGGGACGCGCTCGCCGTTGGGGAGCAGGATCGGAACGCGCACCACGTCCGACTGGTGCTGCGCCTGTCCCTCGACGGAGAGCGCGGGGAGGCGCTCCGCCGCGAGCGTGCGCAGCCGGAGCGCCGACTGCTCCGCCTGGAGGGCGAGCTGCCCCGAGCGGGGATCGGCGCGCACGGCGGCATCCTCGAGCGCACCCAGGTGGAGGGTGTCGGCGGGAGCCGCGACCATGGTCGCGGCGGGAGACGCGACCATCGTCCCCGCGGCGCGGAGCGAGTCGCCGGACGCGCGAGGCAGCTGCGCGCGCGCGGCGCGCGGTGCGGCGATGGCCCCGGCGATCAGCAGTACGACGGCGAGCGCGGGCCGGTGCGCGCGGTGCATGGCGATCCTCACGGCCGGAGCGCGTTCAGGAAGAAGGCCGGCAGCTCCTTCTTGCGCTGCTCGATGAAGCGCGCGTAGCCGCGCTCGTCCAGGTGCAGCACGGCCGCGAGCAGCGGTCGCCCCGCGAACGGGAAGATGCAGAGCGACAGCAGGTTCACCAGGAACTGCCCGGCGGAGATGGGGCGCAGCGTGCCGGCGCGGGCGCGGGCCCGAAGCTGCCGCTCGAGCTTGCCGAGGACCGGCGTGCCGATCCCTTCGACGTCCACCCCCAGCGTCGCCTGCGCGAACTGCCGCACGCGCTCGGGGTCTGCATTCATCTCGCCGATCAGGTAGGCGGGGACGAAGGGGCTCCGCGAGAGGTAGTCGAGCTCGAAGGCGATGACGCGCTCGACCTTCTCCTCGATCTCGGCGTCGGAGGCGAGCACCGCGACGATGGCGGGAAAGAGCCCCTTCGCGACGCGCTGGAAGATGGCCTGCGCGAGGCGGTCCTTGCTGCGGAAATAGTAGTGGAGGAGCGCCTTGTTGACGCCGGCTTCGTCGGCGATCTCCTGCATGCGGGCGCCGGCGGTGCCGCGCCGAAGGAAGACGGCGTTGGCGGCGTCGAGGATGCGCTGCTCGGTATCGAGGTCGCGGCCGCCGTCCGGGCGTTGCGGGGCTTTCGTGGATTTGGCCATTCGGTTTCACCGTTTGGTTTCACCATGTGGTTAACCGAACGATGCAGCGGGCGGCGCGGCGGCGCAAGTCCGGCCGCAGGGATCGCCCGCCCCGGTTCGCCCACCTCCGCGCTCAGCCCGCCACTCCACTCCCCAGATGCGCGTCGATCCCCAGCGCCGCGTCTCTCCCCTCCCGAATCGCCCACACGATCAGCGACGCGCCGCGCCGCGCATCCCCTGCCGCGAACACGCCCGGAACGCTCGTCATGTGCCGCTCGTCGGTGACGATGTTCCCGCGGGCGTCGAGCGCGAGCCCGAGCTCCTCCACCAGCCCCTCGCGGACCACCCCGGTGTACCCCATGGCGAGTAGCACGAGATCGACGTCGAGCACGCGCTCCTCGCCTGGCACCGGCACCGGCGCCCAGCGCCCATCCGGCGTGGCACGCATCTCCACGCGCACCGCGCGCAGCCGCTCCACGCGCCCGCGTCCCTCGATCGCCACGGTGCACGTGCTCCACGCGCGCCGCCCTCCCTCCTCGTGCGCGTGCGATGTGCGGAGCTGCATCGGCCAGAGCGGCCACGGGGTGCTCGCGCTCCGCGCGGCCGGTGGCTCGGGGAGCAGCTCGAGCTGGTGCACCTCCGTCGCGCCCTGCCGGTGGCAGGTGCCGAGACAGTCCGAGCCCGTGTCGCCGCCGCCGATGATCGCCACGCGCCGGCCGCGCGCCGAGATCGCCCCGCGCTCCGGCACCACGTCGCCCGCCACGCGGCGGTTCTGCTGCTCGAGGAAGTCGAGCGCGCGATGCACCCCTCGCAGCTCGCGCCCCGGGACCTCCAGCTCGCGCGGCGCGCCGGCGCCGATGGCGATCAGCACCGCGTCGAACTCCGCCAGCAGGCGCGCCGCCGCCGCGCCGTCCACGCGCGCGCACGTCTCGAGTTGCACCCCCTCCGCGGCGAGCTGGCGCAGCCGCGCATCGAGCACGCGCTTCTCGAGCTTGAAGTCGGGGATCCCGTACCGCAGCAGCCCGCCGATGCGATCGGCGCGCTCGAGCACCACCACGCCGTGCCCGGAGCGGCGGAGTTGCTGCGCGGCAGCGAGCCCCGCCGGCCCCGAGCCCACCACGGCCACGCGGCGTCCGCTCTCCCGGACCGGACGCTCCGGGGCGATCCACCCTTCCTGGAAGCCGCGGTCCGCGATCGCCTGCTCGATGCTTCGGATCGCCACGGGACGATCGATGAGCCCCAGCACGCAGGCGCTCTCGCACGGCGCGGGACACAGCCGCCCGGTGAGCTCGGGAAAATTGTTCGTCGCGTGCAGCGCCGCGAGCGCATCGCGCCACCGTCCGCGCGATACGAGCTCGTTCCACTCCGGGATCAGGTTGCGCACCGGGCAGCCGGTGTCCCCCTGGCAGAACGGGACACCGCAGTCCATGCAGCGCGCCCCCTGCGCGCGCAGCGTGTCATCCGCCGGCGGCTCGTAGAACTCCGTCCAGGTCCGGATCCGATCCGCCACGGGCAGCCGTCGCGGATCGGATCGCGCCGACTTCATGAATCCCTTTGGGTCTCCCACGACTCGCCTCCAGCGTCCCGCGCCGTGCCGCCGCGCGCGCCGCGAACACCCGCTGGTACTCCAGCGGCATCACGCGCACCACGCGCGCGAGGATCGCGTCCCAGTGCAGCAGCAGCTCCTTCGCGCGCGCGCTCCCGGTGAGGCGCGCGTGCCGCGCCACCAGCCGCCGGAGCGCCGCGCACTCCTCCTCATCGGTCGCCCGCTCGAGCGACACCAGGCCGGTGTTGCACCGGCGCGCGAACGCGCCATCCTCGTCCAGCACGTACGCCACGCCGCCGCTCATCCCGGCCGCGAAGTTCCGCCCGGTGCGCCCCAGCACCACCACCGTGCCGCCGGTCATGTACTCGCACCCGTGGTCCCCCACCCCCTCCACCACCGCCACCGCCCCGCTGTTGCGCACCGCGAACCGCTCCCCCGCCGCGCCGCACACGTACGCTTCCCCCGCCGTGGCACCATAGAGCGCCACGTTGCCGATGATGATCGTGCGCGCGGCATCCCAGCGTGCGTCGGCCGGCGGACGCACCACCAGCCGGCCGCCGGAGAGCCCCTTGCCGAAGTAGTCGTTCGCCTCCCCCTCGAGGGCGAGAGTGACGCCGCGCACCGCGAACGCGCCGAAGCTCTGCCCCGCCGAGCCGCGGAACGCGAAGCGCACCGTGTCATCGGGCAGCCCCGCCGCGCCGCGCCGCCGCGCGATCTCGCCGGAGAGCATCGCGCCCACCGTCCGGTCGGTGTTGCGGATGGGGAGCGTCGCGCGCACCCGCTGCCCGCTCTCCAGCGCTGGTCGCGCCAGCCGGAGCAGCTCCCGATCGGGAGAGCTGTCGAGACCGTGATCCTGCGCCGACACGCAGCGCGTGGCGACGCGCGCGGGGACGTTCGGCCGGTGCAGGAGGGTGGACAGGTCGAGCGTGCGCGCCTTCCAGTGCCACGACACGTCCCGCGGCCGAAGCAGGTCGCTGCGCCCGATCATCTCATCCATGGTGCGCACCCCCAGACGTGCCATGATCGCACGCACCTCCTCCGCGACGAGAAAGAAGTACTCGATCACGTGCTCCGGCTTCCCCGTGAACTTCGCCCGCAGCACCGGATCCTGCGTCGCGATCCCGACGGGGCAGGTGTTGAGGTGGCACTTCCGCATCATCACGCACCCCTGCGCCACCAGCGGCGCGGTGGAGAAGCCGAACTCCTCGGCGCCGAGCAGCGCGGCGATCGCCACGTCGCGCCCCGTCTTGAGCTGCCCATCGGTCTGCAGCCGCACGCGCCCGCGCAGGTCGTTGAGCACCAGCGTCTGGTGCGTCTCGGCCAGCCCCAGCTCCCACGGGATCCCCGCGTGCTTGATGGATGACAGCGGCGACGCCCCCGTTCCGCCGGAGTCGCCGGAGATCAGGATGAGATCGGCTCGCGCCTTGGCCACTCCGGCGGCGATCGTCCCCACCCCCACCTCCGCCACCAGCTTCACCGACACGAGCGCGCGCGGGTTCACCGTCTTCAGGTCGTGGATGAGCTGCGCCAGATCCTCGATCGAGTAGATGTCGTGGTGCGGCGGCGGCGAGATGAGCGTCACGCCGGGGGTGGAGTGCCGAGTGCGCGCGATCGTCTCATCCACCTTGTGCCCGGGGAGCTGCCCCCCTTCGCCGGGCTTCGCCCCCTGCGCCATCTTGATCTGGAGCTCGGCGGCGCTCACCAGGTAGTCGGTGGTGACGCCGAAGCGCCCCGAGGCCACCTGCTTGATCGCGCTCGAGCGCTCGGTGCCGTACCGCTCCGGCTCCTCGCCACCCTCCCCGCTGTTCGAGCGTCCCCCGATGCGGTTCATCGCCAGCGCGAGCGTCTGGTGCGCCTCGCGGCTCAGCGCGCCGAAGGACATCGCGCCCGTGGCGAAGCGCCTCACGATCTCCGCCGCGGGCTCCACGTCATCCAGCGGCACCGGCTCGCGCTCCGCGAAATCGAGGAGCCCGCGGATGGTGGAGAGGGGTCCCTCGCGCTCGCTCGTCAGGCGGCTGAACGTCTGCCATGCATCCCGGCGCCCCTCGCGCGTCGCGTGCTGGAGCGCCGCGATGGTGGCGGGATTCCAGTTGTGGTGCTCCCCCGGCGCGCGGTAGTGATACTCGCCACCGACGTCGAGCCGGCGGATCGGCAGCGCCAGCCGGAACGCGGCGCGGTGGCGGCGCAGCGACTCCTCGGCCAGGTGGGGGAGCTCGATCCCGCCGAGCCGCGAGTCCGTGCCGGTGAACCAGCGGGCGATGAGGCGCGGGCCCAACCCGATCGCCTCGAAGATCTGCGCGCCGCAGTAGCTCTGGATGGTCGAGATCCCCATCTTCGACAGGATCTTGAGCAGCCCCTTCTCGATCGCCTTCAGGTAGTGCGCTTCCGCGGCCGCCGCATCCACCCCCTCGGGCAAGCTCCCGTCGCGCGCGAGGTCGGCCAGCGTCTCGAGCGCCAGGTACGGGTTCACGGAGCCCGCGCCGTAGCCGATGAGCAGGGCGACGTGCGCCACCTCGCGCGCCTCCCCCGTCTCGACGATGAGGCCCACTTCCGTGCGCAGCCGCTCCCGGATCAGGTGGTGGTGCACGGCGGCGGTCGCGAGCAGCGAGGGGATCGGCGCCCAGTCGGCGCTCACGCCACGGTCGCTCACGATGAGCAGCGTGCACCCCTCGCGGATCGCCTGCGTCGCCTGGCGACAGAGCGACTCCACCGCCTGCTCCAGCGCCGGCGCGCCTCCATCGGCCGCGAACAGCGCGCGCAGCGTGCGCGCCCGGAGATTCCCGCTGTTCAGCGCCTGGATCCGCTCGAGCTGGGCCGTGGTGAGCACGGGGCTGTCCACGAGGATCCGCCGCGCCTGCGCGGGGCGCTCGCCGAGCACGTTCGCCTTGGGCCCGATCGGCATCGCGAGCGACATCACGAGCTGCTCGCGGATGGGATCGATGGGCGGGTTCGTCACCTGCGCGAAGAGCTGCTTGAAGTACTTGAATAGGAGCTGCGGCTCATCGGAGAGGACCGCGAGCGGCGTGTCGTTGCCCATCGACCCCACGGGCTCCTCTCCGGTCGCCGCCATCGGGACCAGGATCGTCCGCAGCTCCTCGATCGTGTACCCGAAGGCCTGCTGCCGGTCGCGCAGCGTCGCGCGCTCGACGCGCGCTCCGGCGCGCGGCTCCGGCAGCTCGTTCATCCCGATGCGGCTCGAGGCGACCCAACGCCGGTACGGCCGGCGGGACGCCAGATCGCTCTTCAGCTCCTCGTCCTCCACGATCCGCCCGAGCGCCGTGTCCACGAGAAACATCCGCCCGGGCTGCAGCCGTCCCTTCGCCCGGATGCGCGCCGGCGCCACGTCGAGCGCTCCCGCCTCCGACGCGAGCACCACGAGGTCGTCGGTGGTCGCGAGCCATCGCCCCGGGCGGAGGCCGTTGCGGTCCAGCGTTCCCCCGATGCGCACGCCATCGGTGAACGCCACCGCCGCCGGTCCATCCCAGGGCTCCATCATCGCCGCGTGGTACTCGTGGAACGCCCGTCGCTCGGCATCCAGGTGCGGCTTCCCCGACCACGCCTCGGGGATCAGCATCATCAGCGCGTGCGGGAGGGTGCGCCCTCCCTGCACCAGGAACTCCACCGCGTTGTCGAGACAGGCGGAGTCGCTCTGGTCGTCCTGGATCACCGGGTACAGCTTCGCGAGCTCGGTGCCGAGGAGTCGCGATGACATGTGCCCCTCGCGCACGCGCATCCAGTTCACGTTCCCGCGCAGCGTGTTGATCTCGCCGTTGTGGCACAGGTACCGGTACGGGTGCGCGCGCGCCCACGACGGGAAGGTGTTGGTGGAGAAGCGCGAATGCACGAGCGCGAGCGCGCTCGCGAAGTCGCGCTCCATCAGGTCGGGATAGAAGCGCGGGAGCTGCCACGGCATCAGCATCCCCTTGTACACCATCGTGCGCGACGAGAGGCTGGCGACGTAGAATCCGCCGCGCTGCCCCACCGCGTTCTCGATCTGCCGCCGGAGCACGTACAGCGCCCGCTCGAACGCGGGGCGCCCTCGTGCGTCGCGCGCGACGAAGAGCTGCCGCACCACGGGCATGCTCCCGCGCGCGATCTCGCCGAGCACGCTGTCGTCCACGGGCACATCGCGCCAGCCGAGCAGCCGGAGCCCCTCATCCGCGATCGTCCGCTCGACGATCACCTCGCAGCTCCGCCGCTCCGCCGGCGATGACGGCAGGAACAGCATCCCGGCACCGTAGTCAGCGGCGGGAGGCAGCTCCACCCCCGCGTCCGCGCACGCGCGGGCGAGGAACGCGTGCGGGAGCTGCACGAGCACCCCCGCCCCGTCGCCGCTGCAGGGGTCGCACCCCACCGCGCCGCGATGCGAGAGGTTCTGCAGCAGCGTCAATCCCTGCCGCACGATCTCCGGCGATGCGCTTCCCCGTGCGTGCGCGACGAAGCCGATGCCGCACGCGTCGTGCTCGTGCGCCGGGTCGTAGAGCCCTTGCCGTGGGGGGAGGCCGTGCGCGGTCATCCTGCTCCGTGCCCGAGGGGCGATACGGGAAGGCCCCCGCGTTCGGTGTCGAATGCGGGGGCCTGGTGTGATCGGGCGCTCATCGCTCGCGCCATCGTCTCGCCATCACCGCCGCTCGCACCGTGTGCAGCATCGGATTCCGGAACCCCAGGGTAGCCAGGGCGCCGGTGATGGCGATGCGGCGGTCGTGATTCGGCATGTGGCGCATGATGACTCCGTGTGGCTCCGCTCGATGCACGTCGACCTGTGACTTTCGACGATAGTGGACGCGCATCGGCGACGTGCTGGACGATCGGCCAGGGGGGCGCTCGCCGACCGGCGAGTCGCCCCGCGGCCGCTACTGCCCCGCGCGCTTCAACTCGCCGCAGGCGACGATCGACTTCATCTTCGATGCGGACTCGTGCACGTTCACCATGTACTGTCCGCTCGGGGAGAGCACCTGCGACACGTTCGCCGTGCCGGTGCCGGCGCCGGAGGAATCCGTGGTGATCGGCGGGTAGGCATCGGCCGGACCGACGATCCCCTGGTCGTGGCCGCACGTCCCCTTGTGCACGTGCCAGGGGTGCGTGGAGCCCGCCGCCGCGCCGGTGAGCGAGACCGTCACCCGCGTGGACTGGCGCGCGCTGTCGGCGGTGGCGGCCGCCGTCCCACCCACCTTCTCCTTGCCGTGGTAGCTCGCCGGCGCGGTGAGCGTGGCCGTCCACTGCGGTCCGCCCGAGTCCGACACCGGCGCCGGCATCCCCGCGCCCGGCGCGGTGTCGCGCGCCACCTGCGACGCGGTCGCGGTGTCCGCGGTGGAGCTCTCGCTTCCGTGGCCGCACGCCGCGATCGCGGCGGCGAGCGCCATGACACACCCCATGCGAGCGACGTTCATGCTCCCTCCTGTCCGGGTCGGGCGCCCACGATGCGGCCGCATGCCGCACCGTGGCGAGCGACAGCCCTGCACGACGCGTGCGCGGCGGCGCGGGCGCCGCCCTGTCGCGGCGCCCGCGTCAGCGCCGCGGCGCCTGGTATCCCGCGCCCTGCGCCTTTCGCATCGCTTCCATCGCTTCGGCCGGCGGGATGAGGCGCGTCGTCCGCGTCGTCTTCAGGTGACCCGGGGTGACCGCGGCGAGAATCACCGCGATCGCCGTCGCATCGTCCGGCGCCTCGAGGATCGCCACGCCATCGTACTCGCCCAGCGTGTAGTCCAGGCTGATGAGACGCGCGCCGAGATTCTCCGCCATCGTGCGCAGCGCCTCGCTGCGGTCGGTCGGCCTCGTCGTGAGCGCCGCCCACGCGTCGGCGGTGTAGGCGAACTGCATCATGTAGCGCGGCATGGTCACCTCCTGTGGCGTGGCATGTCCGCGCCGTTCGCGTGCAAGAGTCCGACCGCGCCAGGCGGATGGGGCCGCCAGCACGCGTCTTGACGGTGGCCGAACGGCGTTGAACGTTGCAGCCCGCCGCCGCGCGAGGCGGCGCTCGCGCGCGGCCGTGGCCTGGGCGTCCGTGACCACACCCGCCGACCCGAACGTGATCGAGTTCATCCCTTCATCGGAGGGAGCTCCATGGTCGTCCGGTTGTGGTCGTGCGCGCCCCGCACCCTGGCGCTCGCGCTCGTGGCGAGCGCGCTCGTTGCCATCGCTCCGCTGCGCGCCCAGGGGCTGCGCGAACAGCTCTCCGGCCTCTTCATCTTCGGCGCCGGGCAGGATCCGCTCTTTCTCGCGGGGTCGGCCGACCCTGACAACCCGCAGTCGATCCAGGTCCACGGCAATCACTTCGTGCCCTCCGCCTCGGCGGCCAACGGCACGCTGATCTCCTTCATCACCGACGCGATCGGCGGCAACGTGGCGAGCGTTCCACTCGGCGCCACCGGCGGCAGCGAGACCTTCCGCTTCGAAGGGGGCGTGCCCGTGCGCACTTCCACCTCCGCCGGACCGATCTTCGCCGAGCGCGCCCAGACGCTCGGTAAGGGGCGCGTGCTCGCCGGGATCAGCCACAGCAAGTTCCATTACGAGAGCCTGCGCGGCGTGGACCTGAACGACATCCAGCTCACGTTCACGCACCAGAACGTGAACTTCCCCGGATGCGACACGCTCTTCAGCGGCGACTGCTCCAAGATGGGCGTGCCCGTGTTCGAGAACGACATCATGCAGTTCCAGCTCGCGTTGAACATCGACGTGAGCGTCACGTCGGTCTACGTGACGTACGGCGTGTTCGACCGCCTCGACATTGGCGTGGTCGTCCCGTTCGTCTCCACCGATCTCCAGGGACAGAGCAGCACGCAGATCATCCCCTTCGGCGGACCGACGGCCGCGCACTTCTTCGCCGGCACGCCCGAGAACCCGGTGCTGAGCATCACGCGCGCGACGTCGGGGCATTCGTTCGGCCTGGGCGACGTGTCGCTGCGCATGAAGGTGAACGTGCACGAATCGCCCACCACCAACGTGTCGCTGTTCGGCGACGCGCGCCTCCCCTCCGGCGGGGAGGACGATCTGCTCGGCGCAGGCTTCTTCTCGGCGCGCGGGCTGGCGGTGATCTCCACGCGATTCGGCTCGTTCGCGCCGCACCTGAACGCCGGCTACCTGTACCGCCACACGAACCGCCAGAACGACGCCGTGCTCGGGACGCTCGGCTTCGACCAGCTCCTCGGCGAGCGCGTGACGCTCGCCGTGGATCTCGTGAGCCAGCTCCAAGTGGGAGACAGCAGGCTCACGCTCCCGGGACCGGTGCACTACGACGCGCCGTTCAGCCGCACCATCTCGCCGACGACGATCCCGAACATGCGCGACGACATCTTCGACGGATCGTTCGGCCTCGAGTTCTCCGCCGGACAGGGGCTCACGATCGTGGCGAACGCGCTCTTCCCGTTGAACAAGGGCGGGCTGCGCCCTGGCGTGTCGTACACGGCGGGGCTGGAGTACACGTTCTGACCGGACGGCGGCGCCCGGAGCTCAGCGAACGGCGGTCAGCTCCCACGCGCCGCCGGCGCGATTGAAGATCGCCTGGAAGGTGATCGGCTGGCGCTGGCTCTTGCCGTCGCTCCCCACGAACTCGTACGCGCCGGTCACCCGTCCCTGCGCGGCATCGCCGGTCACGTCGAGCGCGGAGAGCGCGAGATCGGCGTGGAGGGAGCGCACGGCACGGAAGAACTGCTCGAAGCCGCGTTGCTGGTCGGCGGTGAGCCCCGGGTACGCGCGCTGGACCTCCTTCACATCGCGCGACGCGATCGCGCGCGCGTAGCGCGCGACCACCGCATCGATCTCCACTCGGGGGCTCGGCGGCGTCGGGGGTGCCACGCGCGGCGCGGGGGGCGACACCGGGGGGGGAGCCTGCGACGCGGCGGGAGCGGGAGCGGTGGTGAGCGGCGCCGGAGCGGCGGCGAGCGGCGCCAGCGCGGGGCCCGCGGGCGCCGCGTCGGTGCGCGCGGAGTCGGCCGACGCGGCGGAGAACGCGCGCGGTGCCGGCGGCACCGGTCGTGACGTCACCGGGCGCGGCACAGTCGCCACCTCGCGCGATGGCGTCCGCGTCGCGCGCGGTGCGCCGGGGGGCGATCCCTTCGCGAGCGCGCGCGCCGGGTCTCGCGCAGGAGCGGCGATGGTGTCGCGCCCCGTGTGCTCCGCGGGCGCGCCCGCCGCGTTGGCCATCGCGCCCGGTGCGCTGTCCACTCGCCGCACCTCGACCGCCACTCCCGGCGCCGCGCCGTCGGCGGCAGGGGGTGCGCCGCCGTGCGTCCCCGCGCGCACCAGCCACCCCGTCCCTCCAGCCGCCGCGAGCACGCCGGCGGCCGCCCACGTCGCCCACGTCATGCGCTTCCCCCGGCGCCCCCGGCGCTGCGAGGCCATCGTCGAGCTGATCGTCGCGCGGAGCGACAGCGTGCTCGCGTTCGCATCCCCGGTGAGCATGGCGCGCACCGCGCTCAGGTCGTTCGCCATGTCGAGCGCGCTCGGATAGCGGTCCTTCGGATCCTTCGCCAGCGCGCGCTGCACGATGTGATCGAGCGCCGCGGGGAGCCCCGGCAGGATCGACCGCACCGATGGCGCCTCCTCGCTCACGATCTTGAAGAAGATGTTGTGGAGCGTGGGCCCGTGGAACAGCTTGCTCCCCGTGAGCAACTCGAACAGCACGGCGCCGAACGCGAAGATGTCCGTGGCCGGGGACGTCTTCTCCCCCATCACCTGCTCCGGCGCCATGTAGTTCGGGGTGCCCATCATGACGCCGGTGCGCGTCATGCTCGACGTGCTGAGCTGAGCGATCCCGAAGTCCATGAGCTTCGCGCGCCCGTCCTCCGTGATCCGGATGTTGGCGGGCTTGATGTCGCGGTGCACCACGCCGTGCCGGTGGGCGAACGACAGCCCCGAGAGGGCGTCGATGGCGATGTCGAGCTTGGCCTTCAGCGGCAGCGGCTCGTGGCGCTCGAGGATCGCCGCGAGATCGGCGCCCTCGATGTACTCCATCGCGATGTACGGGTGGCCGTCCACCTCGCCGCAATCGTAGATCGTGACGATGTTCGGGTGCTGCAGCGAGCCCGCGGTCTGCGCCTCGCGCACGAACCGGTCGCGCTGCTCCGGTTCGTGCGCGAGCGACTCGGTCATCACCTTGATCGCCACCGGGCGCGAGAGCACCGGGTCGATGGCGCGGTACACGACGCCCATCGCGCCCTCGCCAACGAGCTCGGTGATCTGATACTTGCCGATCTGCGCCAGATCGTGATGCCGCATGGCCACGCCCGCGCCGTGTGATGCGGCAATATCGGGGTGGGCCGGAAGGAGGGCAACAGGGCGCCGCGCACCGCGCGGCGCCCCGGAGGTCAGCGGCCGGAGGTCAGCGGCTGATCTTCACCACGTTCTCGGCGGCGGGACCCTTCGTGCCCTGGACCACGTCGAACTCCACACGCTCTCCCTCGGCGAGCGTCCGGAAACCGCCCCCCTGGATCGCCGAGTGATGAACG
Source organism: Gemmatimonadaceae bacterium (assembly GCA_035760785.1). Classification (GTDB taxonomy): domain Bacteria; phylum Gemmatimonadota; class Gemmatimonadetes; order Gemmatimonadales; family Gemmatimonadaceae; genus JADGGM01. Next base: position 2,938 of record DASTSH010000180.1, on the reverse strand, counting down.
AACAGATCCTTGGTGCCGTCCTCGGGCGTGATGAAACCGAAGCCCTTCGCGTCGTTGAACCACTTCACGGTGCCCGTCTTGCGCATGGGGACTCCTTGTTGTGGGGAAGTCAGACGTCGTTCACGAGATAGACCTGCACGTCGTCGTTGCCGTGCAGCAGTAGTCGCGCGTCTCGCCCCCCGTAGCACCGCATGAGGTCGTGCATCATGGGCTCCTCGCCCCCCCAGGGGTACGCGTACACCACATCGAACTCGTCGAGCGGATGCCCCAGCTCCGGGTACGCCGACGCGCCATCCCCGATCGTGCCGAGGCGGCCGTCGCCCGTGCTGGGCCTCCACCGATAGCCCGCCGGCAGAAAGCTCCCCACCGCGAAGCGCGCCCGCGATCCGTGCCGCTCGGCCAGACCGCGCGCGATCCCCACCAGCTCCCGATCCAGCTCGATCCCGTAGGCCTCGAAGCCGAGCAGATCGGCCATGATGGTCACCACGCCCGTCGCCGAGCCCCACTCCAGGAACCGGCGCCCCGGCGCGCGCACCGACAGCAGCGCCTCCAGCACCTTCGCGTAGTCGGCGGCCACGAAGGGGTGCCAGTTCCGCCGGCGCACCTCGCGGTCGAATCGGTCCCAGATCTCCCACCCCTCATCCATCAGAGCATCCAGCCGCGCGCGCAGCGCGGCATCCAGCTCCCTGCGTCCCTCGTACGCACCGCGATCTCGATTCACCATCCTCCTCGACTGCCGTCGTTGCTTTGCTCGGGAAGAATATCCGGAGAGTCGCCTCCGAGCGCCAGCACCTCCCCGCGCGGATCTGTTCGATGCGAATGCCGGCTCGTGACTTGCCGTGTGAGACGCCCGGCCCGACATCGCGTGCTTCCACTCGACCGAGGAGGACAGATCATGGACGAGATCATCAACCTGGTGAGCCAGAAGGTGGGAATCCCCACCGACAAGGCGCAGCTCGCCGTGACCACCGTGCTCGGCTACCTCAAGGACAGGCTCCCTTCGCCCATCGCCTCCCAGCTCGACAGCGCCGTGAAGGGGGGCGCGAGCAAGGGCGGGATGGCCGCCGGTCTCGGCGACGTGGCGAAGGACGTGGGAGGGATGTTCGGCAGCCAGAAGCAGTGATCGCCGCGGCGGACCGCGCCCGACGCACGAGCGTCAGAGCGCGGCCCGCCGCAAGAGCTGGGCGTTGACCGCCACGATCACCGTGCTCAGCGACATGAGCACGGCGCCCGCCGCCGGCGACAGCACGATCCCCCACCGCTCGAGCACCCCCGCGGCGAGCGGGATCGCGATCACGTTGTAGCCGGTGGCCCACCAGAGATTCTGCACCATCTTCCGGTAGCTCGCGGCCGAGAGCGCGATGATCCGCGGCACGTCGCGTGGATCGTCGCGCACGAGCACGATGTCGCCGGCCTCCGCCGCCACGTCGGTGCCGGCGCCGATGGCGATCCCCACATCCGCCGTCACCAGCGCTGGCGCATCGTTCACCCCGTCTCCCACCATCCCCACGCGTCGTCCCCCGCGCCGCAGCGCCTCGATCTTCGACGCCTTCTCCTCCGGGAGCACCTCCGCGAACACGTCGTCGATCCCGAGCTGCGCCGCCACCGCATCGGCGACCGCGCGCGCATCGCCGGTCATCATCACGACCTCGATCCCGCGCGCGTGCAGCGCGCGCACCGCGTCGGCGGACTCCGGGCGGACCACGTCCGCCACCACGAGCACGGCGAGCACCGCCCGCTCGTCGGCGAGGGCCACCGCCGCCTGACCGCGCTCCGCCGCGCGCCGCGTCACCTCGCGCAGCGCCGGCGGCAGCGCGAGCGAGCGCGCGCTCAGCAGCGCGGGACCGCCCACGTAGAGCACCCGGCCATCCACGCGCGCCGTCACCCCCTTCCCCGGGATCGCCTCGAATCGCTCCGCCGGCGGAACCGTCACGCCGCGCTCCGTCGCGCCGCGCACGATCCCCTGCGCGATCGGGTGCTCGGAGTCCCGCTCCACCGCCGCCGCCAGCCGGAGCGCCTCCTCCGGCGCCATACCGGGAATCGTCGCCACGTCCACCACGCCGAACTCTCCACGCGTGAGCGTCCCCGTCTTGTCGAACACGATCACCTGGAGCTTCCGCGCCTCCTCGAGCCCGCGCCGGTCGCGCACGAGCAGCCCGTTGCGCGCACCGAGCGTCGTGGAGATGGCGATCACGAGCGGGATCGCGAGTCCGAGCGCGTGCGGGCAGGCGATGACGAGCACCGTCACCACGCGCTCGACCGCGAACGCGGGATCGGCGGGACGCACCGCGAGCCAGGCGACGAGCGTCACCAGCGCCGCGCCCAGCGCGACCATGGTGAGGATGAACGCCGCGCGATCGGCGAGCGCCTGCGCGCGCGAGCGGGAGCTCTGCGCTTCCGCCACCAGTCGCATGATCCGCGCGAGCGCGGTGCGCTCCCCCGTGCCGGTGACTTCCACGCGCAGCGACCCGGACCCGTTCACCGTGCCGGCGATCACTCGGTCCCCGTCCCGCTTCGCCACCGGCCGCGACTCGCCGGTGATCATCGACTCGTTCACCGTGCTCTCCCCCTGCCGCACCACGCCGTCCGCGGGGATGCTCGCGCCTGGGCGAACGAGCACCACGTCGCCCTCGCGCAAATCCTGAATCGGGATCTCCTCCGTGGCATCTCCCACCACGCGCACCGCGGTGTTCGGGAGCAGCTTGGCCAGCTCGCGCAGCGCTCCCTGCGCCTGGGCGATGGAGCGCATCTCGATCCAGTGCCCGAGGAGCATGATGGTCACGAGCGTCGCCAGCTCCTCCCAGAGCGGCATCCCGGGATGGCCGAGCGTCACCACCACGCTGAACGCGAAGGCGACGGTGATCGCCAGCGCGATGAGCGTCATCATCCCCGGCTGGCGGGCGCGCAGCTCGCGCACCGCCCCCTGGATGAACACCAG
>DASTSH010000179.1:0-12762 GCA_035760785.1 Gemmatimonadaceae bacterium | reverse complement strand
TGGCCGACGTGCGCGGCGCCTATCGCGCGACGGTGGATGCGGCGCTCCAGGAGTGGCGCCAGAGCCTCGCCGGCCTCGGGGCCGCGTACGAGACGATTCTCACCGACGCGCCGTTCGGCGTCCCGCTGCGCCGCGCCTTCGCGGTGAGGCAGCGGCTGCCGTGATCGACTTTCTCTCCCCCCTCTGGTTGCTGGCCGCCGGAGCGGCCGCCGTCCCGCTCCTCATCCACCTCCTCCGCCGCCGCACGGGCACGCGGGTGGAGTTCCCCGCCGTGCGCTACCTCGCGCGCGCGGAGCGGGAGCACAGCCGGAAGCTGCGACTGCGCAACCTGCTCCTCATGCTGTTGCGCGTGGCGGCGGTGCTCCTGATCGCCGCCGCCGCGGCGCGCCCTGTCGTGCGGGTGCGCGGGAGCGGGCACGCCCCCACGGCGCTGGCGATCGTGCTCGACAACTCGCTCAGCACGTCGGCCATCGTTGGAGGGAAGCCGGTGTTCGACGACCTGCGCGCAAGGGCGCGCGACGTGGTGGGCCGCGCCTCCGCGACCGACCGCCTGTGGCTCGTGACCGCCGACGGCGTGGTGCGCGGCGGGACGCGTGGCGCGCTGCTCGGCGCCATCGACCACGCCGAGCCGCTCGCCGGGGCGGGGGATCCCGCCGGCGCCGCCGCGCGCGCCTCGGCGCTCGTGTCGAGCGCCGGGCTCCCGGAGCGCGAGATCGTGATCCTCACCGATGGCCAGGCCACCGCGTGGCCGGAGCCGGTGGCGGTGGGTGGCGCGCGCGTGCGCGTGTACCGCCCGCGCGGCGAGCCGCCGGTGAATCGCGCCGTCACCCGCGCCGGCGCCGATCCGCTGCGCTGGACGCCGCGCGGCGCGGTGCGCGCGCGCGTGCTCACCCCCGATTCCGCCACCTACCGTATCGTGCTCGAAGGACGGACGCTCGCGCGCGGCACCGCATCGCGCGACGAGGAAGTGCTCGTGCGCGCGGCGCCGCCGGAGCGTGGATGGACCACGGGCGCCGTGGAGCTGGAGCCGGATGAGCTGCGCGGCGACGACACGCGCTGGTTCGCCGCCTGGATCGGCGCCGCGCCCGCGGTGCACGCCTCGGCCGCGCTCGGTCCGTTCACGTCGAGCGCCGTGGATGCGCTCGTGCAGGCCGAGCGTGCCACACAGGGGAACGACATCGCGATCGCGCCGGCGGACGAGGGCCCATCGCTCCCCGCGCTCCTCGTCGCTCCGTCCGATCCCGTGCGCGTGGGCGCCGCGAACCGTCAGCTCGAGCGCCTCGGCATCCCCTGGCGCTTCGGCGCGGTGCGGCGCGGCGAGAGCGCCGTGCGCGCCACCGCCGCCGGCGAGCCTGCGTTCGAGGGGGTGACGGCGACGATGCGTTACGTGCTCCAGCCGCGCGGCGCCGCGCCCACCGACACGCTCGCCACCGTGGCCGGGGAGCCGTGGGTCGTGGCCGGTCCGCGGTGGGTGCTCGTCGCGTCGCCGCTCGTGCCGGATGCCACCACGCTCCCCGTGCGCGCGGCGTTCGTGCCCTGGCTCGGCGACGTGCTCTCGCAGCGGTTGGGGGAGGACGCGGGGGTGGCCATCGCCGCCGCGCCGCGCGCGAGCGTCTCCCGTCCGGAGGGCGCGGACGCGCTCGAGATGCCCGGGGGGGAGCGCGTGCCGCTCCCCGGCGACACGCTCGCCGCGCCGGAGCACCCCGGCGTGTACTTCTTCCTCCACGGCGGGGCGCGCAGCGGCGCGCTGGTGGTGAACCCGGAGCCGGGAGAGTCCGACCTGCGCCGGCTCGCTCCGGGCGCGCTCGCCGCGCGCCTGCGCGGGAGCGACGTGCGCGCGCTCGACGACGCGACGCGCCTGCGCGACGGCGTGCTCGCCTCCGCGCCGCGTCGTCCCGTGATCCTGCCGCTGCTGGCGCTCGCGCTGGCGGCGCTCGTGGCCGAGGCGATGGTGGCGGGTACCGGCGCGCGCCGGCCGAGGGTGGCCTGATGGCGCTCCCCCGCGTGCTCGACGCCATCGAGTCGCTCGCCGCGTTCACGCGCCTCGCGAACACGGTCCCCGCTCCCGGCGCGCGCGTCACGGTGGGCGGGCTCCCCGGGTCGAGCGATGCCGCCGTCGCCGCCGCGCTCGCGCGGCGCCTCGGTCAGAACCGCTTCTTCGTCGTCGTCGCCGGCACCCTCCCCGACGCCGAGCGGTGGCTCGCCGATCTCGAGACGCTCCAGGAGGAGGCGCCGGTGGCGCTCTACCCGCCGCGCGAGGGATTCGGCGAGGCGGAGCCGCACCTCGAGGTGGCCGGCGAGCGCGTGGAGACGCTCGAGCGCGTGGCGCGCGGCGAGGTGCGCACGCTCGTCACCACCGCGCGCGCCATCCTCGAGCGCACGCGCCTGCCGGCCGCGCTCCGCGCCTCGCGCCTCGAGCTGCGCCCCGGCGATGAGCACCGGCCGGAGGCGCTGGCCGAGCGTCTCGAGTCGCTCGGCTTCGAGCGCGTTCCCCTCGTGGAGGACGTGGCGCAGTTCTCCGTGCGCGGCGGCATCTTCGACATCTACAGCTTCGGGATGGCGAACCCCGTGCGCCTCGAGTTCTGGGGGGACGAGATCACGTCGCTGCGCCACTTCGACATCATCACCCAGCGCTCCACGCGCGAGGCGGATCTCGCGGTGGTGCTCCCCGTGGATGGCCGCTCGGGCGAGGAGAGCGGGGCGACGGAGCGCGGTGCGCTCGCCGATCTCTTCCCCCCCGACACGCTCCTGATCTACCCCGAGCACGCGCACGTGGACGCCGAGCTGCGGCGCACCTGGGAGGAGGCGGAGCACCACATCCAGCTCGCGCGCCGCCGTGGGGAGGACGTGGCGAGCCGCGATGAGCTGTACCAGCGGCCGGAGCAGGCGCTCGCCGCGCTCCACCGCCTCGGCGCGATCGACATCATCGCGGCGCCGGCGCCGGGGGACGGCGCGCGCGAGACGCCGGAGGTGGCGTTCCCCATCCGGCCGCCCGAGCCCATCGACCGCGACATCAAGCGGCTCCGGCGCGTGGTGGAAGGTCCGCCCCCGACGGTGATCCTCTGCGACAACATGGGGCAGTCGGAGCGACTCGAGGAGCTGCTCGAGGATGGCGGCGCCCGCCCCGGCGGCGCCGTGCTCGCGGTGGGAGTGGTGGACGGCGGCTTCATCGTGCCGCCGGCGGCCGGCTCCCCCGGGCTGCGCGTGCTCACCGATCACGAGATCTTCCGGCGCGAGCGGCGCATCCGCCGCCACCGCCGCTACGCCACCGGCGCGCCGCTCGAGAGCATCACCGGCGTGCGCCCCGGCGATTTCGTGGTGCACCTCGAGCACGGCGTCGGCATCTATCGCGGCATCGAGCGCATGTTCGTGAAGGAGAGCGTGATCGAGGTCGCGGTCATCGAGTACGAGGGGGGCGACCGCCTCAACGTCCCGCTCTACCGCATCGACCAGATCGAGCGCTATCGCTCCGCCGGCGACGTGTCCGAGGACTCGCCGCCGCCGCGGCTGCACAAGCTCGGCGGGAAGCGGTGGGCGCAGCAGCGCGACCGCACGCGTGCCGCGCTCCAGGAGATGACCGTCGAGCTGCTCGACCTGTACGCGCGCCGCCGCACCGCCACCAAGCCCCCCGCGCTCCCCGATGGGAGCTGGCAGCGGCAGCTCGAGTCCTCCTTCCTCTTCGAGGACACCCCCGACCAGCGCAAGGCCACCGATGAGGTGAAGCGCGACATGGAGAGCGCGCGCCCCATGGACCGCCTGCTCGTGGGCGACGTCGGCTACGGGAAGACCGAGGTCGCGGTGCGCGCCGCGTTCAAGGCCGTGCAGTCCGGACGCCAGGTGGCCGTGCTCGTGCCCACCACCATCCTCGCCGAGCAGCACGGGCGCACGTTCACCGAGCGGCTCGCGGATTTCCCGGTGACCGTCGCCACGCTGAGCCGCTTCCAGACCGCCAGGGAGCAGGGCGCGGTGATCGCGGCGCTCGCCGAGAAGAAGGTGGACATCGTCATCGGCACCCACCGGCTGCTCAGCCCCGACGTGACGTTCGCCGATCTCGGCATGGTGATCGTGGACGAGGAGCACCGCTTCGGCGTGAAGCACAAGGAGCGGCTCAAGCAGCTCAAGCTCCAGACCGATGTGCTCACCCTCACGGCCACGCCCATCCCGCGCACGCTCCACCAGTCGCTGGCCGGACTGCGCGACGCGACGCTCATCCAGACGCCGCCGCGCGACCGCTCCCCCGTGCTCACGTTCGTGGAGCCGTGGGACGACGCGCTGATCGAGGAAGGAGTGGCGCGGGAGCTGGACCGCGGCGGCCAGGTGTTCTTCGTCCACAACCGCATCGAGACCATCACCGCCATCGCCGACCACGTGCAGCGGCTCGCGCCGCGCGCCACGGTGGCGGTGGCGCATGGACAGATGCGCGAGCGCGACCTCGAGGAGGTGATGCGCCGCTTCGTGGAGGGGGAGGTGGACGTGCTCGTCTCCACGCTCATCGTGGAGTCCGGCCTCGACGTGCCGAACGCGAACACGATGTTCGTGAACCGCGCCGACCACTTCGGGCTCGCGCAGCTCTACCAGCTCCGCGGCCGGGTGGGGCGCTCGCACCGCCGCGCCTACTGTTATCTGCTCGTCCCCGACAACGTGGATCCCGATGCCGAGCGGCGCCTGGAGGTGCTCGAGCACCACACCGAGCTCGGCGCCGGCTATCGCGTCGCGCTCAAGGACCTCGAGATGCGCGGGGCGGGGAACCTGCTCGGCCCGGAGCAGTCGGGGTTCGTGCAGGCCGTGGGGTTCGAGCTGTACCTGAAGATGCTCGACGAGACCGTGCGCCGGCTGCTCCAGGGCGATGGCGGGCCGAAGCTGGTGCCCGCCGATGTGTCGATGGACATCGCGACCTACCTCCCCGACGACTACGTCCCCATCCAGGAGGCGAAGCTCGACGTGTACCGGCGCCTCGCGCAGATGACCGAGCGCTCCGAGGTGGAGGCGCTGCGTGACGAGCTCCGCGACCGCTTCGGCCCCCTGCCGCCGCCGGCCGACGCCTTCCTCGCCACGGCGCTCCTGCGGATCATCGGTGGGCGATTGGGGATAGAAGGCATACTGGTGCGCGGCGAGGAGGCCCGTGTTACCTTTCGTGAGGACGCGGTACCCCGCCTGAAGGGGCTCACCGCCGCATTTCACGAGGTTCAGTTCCAGGCCGAGGTGCGTCGCACGCATCCATTGTCGCTCAAGCTCACGCGTCTCGGCGGCGCGACGCTGCTGGACGGACTCGTTCGGGCGCTGGGGAGTCTCGAGACGCGCTGAGCGCGTCGACCGAGCCCCGGCGCGCCGACGCCATGCTGGAGCGCAGCCCGCTCGCGACCGGATCCGGACATCCGGCGCGCGAGCACCCGACGACAACGCGACACGCACTCCCCCGCCGGCCTGTCCCGCGCATACCGGAGCACGCTCGCTCGCTGTCCCTCATTCACGCACACACGATCAACACGTCTTTCGGTTTTCCGACCATGCATCGTACTCTCGCCGTCGCCGCCGCCCTGATCACGACCCTCGCGGCCTGTGAAGGGTTCAAGGAGGCCATGACCGCGCACGTCGACGTCGCCGCCAAGGCGGGCTCGCAGGAGCTCTCCGTCGACCGGCTCGGGACGCTCCTCAGTCAGTCCAAGGTGCCCGTGACGCCCGAGATCGCGAAGGCCGTCACCAATCTCTGGGTGAACTACCAGCTCCTGGGCGATGCCGCCGCGCACGGCGATTCCCTCAACGATCCCAAGCTGGTGGACGACGCCCTCTGGCCGATCATCGCCCAGGAGCGCGTGGGGAAGTGGCACGACCAGATCGCCAAGACGTTCAGCGGCATCGACACCACCAACGTGGCGAACCGCTACGCGCAGGGTGAGCTCCTCGCCGCGCGCCACATCCTGTTGATGGTCCCGCCCAACGCGACGGCCGCGCAGAAGGACTCGATCCGCAAGAAGGCGGAGGCGATCCGGGCGCAGGCGACGTCGGCGAACTTCGCCGAGCTGGCGCGCAACAACAGCCAGGATCCCAGCAGCGCCCAGCGCGGCGGCGACCTCGGCGTGTTCCCCAAGGGCGTGGTCGTGAAGGAGTTCCAGGATGCCGTGCTCGCCCTCAAGCCGGGGGAGATCTCCCCGGTGGTGCAGACGCAGTACGGCTACCACATCATCCGTCGCTCCACCTTCCCCGAGGTGAAGGAGGAGTTCACCCGCGCGGTGAACGAGGGCGCCCTGCGCTCGGCGGATAGCGTGTACCTGGACAAGCTCGAGGCCAGCGGCGACATCCACATCAACAACGACGCGGTGAGCGTGATGCGCTCCGCCGCCAAGGATCTCGACGCGCACGCCAAGGACGATGCGGTGCTCGCGACGTCCAAGGCCGGCAAGCTCACCGTGGGCCGCCTCGTGAAGTGGGTGGATGCCTATCCGCAGAAGGCCCAGATCGAGCAGGGGCTCCAGAGCGCGCCCGACAGCCTGGTCACCAAGTTCCTGAAGAACGTGCTCCGCAACGAGCTCGTGCTGCGCCAGGCGGACAGCGCCAACGTGCAGCTCGACCCCAAGGAGATGGATGAGCTGCACGGCCGCTTCGCGCAGGCCGTGGGGCAGATCTGGGAGCGCCTCGGCGTGAGCCCGAAGGAGCTGGCCGACAGCGCCAAGACCGATGCCGAGCGCGAGCGCATCGCCGCCGCGCACATCGACGGCTTCCTCGACCGGCTGATGGCCCAGCAGGTGGGCTTCGTGCCCGTCCCTGATCCGGTGCAGTCGGTGGTGCGCGCGAAGTACGAGTGGTCGGTGAACCAGGCGGGGCTCGATCGGGCGGTGGAGAAGGCCACGAAGGAGCGCGCGGCGGCGGACTCCGCGAAGGAGAAGAACCGCCCGCAGTCCGAGGTGCCGCTCGGTCCGTCGAAGTCCCAGGCGAAGGATTCCGCCGGCCACGGTGACACCACGGCGCCGTCCGCCAAGCACCCGCAGTGATGGGACCCTCGTTCGGCGCGATGGGTAGCAATCGCATGATCACGCGTCATCTTCCCGGTCTCGCGCTTCTCCTCGCGGCGGTCGCTCCGGCGGCCGCCGCGCAGGCCATCCCCGCCGCCGATACCACCGCGCCCGCGCCGGCCGCGGTCGCCGACAGCGGCGGCGCCACCGTCGCCTCCATCGACGGCGTGGTGGCCGTGGTGGGTGATCAGCCGATTCTCCACACGGACGTGCAGGAGCGTCTCGGCACTCTCCGCGCGCAGGGGCAGCAGCTCCCCACCGACTCCGCCGGCCAGGCGCAGCTGTACAAGCAGATCCTCGACCAGCTCATCGACGAGGAGCTGCTCGTGCAGCAGGCCAAGGCGGAGAAGCTCGAGGTGAACGACAACGACATCTCCGGCGACGTGGACCGGCAGCTCAGCCAGATCCGCGGGCGCTTCGCCAGCGATGCCGAGTTCCGCTCGCAGCTCAAGGGCGCGGGCTTCGGCACGCCGGAGGAATACCGCCGCTGGCTGATGGATCAGGCGCGCCGGCAGCAGCTCCAGCAGAAGCTGTTCGACAAGCTGCGCCAGGACGGCAAGCTCGGCCCCGCGCCGGTGTCGGAGGCGGAGATCGATTCGTTCTTCCAGGCGAACAAGGGACAGATCGAGCGGCTGCCGGCCACGGTGACCTACCGGCAGATCGTCATCACGCCGAAGCCGAGCGCGAAGAACGACTCGCTCGCGCTCGCCAAGGCGGAGTCGCTCCTCGCCGAGATCCGCCGCGGCGGCGACTTCGCGCAGATCGCGAAGCGCGAGTCGATGGACCCGGGCACCAAGGAGCTCGGTGGCGATCTCGGCTGGCATCGGCGCGGCGAGTTCGTGCCGGAGTTCGACCGGATGTACTTCGCGCTACCTCCGGGGCAGGTGAGCCCGGTGATCAAGACCACGTACGGCTACCACATCATCAAGATCGACCGCGTGCAGCCGGCAGAGGTGAAGGGGCGCCACATCCTGATCCGTCCGCAGATCGACTCGGCCGACGTCGAGCGGGCGCGCCACCTGGCCGACTCGGTGGCCGCGCTCTGGCGCAAGGGTGCGAGCTACGACTCCCTCGTCGCCAAGTTCCACGACCCGGCCGAGGAGAAGCTCATGCCCGAGCCTTTCCCGAAGGCACAGCTCCCGAAGGAGTATCAGACGGCGATCAACGGGCACAAGTCGGGGGACATCCTCGAGCCGTTCGAGATCCAGGACGCGTCGCGTGGGGTGCCGAAGTTCTTCATCCTCGAGCTCACGTCGGTGAGCGACGAGCGCGAGCCCACGCTCTCCGACTATCGGGAGCGGATCCGCGACCAGCTCGCGCAGCAGAAGGGGATTCGCCGCTACCTCGACACCCTGCGGAAGCAGACCTTCGTGGCCGTGTACGGTGGCTGAGCGTTGCGCGTCGATCTGGCGCTGAAGCGGCTCCTGCTCGTGAAGAGCAGGACCGAAGCGAAGGAGGCGTGCGACGTGGGCGCGGTGCACGTGAACGGCAAGCCAGCGAAGGCGGCCACCGAGGTTCACCCCGGTGACCGCCTTCGTGTCGATTACGCGCAGCGCACCCTGGAGGTGGAGCTGCTCGACGACGTGGGGAAGAACGTGAGCCGCTCGCAGGCGAGGACGCTCTACCGCGTGCTGCGCGACGAGAGGACGCCATGACCGCCCGTCCGCGGCTCGCCGTCACGCTGGGCGATCCGCGCGGGATCGGCCCCGAGATCGTCGCGCGCGCGCTCGAGGATGAGCGCGTCCGCGCTCGCGCGGAGCTCGTGCTGGTCGGTCCGCTCGGCCTCCCGGTGCGCGTGGACGAGCCGGTGGGCGACTGGCACCCCGGCGACGGCGAGCGCGTGGCGGGACGCCTCGCCGGCCTGGCCATCGAGCGCGCGGTGGCGCTCGCGCTCGACGGGGAGGTGCAGGGGATCGTCACCGCGCCCATCGACAAGCACGCGCTGCTCGCGGGTGGCTTCGACTACCCGGGACACACCGAGATGCTCGCCCACCTCACGCGCTCGCGTGTGGCGATGATGCTCGCGGCCACCCGCGCATCGTCGGGCGCGGGCACCAATCCGCTGCGCGTGGTGCTCGCCACCACCCACATCCCGCTCCGCGACGTCCCCGCGCGGCTGACGCGCGACGCGATCGTGGAGACCGCGGCGGTCACCATCGCGGGGCTGCGCGATTGGTACGGCATCGATGCGCCGCGCGTGGCGCTGTGCGCGCTGAACCCGCACGCGGGCGACGGCGGCCGCTTCGGTCGCGAGGATGATGACCTGCTCGCGCCGGCGGCGCGCGCGGCCGGGATCGCCGGTCCCTACCCCGCGGACACCGTGTTCGTGCGCGCGATGCGCGGCGAGTTCGACGCCGTGATCGCCCCGTACCACGACGTGGGGATGACGGCGATCAAGGTGGCCGCGTTCGGCAGCGCCGTGAACGTCACGCTCGGCCTCCCGTTCCCCCGCACCTCCCCCGACCACGGCACGGCGATGGACATCGCGGGGAAGGGGATCGCGGATCCGGGGAGCTTCATCGTGGCGGTGTTGGAAGGAGCTCGGATCGTGGAGGGGCTAGTACCTGGTCGCTAGACCACCGAACAACGCGTGTGGCGTGTGGGAGACTGACGGGATGAGGAGTTAGGTAGAGCGCGTGTAGGCTCGGGTGTAGGTGGACTCTCTCTACATCCCGCCCTACACGCGCCGTACCTCCCTCCTCCGCCCGTCAGTTTCCCACGCGCCACACGCGTTTCACGGTGGTCTAGCCGCCAGGTCCCATCCCCTCCTCCTGAGCACGAAGCTTGCTCCACCGACTCAGGCTGTCCGCTCCCTGGGCGCCCGCGCCGCCGGGGGCCGATTGAGGGACCCCGCCGATGGTTCCCCACGCAGGTGGCGCCGTGCCGAGCGCCACATCCGCGGCCGAGCTCGCCCGAGCCGCGGTTGCCCGAAGCTCTGCTGCACTGGCGGCACGCCGCGTGTGACATCGCCGTTCCGGTGCTCTCGCGAGGGTCGAGCGGCACCCGTTTGGCCGTGCGTTCATTCGTCCTTACAGGGCTCTAGCCGAGGTAGCGAGTGTCTTCAAATCCGACCGCCCCCGCCGCCACCGAGCACTCGCGCGTCGTGTCGACCGGCGTTCCGGGGCTCGATGAGGTGCTCGAGGGTGGCCTGCCACCGAACCGGCTCTATCTCATCGATGGCGAGCCTGGGGCCGGCAAGACGACCCTGGCCCTCCAGTTCCTGCTCGCGGGGCGGAGAGCTGGCGAGCGCGGGCTCTTCGTGACCCTCTCCGAGACCGCCGACGAGTTGCGCGCGGCGGCGGAGTCGCACGGCTGGTCGCTCGAGGGGATCGAGATCTTCGAGCTCGCTGCCATCCCCGAGCAGGAAGCGGAAGATGCGTACACGCTCTTTCACCCGGCGGAGATCGAGCTGCAGCAAACGGTGGGTGCGGTGCTCGACGCGGTGGAGCAGTATCGGCCCACCCGCGTGGTGTTCGACTCTCTGAGCGAGATGCGACTCCTCGCCCGCGATCCGCTGCGGCTGCGACGGCAGATCCTCGCGCTCAAGCAGTTCTTCTCCGGCCGCGCCTGCACCGTGCTCGTTCTCGACGACCGCACGGGCCCGGAGGGAGATCTCCAGCTCCAGAGCATCGCGCACGGCGTGGTCGCACTCGAGCAGGTGGCCGTGGACTACGGCGCCGAGCGGCGTCGCCTGCAGGTGAAGAAGCTGCGCGGCGCGCACTACCGCGGGGGCTATCACGACTTCCGCATCCGGACCGGGGGGCTCGAGGTGTACCCGCGCGTCCGGCACGAGGCGGGCGCCACGCGGGAGGCTGAGGACCAGGTCTCCAGCGGATCGGCGGAGCTGGACTCGTTGCTCGGCGGCGGCCTCACGCGCGGGACGAGCGCGCTCATCACCGGAGCGGCAGGTACCGGAAAGTCCGTGCTCGGGATGCAGTTCGCCCACACCGCCGCTTGCCGCGGGGAGCGCACCCGCGTGTACATGTTCGACGAGCGGGTGGCCACCGCGATGACGCGCTCCAAGGGGCTGGGCATCGACCTCCGCGCCCCGGTTGCGCAGGGACTCCTCTCCCTGTGCCAGATCGAGCCCACGCAGATGTCTCCCGGCGAGTTCGCGAACGAGGTGGTGCAGGCCGTGGAGGCGGATGGCGTGATGATGATCGTCATCGACTCGCTCAACGGCTTGCTCCAGGCGATGCCGAACGAGCGCCTGCTCGGCATCCAGGTGCACGAGCTCCTGAGCTACCTCGCGAGCCGCGGTGTGACCGTGCTCATGACGCTCGTCCAGCGCGGCATCTTCGGCTCCCCCGTGGACGATACGGCCGAGGTGAGCTTCCTCGCCGATACCGTGCTGCTCCTCCGCTACTTCGAGTTCGCGGGCGCGGTGCGGCAGGCGATCTCGGTGGTGAAGAAGCGCACCGGAGCGCACGAGCGCACCGTTCGTGAATTTCGCGTGCAGCGTGGTGGGATGCACCTCGGGGACCCGCTCCAGGAATTCCGCGGCGTGCTCACCGGCGTTCCCGAGTACGTCGGAGGGGACGCGCCGCTCATGCATTCGGAGGGGGCGTCGAACGCCAGCAAGCGCGAACGCGACGCGCTCGCCCGCGCTGGGCGCGTGGGGAGCGCGGAAGGGCGATGATCGACACCGTCGCGCCCCGCGCGACCACGCCGGTTCCCGCCGTGGTCGAGAGCGGCTCGGAGGAGGTGGCGGTGCTCGCCCCGACGGGGAGCGACGGCCGGCTCGCGCAGCGCGTGCTCGCGCGCTGGCAGATTCACGCCGTCGCCTATCCGGACATGCCGCGCCTCTGCGCCGCCGTCGAGCGCGGGGTGGGGACGGCGCTCGTCGCCGAGGAGGCGCTCGAGGTCGCGTCGCTCGAACTCCTCCTCGCCACGCTCGGGAGGCAGCCGTCGTGGTCCGACGTGCCGCTCATCGTGCTCACCGCGGCGGGGGAGCTGCCGCAATCGATCGCCGTCGGCGTGGAGACGCTCGCGATCCGTGCGAACGTCACGTTGCTCGAGCGCCCGGTGCGCGTGGCCACGCTCGTGACCACGGTGCGCGCGGCGCTCCGCGCCCGCCGCCGCCAGTACGATGTCCGCGAGTACCTGCTGGAGCTCCAGGCCGCGCGCGACGCGGCCGAGGCGGCGAATCGCGCGAAGTCGGAGTTCCTGGCGGTGATGAGCCACGAGCTGCGCACGCCGCTCAACGCCATCGGCGGGTACGCGGAGATCATCGAGCTGGGCATCCGCGGGCCGGTCACCCCGGAGCAGCGCGCGGACCTCGACCGCATCCAGAAGAGCCAGCGCCACCTGCTCGGTCTCATCAACGGCGTGCTCAACTACGCGCGGCTCGAGACCGGCAACGTGCGCTACGAGGTCACCGACATCCGCGTCGGCGACCTGCTCGCGACGTGCGAGACGCTCGTCGCGCCGCAGGCCGGCGCGAAGCACCTCCGGCTGACGATGCCCTGCCCGGCGCCGGAGCTCACCGTCCACGCCGATGCCGAGAAGGTGCAGCAGGTGCTGCTCAACCTGCTCACGAACGCCATCAAGTTCACGGACGCCGGCGGCTCGATCACGCTCGAGTGCTCCGAGCGGGACGACCGGATCGGCATCGCCGTGACGGACACGGGGCAGGGGATCGCGCCGGAGAAGCTCGTCATGATCTTCGACCCCTTCGTCCAGGTCGACGCCCGCCTCACGCGCACGCAGGAGGGGGTGGGCCTCGGCCTCGCCATCAGCCGTGATCTCGCTC
>DASTSH010000178.1:0-7458 GCA_035760785.1 Gemmatimonadaceae bacterium | reverse complement strand
GAAGGCCACCTTCTGCGCCATCCCCTTCGCCGCCTGGATCGTCGTGATCGCCGCCGTCAACGTCGTCTTCCCGTGGTCCACGTGCCCGATCGTCCCCACGTTCACGTGCGGCTTCGTCCGCTCGAATTTCGCCTTGGCCATTGCCAGAAACCCTGAAAAGTGAGTCAGTGAGTCAGAGCGTCAGTGGGTCAGATCACGCCAGCGGCCCCTTCGAGCCAGCGCACGGAGCTGACTCACCGACCCTCTGACTCACCGACGTACTACGAAGCAGAGCTCGCGACCGGGATTGAACCGGTGACCTCACCCTTACCAAGGGTGTGCTCTACCAACTGAGCTACGCGAGCGATGTTCCCCTACGACCTCTCTCATGCCGAAAGCCGCCGTGACGCACCGCGGCGGCCGAACGTCCCTGTTGCAACCACATCCGCGGGCGCGCACCCCGCGCCGACATCACAAGCGGGAGACGGGACTCGAACCCGCGACATCAAGCTTGGAAGGCTTGCGCTCTACCAGCTGAGCTACTCCCGCGACTCCTGCCCGCGACCGCGCCCGGATCGCGTCATCCCAAGTGGTGGGGGAAGGATTCGAACCTTCGTAGGCGTTAGCCGGCAGATTTACAGTCTGCTCCCGTTGGCCGCTTGGGTACCCCACCTCGCCCTCGCCGTCCAGCCGCCCGCGCCCGAGGACCGCTCCGGGCCCCTCGCTCACCAGAGCTGACGGCGAGAATCGAACTCGCAACCGCCTGATTACAAATCAGGTGCTCTGCCAATTGAGCTACGTCAGCGAACGGCTTTTTTGCGCGAGACACTTACGATAACCGGCACGCCCTTCGCAGTCAAGGCGCCGCCGCTGCGTATCTCTCGCTACCGCACCTTCTTCCACCGCGTCCCCGACGCCGTGTCCTCCAGCGCGATCCCCCGCGCCTCCACCTCCTTCCGGATCGCATCCGCCGTCGCGAAATCCCGCCGCGCCCGCGCCGCCCGCCGCTCCCCGAGCTTCCGCTCCACCCAGGCCCGCAGTTCCCCGTCCACCGCCGGCGCCTCCGGCACGATGTCGAGCACGCCGTTCACCAGCGCGAACGCCTCCCGCGCCCGCTCCAGCGCCCCCACGTCGCTCCCCCCGGCGTCGAGCTCGGCGTTCGCCGCCCGGATGAACTCGAACAGCGCCCCCATCGCCTCCGGCGCGTTGAGGTCGTCGAACAACGCCAGCCGCGCGTCGCGCACGAGCGCCTCCGCCGCCGACGCCAGCGCCGGCGTCCCCCCTTCCGCCCGCTCCAACCGCTCGGCGAAGTCGCCCACCCGTCGCACCGCGTTCCGCGACGCCTCCAGCCCCTCCTCCGTCAGGTTGAGCTGCTTCCGGTAGTGCACAGAGAAGACGAAGTGGCGGATCGCCGCGGCCGAGATCCCCGCATCGCGCAGGTCCTGGACGCTGGCCACGTTCCCCAGCCGCTTCGCCATCTTCACCCCCTCCGTGAGGAGGAACTCGCCGTGGCACCAGAAGCGCGCGAACGGAGCGTCGTTGGCCCCCTCCGATTGCGCGATCTCGTCCTCGTGGTGCGGGAAGACGAGGTCGATCCCTCCGGCATGGATGTCGAGCGTGTCGCCGAGGTAGCGCTTGGCCATGGCCGAGCACTCGAGGTGCCACCCCGGACGCCCCCGCCCCCACGGCGAGTCCCACGCGGCCCCGGTGCGCTCGTCCTCGGGCTTGGCCGCTTTCCAGAGCGCGAAATCGCGGACGTCCTCCTTGTTGTAGTCGTCCGCCGCCACGCGCGCGCCCGGGCGGATGTCGCGCGTGTCCAGGCGCGAGAGCTTCCCGTAGCCCGGGAAGCGCGCGATGGCGAAGTAGACCGAGCCGTCCTCCGCCTGGTACGCGAGCCCACGATCCACGAGCCGCTGCACGAGCGCGATCATCTCGGGAATGTGCTCCGTGGCCTTGGGATAGACCTCGGCACGCTCGATGCGCAGAAATTCCCTGTCGCGATGGAAGATCTCGGTGACCGGCTCCGTCACCTCGCCGATCCTCACGCCGCGCTCGTCGGCGCGCCGGATGATCTTGTCGTCCACGTCGGTGAGGTTCATCACCTGGTAGACCTGCCACCCCGCGAGGCGCATGCTGCGGCGCAGGAGATCCTCGAAGAGGAACGTCCGGAAGTTGCCGAGGTGAGCCGGGTTGTACACCGTGGGACCGCAGGTGTACATCCGGATGGTACGGCCGTCGGCGGGCGCGAACGGTTCGGTGCGGCGGGTGAGCGTGTTGTAGAGGAGGAAGTCGGTCATTCCGCGGGATCCCGGTGCACGGTACCGCTCGCGCGGGGCGGCGGTCGGAGCCAGAGGCGGGAAGCTAGACACGGGTGGAGGTGGGGTCAACGGAGCGCGCCGAGTGCGCACCACGCGGAGGCTGGACGATGTCGAGAGCGTTCGTGAACGAGGACTCGGGGGGCGGCTCCCCCCGGCGGCGCTACATGCTACCAGCGCGCGAGGATCCCTCGTTCGATGCCGCGGCCGCCGCCGCGCTGCTGGAAGGGGCGGTGGAGGGAGACACGGAAAGCGCCGAGGTGGCGACGGGGTACTACTGGGGAGAGCGCCGCCTGCGCCCTCACGTGGAGCGGATCCTCGCCGAAGCACGCGCATCGGGAGACGAGTCGCTCACGCGGGCCGCCGAGCGGTTCCTGCGGTGAGCGGCGGGCGCAGCGTGCCGCCGAAGAGAATGAGCGTTCGCGCACCCACGTCGCGGAGCCAGCGCGGGTCGCTCGCGGTGACCACGGCGGCCACGCCGATCATCGCCAGCCAGCGCAGCACGAGCCCGGCGCGCTCGCCGAGGAGCAGAGGGGCGTCGTCGACGAGGAGCAGCGCCGGCGCGGCCGGCGTTGGCTCGAGCGCCGGGAGCGCGGCGGGGCGCGCGAGCGCCTCGCGCACGGCGGCGGTGGGCGCTCGCCCCACCCATTCCGGCGCGCCGCCGCTCACGTAGGCGGCACCGGGGGCGCCCCCGGGAGGGAGAGCCCCACCCCACCGCACGCGCCCCACGTCCGGGCGCAGCAGGCCGGCGGCGCAGAGCAGGAGCGTGGTCTTCCCCGCCCCCGGCGCGCCGGCGATCCCCACCAGCTCTCCGGCCGCCACGCGCAGATGGACGCCCTGGAGCACCCTGGCGCTGGCGCAGCAGCCGGGGATCCCGGCCCGGTAGGTCTTGTGCACCCCGTCGAGCAGGAGCACTGGGGGCACGGACGAGGGGCGGAGCGCGACGCGCGCGTGCCCGGCACGAGGGGCGTGAGAGGTGAGGCGCACGCCCGACAAGATGGAGCGCGGCCGGCGCTCGGCGACATCGCCCGAGCGCCGGCCGGAGCCGCGTTACGCGGACGCGAGCGCCTCGCGCGAGCGGTGGAACGCGTCGATCGCGTCCACCACCGGCGCGGGGTCGAAGCGCACCGGATCCGTGGCCGGGAGCCCCGTCTCCTGGCTCACCCGATCGATCGCCTGGAGCGCGGCGCGCTCCGAGAGGTCGTACGTGTTGAGCGCGACCGCGATCACCGGCGCCGGACGCAGGTGCGCGAGCAGCATCTCGTGCATCCGGATGAAGTCGGAGAGCGGCGGGATCTTCACCCACGGATTGTTGTTGACGTGCTCGCGCGAGGGCTGCGCGCACATGACCATGGCGTGCGGGAGCGAGCCGTACATGAGCCCCAGCGTGACGCCCGCGTAGCCCGGGTGGATGATCGACCCCTGCCCCTCCACGAGCACCATCTCCGCCCCCTTCGCCGCATCGAGCACCAGCCGCTCGGCGGCGCCGGCGATGAAGTCGGCCACCACCGCATCCACCGCGATCCCCCACCCCTCGATCAGGATCCCCGTCTGCCCCGTGCCGGCGAAGCGCACGTCGCGCCCGCGGCGGCGCAGTCCATCGCGGAGCTGGAGCGCCGCCGTCATCTTCCCGATGTTGCAGTCCGTGCCCACCGTCAGCACCACCGTGGCATCGACGGTGCGCACGCGTCCCATGGCCACCGGCAGGTCGCGCGGCGGCTTGCGCAGGTCGTGGATCGTGCTCCCGCTCTTCTTCGCGTGCTGGGCGAACTCCGCGTCGTCGCCGATGAACGTGTGCAGCCCGCTCCACACGTCGAGCCCCGCGTCGATGGCGGTGAGCACCATGGCGCGCCATTCCGGCGGGAGCTTCCCTCCCTGCGGCGCGACGCCGATGAGCAGCGCGGTGGGGTGCAGCGCGAGTCCCTCCGCGATCGTGGCGACGATCGGGATGTCGCCGCCGAAGCCGAGCACGTCGCGCGACGTCTTGCCGGCGCGGCGCGAGTCGATCACCCCCACCACGTGCTCGGGGGTGTAGCGGATGCAGGAATTGGCGGTCTTGGACGTGAGCGGGCCGAACTGCCCCTCCGCCAGGATGAGGTAGCGAACGTCTTTCGTCATAGAGGGCGTGGGTGGTTCAGGCGACGTGCCGGCGCTGCGCCTCCTCGGCCCCCGCGAGCACGTCGGGGGGCGGATCCGGCACGATGACATCAGCCTCCGGCGCCGGTGCGCGCACGACGAAGGCGCGATCGCGAACGAGGCGGCGGAAGCCCTGCCCCTCGTACAGGCGGTCGATGAGCAGACGACGCGTGACGACGTCGAGCACGGCGATCACCGGCACGGCCACGAGCAGCCCGATGGGGCCGAGCAGCTTGCCCATGATGAGCACGCTCATGATCGTCATCACCGGCGGGAGCGCCAACTGCCGCTGCATGATCTTCGGCGCCACGAGGTTCCCCTCGATGAGGTGCACGATCACGCCGAGGAGCACCACGCCGAGCGCGCGCCCCGGACTCCCCGCGCCGAGCACGAACGCGGCGGGGAGCAGGGTGGACACGAGGCTGCCGAAGAACGGGACGATGGCCACGATCCCGGTGAAGATCCCGAACGTGAGCCAGTACGGCACCCCGAGCACCGCGAGGCCGACGGCGGTGAGCGCGCCGAGGAGGCTCATCGAGGCGAGCTGTCCCACGATCCACGCGCGCAGGGTGCGCGAGAGATCGCCGAGCACGTTCCGCACGAGATCGCGGTGCACGGGGGGGAACAGCGCGATCAGGTACTCGCGGTAGACGCCGGGGCTCACCGCCAGGTAGATCCCCATGATCGCCACGGACACGATCTCGATGGTGAAGCCGAGCGCGCCGAACAGCTTGGGGACGACGTCCGCGAAGTAGCCGGAGACCTGATCGTAGATGGCGAGGATCACGCGGTGCTCTCCCGGGTGCCACACGGAGCGGAGCGCCGGGTTCCGCGCGATCATCTGATCGATCGCCGACTCGGTGTTGATGATGTACTGCGGAAGGACCTTGAGCAGCGCCTGCGTCTGCGACACGACGGGCGGCACGATGATCCAGATGAAGCCGGCGATGATGACGAGGGTGAGCAGCACCGCGAGCAACACCCCCGAGCGCCGCGGCACGGTGACGCGGCGCTGGATCGCATCGGCCACCGCGCCCAGGTAGAGCGAGAAGAGGACGGCGATGAAGAGAAGCAGGAACAGCTCCGCCGTCCTGCCGAGGAGGAGCAGCAGGAGGACGGTGAGGACGGTGGCCGCGAGCGCCGAGCCGAAGCGAAAGCGCCCCGTGGAGAGGGCGCTCACGCTTACTTCTTCTCCTCGGACGTCACGTCCTCGGCCTCGGTATGGAGCTCCTCTTCGGCGTGGCCGCCGGAGCCGCCCGCGCCCAGCTGCCGGTTCTGCTGCGGCGCGCCGGCGGGGAGCATCCCCATCTTCTGCTTCAGCGCGAGCAACTGCATGTCGGCGTTGGCGGACGTGGCGCCCTTCTCGAGCACGCGGAAGTCGGCGGACAGCCGGTCGCCGGTGAACTCCTCATCGATCTCCGCGTTCGCCAGCATGCGGCGCTCGTTGTCCTCGATCTTCGCCTCCATCCGCGCGAACGCCTCGAACGCCGACTTCTCGGACATCGACGACATCGTGTCGGCGATGCGCTTCTGCGCCTCGGCGCGCTTCTGGCGGGCGATGAGGAGGTTCTTCTTCCGCTTCGCCTCCTCGATCTTGTCGTTGAGGTCGCGGAGGGAGCCCTTGAGCTTCTCCGTCTCCGCCTGGTGCGACCGCCACGTGGCCTCGAGCTGCTGCCCGTGGGCCACGTGCTCGTTCTGCCGCATGAGCGCCTGCTTCGCGAGATCGTCGCGCCCCTCCTGCACCGCGAGCATGGCGCGCTTCTCCCAGTCCTGCGCCTGGCGGTACTCCGCCTCCACCTGGTCGTGGAGGCGGCGCTCGTCGGCGATGGCGGCCGCCACCTGCTGCTTCGCCTTGGCGAGCTGCGACCGCATGTCGACGATGATCTGATTCAGCATCTTCTCGGGATTCTCCGCCGAGGAGATGAGATCGTTAATGTTCGACTTGATGAGCGACGAGAGTCGGTCGAAGATGCCCATGGGTCAGTGGACCTCGCGGTACGGCGCGAGCTCGCGGAGGTGCGACGCGAGCGCGAGCGTCATCGATTCGTAGGCGGCGAGGAACTCCTCGTAGTCGAGGTGTGACAGCTCCATCGCCTCCGTGAGGACGACCGCATCGCCCTCGATGCCGTAGGAGCCGTGAACGAGCTCGCTCGCATTGAGCTGCAGCAGGCGGCGCGCCAGCGTCCCCATGGCGCGTTCATCGCTCGGCAGGTCCATCACCTTGAGGCGCAGCAGGACCACGGGAGGCGAGTAGTGCACGACGACATCGGCGTCGAGCTCGCCGCCGGGACGGACGATCCACATGCCCGGCTGGATCTCGGAGTAGCTGGCGCCATCCATCGACAACCGGTCGAGGAATCCCTCGACATCCTCTCTCGTGACCATGGCCACCTGCGCGGGAAGCGGAAACGGCTCGGGAAGCGGGAACCGGGAATCGGGGGCGAACCTCGCGGCCGCGCCGCGATCCCCACCCTTCTCCTACGGCGAACGGGAGCGCGGCGTTTCACCGCGACACGGCGACGGTCCTGAACATAGCAATCGCGCCCCGGCGCCGACAGGCGAGGGGGCGCGGACGGCGCTGGTCAGTGCGGCGCGCGCCGGATCTGGATCAGCCGCTCGCGCGCGAGCCGGCGCCCGGTGGGGGTGGCGGCGAGTCCGCCGCCGGCGGTCTCGCGATACTTCACGTCCATCTCCCGCCCGAGCTGCCCCATGACATCGATCACCTCGTCCACCGGAATGATGAAGGTGATGCCGGCGAGCGCCATCTCGATGCCGGCGAGGGCGATCGCCGAGCCGGTGGCGTTCCGGAACACGCAGGGGAGCTCCACGAGCCCGCCCAGCGGATCGCACACCAGCCCGAGCGTGCCCTGCATGGTGAGGGCGACGGCGTGCCCCGCCTGCGATGGGGAGCCCCCGAGCAGCTCCACCCCCGCACCGGCGGCCATCCCCGCCGCCGCGCCGGTCTCCGCCTGGCACCCTCCCTCCGCGCCGGAGAGCGACGCGCGCTCCGCGACCACCGCGCCGATGA
>DASTSH010000177.1:0-14549 GCA_035760785.1 Gemmatimonadaceae bacterium | reverse complement strand
GAAGGCCACCTTCTGCGCCATCCCCTTCGCCGCCTGGATCGTCGTGATCGCCGCCGTCAACGTCGTCTTCCCGTGGTCCACGTGCCCGATCGTCCCCACGTTCACGTGCGGCTTCGTCCGCTCGAATTTCGCCTTGGCCATGTTACCGAGTTCCTGAGGTTGGGAAAGTCCGCGATTCGGTGCGCCGGAGCGGCGCGGGCATCGACCCTCGACGCCCGCGCGGCTCCGGTTACGCCTTCACCTTGTTGATGATCTCGTCCGCCTTGCTCTTCGGCACTTCCTCGTAGTGGCTGAACTCCATCGAGTACACCGCGCGCCCCTGCGACTGCGAGCGCAGCGTGGTGGAGTAGCCGAACATCTCCGAGAGCGGCACGCTGGCGCCGATCACCTGCGCCTCGCCGCGCTGCGTCATCCCCCCGATCTTGCCGCGCCGGGAGGACAGATCGCCGAGGATGTCCCCCATGTAGTCCGCGGGGCACACCACCTCGACGTTCATGATCGGCTCCAGGAGCACCGGCGTCGCGCGCTTCGCCGCCTCCTTGAACGCCATCGAGCCCGCGATCTTGAACGCCATCTCGCTCGAGTCCACCTCGTGGTACGACCCGTACACGAGCTGCACCTTGATGTCCACCACCGGGTAGCCGGCCAGGACGCCGTTCTCCATCGCTTCCTTGATCCCCTGCTCGACGGGGCCGATGTACTCACGCGGGATCACGCCGCCGACGATCTTGTCCTCGAAGACGAACCCCGCCCCGGGCTCCGCGGGCTCCATGTTGATCACCACGTGCCCGTACTGCCCCTTACCACCGGACTGGCGGATGAACTTTCCCTCCACCTTCTCCACGCGCTTCCGGACGGTCTCGCGATAGGCCACCTGCGGGCGGCCGATGTTCGCGTCCACCTTGAACTCGCGCTGCATGCGGTCCACGATGATCTCGAGGTGCAGCTCGCCCATGCCCGAGATGATCGTCTGTCCGGTCTCCGGATCGGAGTGCACGCGGAAGGTCGGATCCTCCTCGGCCAGCTTCTGCAGCGCGATCGCC
Organism: Gemmatimonadaceae bacterium; assembly: GCA_035760785.1. GTDB lineage: Bacteria > Gemmatimonadota > Gemmatimonadetes > Gemmatimonadales > Gemmatimonadaceae > JADGGM01. The sequence goes on along the minus strand of DASTSH010000177.1, from coordinate 13,506 downwards.
AGCTTGTCCTGGTCCGCCTTCGTCTTCGGCTCGATCGCCACATCGATCACCGGCGCCGGGAACTTCATCGCCTCGAGGATGATCGGGTGCGTGTCGTCGCTCAGCGTGTCGCCGGTGCGCGTGTCCTTCAGCCCGATCGCGGCGGCGATGTCGCCCGCGCGCACCTCCTCGATCTCCTCACGCTTGTTCGCGTGCATCTGCAGGAGGCGGCCGATGCGCTCGCGCTTGTCCTTCGTCGCGTTGTACACGTACGAGCCGGCCGAGAGCACGCCGGAGTACACGCGGAAGAACGTCAGCTTTCCGACGAACGGATCGGTCGCGATCTTGAACGCGAGCGCCGCGAACGGCGCGTCGTCGGCCACCGCGCGCTCCTCGAACGTCTCGTCGTGGAGCGGCACGTGCCCCTTGATCGCCTTGATGTCCACCGGCGCCGGGAGATAGTCGATCACGGCGTCCAGCAGGTGCTGCACGCCCTTGTTCTTGAACGACGCGCCGCAGAGCACGGGCACGAACTGGCCGGCGATCGTCGCCTTGCGGATCGCCCCCTGGATCTCCTCGAGCGTCAGCTCCTCGCCGCCGAGGTACTTCTCGAGCAGCGCCTCGTCGTGCTCCACCGCCGCCTCGACCGCCGCATGGCGCGCCTCGTCCACGGCCGCCACGTACGCCTCGGGCACCGGCTCCTCGACGAACGTCTTGCCGAGCGTGGCCTCGTCGAACACGATCGCCACGCGCCGCAGCACGTCGATGTGCCCCACGAACAGCTCGCCGGAGCCCATCGGGAGCTGCAGCGCGAACGCGCGCGGCGTCAGCCGCTCGCGGATCATCTTCAGGCAGCGATCGAAGTCCGCGCCCACGCGATCCATCTTGTTCGCGAACACGATGCGCGGCACGCCGTACCGGTCCGCCTGCCGCCACACCGTCTCCGTCTGCGGCTCCACGCCGGCCACCGAATCGAGCAGCGTCACCGCGCCGTCGAGCACGCGCAGCGACCGCTCCACCTCGACCGTGAAGTCGACGTGGCCCGGGGTGTCGATGATGTTGATGCGGTGCTCGATGCCGTGACGGGTCCAGAAGCAGGTGGTCGCGGCCGACGTGATCGTGATGCCGCGCTCCTGCTCCTGCTCCATCCAGTCCATCGTGGCCGCGCCATCGTGGACCTCACCGATCTTGTAGCTCTTCCCCGTGTAGTAGAGGATGCGCTCGGTGGTGGTCGTCTTGCCGGCATCGATGTGCGCCATGATGCCGATGTTCCGGTACTGCTGGAGCGGTGTTGTGCGTGCCATATGGTCTCTGCTATGCTGCTCGGCTCGGGTCCGATGAAATCCAGCAAAAATGCGGGTGGACCGGACGCCCTTTCGGGCCGGTATCCATCCGCTGCCGCCGGGTGCGCTCGCCACTGCCGCGCGAGTGGGGACCCAAGGGCGCGCCGGAGCGCCGAAGCACTGCCGGCAGTTCCATTGTGCGCAACGCGAAATCCCTTATCGCGATGCGGCTTAGCCTATCAAATGTAGCCGGTGGAGGGATTGTGTCAACTGGCTGGTAGGCCGCTTTGGGAAGTGGGTGGGACCTGGTGGCTGGACCACCATGAAACGCGTGTGGCGTGTGGGGAACTGACGGGCAGAGGAGGGAGGGACGGCGCGTGTGGGTTCGTGTGTAGGCGGACTCTCTCTACAGCCGAGCCTACTCGCGCTCTACCTAGCCCCTCTTCCCGTCCGTCTCCCACACGCCACACGCGTTCTTCGGTGGTCCAGCGACCAGGTCCTACTGTCGCCCCACACGCCACCACCTAGATGATCGCCCTCACGTACCGCCCCCACCCCCTCAGATTCCTCACGTGCTCCGCCATCCGTCGCGCACCGGACTTCCGTGATTCCACGGGGACCAGCAGATCGTCGGAGCGGTCCCACGGACGCACCGTCCCGTGTCCGCTCCACCCGGGACGCACGCCCAGCCGCCACATCGTGTACGCCACCGACACCGACGGGCAGAGCGTCTCCGTCGGCAGGAGCGAGTACGTGAAGTGGCGCGCCAGCCGCGCGAGCACCAGCTCCGGCAGCGGCGGCCGCAGCGCCTGCAGCACCTCCCGCGGCACCTGCACCCCCGCCAGCTCCCCCGCCAGCCGGAACGTCCAGTAGCAGCAGCTCCCGCCCCGGCTCTCCAGCGCAAGTCGCGTGAACTCCGGCCATTTCACCCGCCCCGTGCCGAGCAGCGCGTTCAGGTCGCGGAACGACCGCCAGCCGCCGATCGACATCATGTGCGACCACGCGAAGTGGAGGCACAGGTGCAGCAACTGGTCGTGGATCGAGGGCACGTACGCCGCGTGCCCCCGCACGTCGATCCGCTCCGCCCGCGCCCAGATGTCCTCGGGGGAGAGCCGGAATGGGTGCCCCTCGAAGAAGAGCGCCGTGTGCAGCTCGAGCTGCACCCCCGTCCCGCGCGCATCCTCGAGCGCCGGCAGGTGGTGGTGTCCGCGGTAGAACTCCTCCAGCCCCTCCGACTCCACGCTCGTCCATCCGGCCGCGAGCAGCGCCGGGAGCGCGCGCGCCGCCTCCCCGTGGCGCACCAGGACATCCACGTCCGACATCGGCCGCCGGCTGAACGAGCCGTAGACCAGCACCGCGAGCGCCGCGCCCTTGAGCAGCAGCGCATCCACCCCCGCGCGCTCGAGGGCCTCCAGCGAGTCGTCGAGCCGCGACTCGAGGTGGCGCATGCGGAAGTCCGACACCATCGCCACCTTCCGAAGCTGCGCCGCCTCCTCCGGGAGCTTCAGCCCCGGCACCGACTGGAGCCGCTCCCAGAGCACGGGCGCCGCGCGCTCCCGGCTGGCGATCCAGCCGAGCTTCCCCCAGTCGATGCCTCGCGCCGCCAGCTCGCCGATGCGCGCATCGTTCCCCGCGCCCCCCGCGGCCAGGAGGAGCAGCTGCGCCTCCGATGAGAGGACGTCCAGCGACATCGGTTCGATCTGCTCAGTACTGGGCCAGAGTGCCCGTTCGACGCGCATAGTGGAGCGCCTCGGACAGCGCGAATAGGCTCACCGCGTTCAACAGCACCACGAATCCCACGAGCGTCACCACGTCGGACATCACCGCCGAGAACGGCATTCCCTCCAGCATCGTCTGCCGCAGCGCCCGGAGGCCGTATGTCAACGGCACCACGTCGGACAGGCGCTGGATCCACGACGGAATCACCTGCGTGGGGTAGTAGACCCCCCCGAGCAGCCCGGACAGGATGAGCACCGCCGAGGACAGCGGCCCCGTGGTCCGGAACGCGAGGATCATCGCCGCGCCGATGAGCCCGAACGGGAGATACGCAAGCACGATCAGGGCCAGGATGAGCAGCGACGACAGCGACGCCCCCCACGCCAGGTGCATTCCCAGCACCAGGCCGGCCGCGATGTACAGCACGGCCTTCACCGCCGTCCACACGAAATTGTAGCCGATCAATCCGGCGATGATCGACGGGAGCGACGCGCGGGTGCTCAGCAGCGCCTCGAGCGTCCCCGTCCCGATCCCCGAGCTGATCGCGGCCGGCACGGCGTTCACCGCCGTCATGAGGAAGGAGAACGCGATCATTCCCACGATCAGGAACCCGAAGTACTCCCCTCCCTGCGCGGCGATGGACTTCGCCATCGTCGGCTGGAGCGCCCGCGCCACGAAGTACATCGGCAGCACGGTCGCCAGCAGCGACACGAGCGAGAGCACCATCGACAGCCGGTAGCTCAGCGACGTCCGCCAGCTCGCGCGGACCAGCGCGAACGCCTCACGCATCGCCCGCCTCCCGCCGTCCGCGCTGCACGATCCGCTCGATCAGATCGGCCAGCGAGAGGTTCACGCGCTCGAACCGCGACACCGACACCCCCTGCTCCACGAGGAACGCCACCACCTGCGCCGCCCGCTCCGCCCCCCCGGGAATCTCCATCTCCACGCGCGTCCACCCATCCTCGTCCACGCCACGCTCCACGATCCCCACCGCCACGCCCCGCTCGCCGAGCGCGGCGATCCCCGGGTGCGCCGGGTCCTTCGTGAACAGCCGGTAGCGCTCGTCCCCGATCTCGCGCGACAGCCGCTCCGCCGTCCCCGCCGCGAGCAGCCGGCCGCGGTCGAGCACCGCCACGCGGTCGCACAGCTCGAGCGCCTCCTCGGCGTTGTGCGTGGCCAGCAGCACGGTGCACCGCTGCCGCCCGCTGATCTCCTCCCGCAGGAAGGTGCGGAACGCGCGGGCGGAGATGGGATCGAGGCTGCGCGTCGGCTCGTCGAGCAGCAGCACCCGCGGACGCGCGATCAGCGCTCGCGCGATGAGCAGCCGCTGCTTCATCCCCGAGGAGAAGGAGCCCACGATCTTCTCGCGCGCATCCTCCAGCCCCACCACGCGGAGCAGCTCCTCCGCGCGGCGCCGCGATTCCGCCCCGTCCAGTCCCTGGAGCGCGCCGTACAGCTCGAGGTTGGCGGTCGCCGTCAGGCGCCAGTACAGGCTCCGCTCATCCGCGATCACCGGCGCGAGCACGCGTCGCACCGCGGCCGCGTCCTGCACCACGTCGTATCCCGCGATCGTGGCCGTCCCCTCGTCGGGGATGATGAGCGTCGCCAGCATCTTGAACAGCGTGGTCTTCCCCGCGCCGTTCGGGCCGAGGAGCCCGAAGAACTCCCCCTCGCCGATGGACACGCTCACCCCCTGCACCACCTTCACCCAGGTGGTGCGGCGCGGGTGGCGGATCATCTCCGCCCACCGCCGGCGCTCGGGAAAGCGCTTGCCGAGCCCGTCGAGGACGACGGTGGGCGCGCGGCTCGTGTTCGGCGAGAGCGGCTCCGTGCGCGCGATGGCGGCGCTGCCGCTCATGCGGCGCTCCCGGCGGCGGATACCGCCGCCGGCGCCTCGTGCCAGGCGAGAAGGGTGGCGACGATCTCTCCGAGGCGGTCGAGCCCCGGCATGGTGTCCAGCCGGTAGACGGGGACGGACTCCGCCAGCGTGGCGGCGCGCTCGAACACCACCGGCGCCTCGGAGCCGCCGAGCAGCCCGGCGAGCGCGGAGTGGCGGACCAGCGAGAGCGCGGCCGGCACGCTGGGGAGCCGCGTGCGGCGCGCGGCCTCGTCCATGGTCGCCCCCGGCGCGAGGGGGGCGAGCAGGTAGATGGCGGCGAGCGGCTGCCGGTCGAAGGTCACCAGCTCCTCGGGGAGATCGCGCACCAGGTGCTTCTCCCCGGCGCGCACGCTCCCCTGCTCCACGCCGAACATCTCCGCCGAGTCGTCCCAGAGCTTCACCACGTGCACTCCCGGCACCGCCACCGGCGCGGGCCCCAGCTCCACCGGGAGCACGTCATCGGTGAGCAGCCGGCCACCGGCGCGCGAGAGCGCGAGCGCCAGCGTGGACTTCCCGTGGAACTTCGGCGCGAGAAAGGCGACCGCTCCGCCGGCGAGCGCCACCGCGCTCCCGTGGAGGCAGAGCGCTCCGGAGGCGTGCAGCGCCGTGGACAGCACCAGTCCGGTCACGTCGGCACGCACCGCCCCCGGGGCGGCGTTCGGGCCGCGCGACCAGACGATTCGCCGTCCGTCGTCGCTGATGTCGTAGTCGCCCGTGTCATCGAAACGGACGCGGAATCCGGTGGCGTGGCGCAGCAGCGTCACGCCGCATCCCGGAACGACCGCCGTCGAGCCGAGCTGCTCCGCGTCGGGGAGCTCGGTGAGCGTGGGTGATGTGGTGAGGGTCCAACTGGCTTCGCGAGGTGGAGCGGCCGGCTCGCGGAGCTCCGGAAAGGTGATCTCGGAGCGGAGAGTGCCGCCGAAGATCGTGTAGTGAGGCATGCCGAGGGGGAACGCGGTCGGAGGCTGCCGGCCAGAAGCCGGCAGCCTCCCACCGGACCGGATCAGGCCGTCGGAACCGAGCTGGTCTCCCGGCACGGCGGACCCTCCGGGCCCCCGCACAGCTCGTTCCCAGTGCCGATCCCGCAGATGGTGAACCCATCCGTGGAACCGTTGAAACCCACCTGGGTGAGTTCGCGGAACGTCCCGAAACGCTCCACTCGTGGCTTCTGATACACGCGACGCCTCCCTGTGTCGTGTGCTACCGGGCCCCTTGCCCGGCGGAAGTACGGCCCCCATGGCCGTCAGTACAACAGTCCATCGTCACTACTGCTACTGCAAATCTAACGTACCGCCACGACTCCAGGCTCGGTCGGAGTTGCCCCGACCGGCACATCCGTCGGGGGGAGCCGTGCTCGGAGCCAGAGCTCCGTCTGCAGCGTGAAGAACAGGTTCACGCCCAGTTGCCCCGCACCACCCCTCAGATATTCCCTGCACGACTCGCGGAATCCCTCTGCATCGATTATTCCAGCGCGCACGAGCAGCGAATCGTGTAGCATCTCGTCCAGCAGCGCAGGGAACCGCTCGCGCATGGATCGGTCGAAATAACCGCCCGTCACCCCAGTGCGCGACGCTCTCGGCGCCAACACGCGCTCTGGTAGCAGACCTCGTACCGCTGCGCGGAGAAGTCGTTTGGTTTCCCGACCGCTCGAGCGCTCCCAGCGGGGACGGGTGCAAGCGAACTCGATCACGCGGCGATCGTAGAGCGGCGAGCGGATCTCGACCCCCTCCTCGAGCGCGAACGACGACGCCAGGCCGAACACGCGCGGAAAGTACGGGTGGGTCAGGTACCATTCCGTTTCATACGCGACACACGTGACGCGCCCACGCTGCGGCGTGAACGCACGCTCCCGCTCCTCCAGGCGGTTCCGCCGCGCGAACCCCTCGTCGAGCCACGTCGGCACTCGACGCTCGAGGTAGCCCGTGAGCGGGCGCCCTCCCCGCAGCACCCTGGCGAGCGCGAGCGCCGGCGAGGGGAGGAGCGGCTGCACCGCCCAGCGGAAGAAGTTGCGGAACCCCGTCCCGCGCAGCCCCTTCTCGCGCCATTCACGCGCCAGCTCGCGCCACCGTCCGGCGCGCAGCAGGTCGGCGAAGAACACCTCGGACACCTGGAAGAGCTGGTCCCCTCCCACCCCTTCCAGCGCGACGCGCGACCCCACGGCGCGCGAGCCGCGCGCGAGCGAGCGATGCCACATCTCGAACGGATGCGCGAACGGCTCGTCCCGCCCTGCAGCTCGCTCCGCCGGGTGGTCGAAGAAGGGGACATCCCTGATGTCCACCCAGTGCACCGGCACCGACCAGTGGTCGGCCACCGCCTGGATGAGCTCGTCCTCGCGCCCCGGGTCGCCGGGGGGATAGCTCATCGACACCGGGAGCAGCTCCCGCCCCTTCCCCTCCGCGCGCACTCCCTCCTGCCCCGCCCCGAACACCGCGGTCGAGTCCCAGCCACCGCTCAACCATACGCTCGTGGGGGCGCCGGATACCGTGCGCTCCATCACCGATCGCGTGAGCAGCGCGCGCAGCTCCTCCGCGCCCTCCTCGAAGGAGAGATCGCTCCGCTCCTCGATCTTCGGCGGGCGCCAGTGACGGAACAGCTCGGCGCGGCCGCTGCCGCGGCGCGAGAGCGTCCACCCGGCCGGCAGCGCGCGTACGTCGCGGTAGCACGTCTCGTGGCTCGCGGCGAACAGCCCCCCAGCAGTCTCCGCCAGGGACGTGAGGTTCAGCTCGCTCGAGCAGCGCGTGTGCGCCACGACCCCGCTCACCATCGACGCGATGATCAGCGTGTCGCCCACTTCGGCGTAGTACAGCGTGCGCTTGCCGGAAAAGTCGCGCGCCGCGCAGACGCGGCGCGTCTTCGGGTTCCAGACGATGAACGCGAAGTCGCCCTCGATGCGATCGGCGCAATCATCGCCCCAGGCGTGGTACGCGGCGAGCACGAGGTGGCTCGCGGTGTCGCCGCCGACCGGGATGCCGCGGCGCCCGAGCGCGCGCCGGAGGTCGTCGCGGTAATAGACCGAGGCGTCGGCGGCGACCACCAGATCGTCGTCGCGCAACACGAGCACGGGACCGGAGAAGTCGGGGTGCAGCTCCCAGTCGTGGCGCGCCACGGCGAGCACCGCCCCCTCCCCGCTCCATACCTCCCCCCTCTGGTCGCCGCCGCGCGCGCGCATCGCATCGAGCATCCGGCGGGCCTGCTCCGGCTCCGGCCGTCCTCCGGGGGTGAAGATCCCGGCGATCGCGCTCACTTCGCGTCCAGCAGGCGCACGTCGGTGAGCTCCGCGAACGAGTCCACGTGCTCCTCACTGTCCCCGATCACGCGGTCCCCGTACTCCACCCAGGCGTGGGCCAGGAAGCGGTTGCCGCGCACGCGCACGCCGATGCGGATCCGGCTCCCCCGGATGCCGCGGCGCTCGAGCATGCGGTTGATGGCGACGGCCCGCACGAGGCAGAGCGGGTGGAAGATCCCGTAGTCCGCGGCGCGGCTCACCGCCAGCGCGAGCCGCGCGGCCCGCGGATCGGGCACGAACGGCCCCTCCGCCTCGGTGCGGCGGGGCGCGTCGCTGGACACCAGACGCCCGGTGGGGCGGGTGGAGACGAGGATCTGCGCGGCGATCAGCTCGACCTGCGCCTGCAGCAGGTCAACCCACTCGCGCGGAGTGAGCTTCGCCAGTTTCCGAAGAGACCTTCTCGTCACTCTGCTCATCCGACTGCCCGGGCGGCGGGGGAAGAACGAGGTGGTGCGACGCCAGCTCCGTCAGGAGCTCGCGGACGTCATCACGGATCACCTGGGGATCCGCATCGGGATACTGCGCGGCGATCGCGGCGCACAGCTCGTCGAACGTGCCCGACACGGGTGGGAGCAGGGCCCACACCTGTGCGCCCACGGCGTTCAGCCCGAAGTACACCTCGTCCTCGGAGGAGAAGAGTACGGCGCCATCGGACAACGCCTTGAAGATCACTTTGGGATTTGCGACCGGCAGCATTCAGTCCCCTGCAGACGGATACGTGGCCTCACGCGCGACGCCGTCCAACCGCACCCACGTCGGTGCCCCTGCGGCGGTGTGGAACGGTCCGACCTCCGCTTCGTAGCAATGACTCGCATTGCGCCTTGCCCCGAGCACCGACCGTGCCATGCATCGCGCGCGGCTCGCTCCCGCGACCGTGTCGGCGACCATCCGCACCATCAAATGCTCGTTTCGCTTCCACTCGAACATGCGGCACGACCAATGTGCGATGAGGATCGTACGCCACATCGAGTGCGCACACACCACACCACCACACTCGCCGCCCGCTGGTGCCCGCGTCGCCGAAGTCATCCCTGCCGACCCGCTCCGCCTGACCCCGCCTGGAGCAACGCAAGAGCCATGCGACAGCGGATTGGACAGCCCACTACACGATGCCCTGCGGTCTCGGACGGGGCAAGCGTGTGTCGAGCTGGGCTAATGGGCGGCGACCGGCTCGAGGATCTCCCGGACCCGGCGTATGAACACCTCCACGAGGAAGGGCTTCTCGATGTACGAGGCGCCCTCCGCGAGCACGCCGTGCGTGGAGACGGCATCCTCGGTGTAGCCGGACATGAACAGCACCTTGAGCCCCGTGCGGCGCTCCCGGATTCGCTCCACGAGCTCGCGCCCTCCGATACCGGGCATCACGACATCGGTCACCACCAGATCGATCCGCCCCGTGTAGTCCTCGCACAGCCGCAGCGCATCCTGGCCGTTGCGTGCTTCGAGCACGGTATAGCCGTGCCGCTGCAACATGCGGCTCACCGCCGAGCGCACCGCATCCTCGTCCTCCACCAGGAGCACCGTCTCCGTGGCCGGCGGGACGTGGTCGACCGCTCCAGCCCCGGGCGCGGGCGCGGCCACGCGCGGGGCGCTCGGCAGGTACACGGAGAATACGCTTCCCCGCCCCGGGGCGCTGTCCACGTAGATCCGTCCCGATGACTGCCGTACGATGCCGTACGTCGTGGACAGCCCGAGCCCCGTTCCCTTCCCCATCCCCTTGCTCGTGAAGAACGGCTCGAACACGCGCGTGCGGGTCTGCTCGTCCATCCCCACCCCCGTGTCGCTCACGCGGATGCGCGCGTACGAACCCGGCCGCATCCCCGGAAGCGCGCTGGCCTGCTCCTCGTCCACGTACACGGCGGCGGTGTCGATGGTGAGCGTGCCGCCGTCGGGCATCGCGTCGCGCGCGTTCACCACCAGATTGAGCAGCACCTGGTCGAGCTGCCCCGGGTCGGCCTTCACGCACCCCACCTCGGGGTCGAGCACGGTCACGAGCTGGATGTGCTCGCCGATGAGTCGCCGGAACATGCGCTCGGCGTCGGCGATCGCAGCGTTCGGGTCGAGTACGCGAGGCTGCAGCACTTGCTTGCGGCTGAAGGCGAGGAGCTGCCGCGTGAGCTGCGCGGCGCGGTCGGCCGCGCGGCGGATCTCCTCGATCTCCCCCCGGACGGGGTGGTCCGTGCCGAGGTCGGCGATCGCGAACTCCGCGTTGCTGCTGATCGCCGTGAGCAGGTTGTTGAAGTCGTGCGCGATCCCCCCCGCGAGACGGCCGATGGCCTCCATCTTCTGCGCGTGGCGAAGTTGCTCCTCGCTGCGGTGGAGCGCCTCCTCCATGCGCCGGCGCATGGTCATGTCGCGATTCACGCCGATGCGCCCCACGCACTCGCCGCGCGCGTCGTACACCGATACCACCAGCACGTCGGCGATCCCGCTCTCGCCGTCCTTGCGCCGGAAGGGGAGCTCGCCGGCCCACCGTCCCGTGTGATCGAGCGCGCTCCGGATCTCCCGCTCCAGCTCCGGCCGCACCTCCGGGTCGTGGATCACCTCGGGGCTCTGCCCCACCATCTCCTCGCGCGTGTACCCGAACATCCGCTCCGCCCCGGCGTTCCAGTCCAGGATCGTCCCATGGGGGGTCATGATGATGACGCCGTCGGAGATCGTCTCGAACAGCAGCGCCTGACGGCGGAGGGTGTCTTCCGCGAGCTTGCGCTCCGTGATGTCGCGCGAGACGGAGACGATCTCCATCTCCCCGTTCGCCCCCCGCACGGACCGGGCGCGCGTCTCGAGCCACCGGTACTCGCCGTCGTTGCAGCGGAAGCGGTAGCGGACGCTCTGGCTGGTGGGCCAGGCGAGCAGGGCCTCGTGCGCCGCGCGGAGCGTGTCGAGGTCGTCGGGGTGGAAGAACTCGTACGGCGAGCGCCCCGTGAGCTCCGACGGAGGATATCCGTACCTTGCCTCGGATGCGGGAGACACGTACAGGTAGCGGCCATCGGGCGCGTGGCGCGCGATGACATCCGTGGCGAAGTCGGCCAGCAGACGATAGCGCCCCTCGGATTCGGCGAGGACGCGCATCCGCGCCAGGCGGGCGGAGCGGCTGGCCGCGCTGAGGGCGAGCACCACGAGCGTGAGCAGCGTGAGCGCGATGCCGAGCTCGGCGCGGAAGTGTGCGTCCGCGGCGGCGTCGACCACCCGGAGGTCCGTGGTGCGCACGATGCCGAAGTTCGTACCGGCGATACGGCGCACCGCCGCCAGCACCGGACGCCCCCGCCACATGAAGATGCCCTCGGTGTCCCTCCCCGCGACCGCGATCGCCGCCAGCGGACCACCCTGGGTGGCGGAGACCGGCTCGATGGCGCGCGAGCCGAGGAGCACGGGCGTGCCATCGATGCTCGCGACCAGCTCGCTCGATCCGTAGGCGGTGGTGGTGTGCTCACCGCGCGCGATCCGGAGGAGGCGCTGTCCAGGGTCGAAGGCGAGCATCACGACACCGATTGGGGACCCCGGACCCGCCACTTTCGCGCGGCGCACCGGCGCGATCACGACGGCGTGTATCGAGCCCGCGGGGCCGCGCGTCGGTCCCGAGAGGGAGCCGTGGTTCGACCGCGCGGCGGCGCGGGCCGCGGCGACCTCCGCCACGGTGGGGGGCGGTGCTCCATCGCTCGACGCCACCACCGCGCCGGCGGTGTCGAGCGCCCAAGCGCCGGAATAGCCGTAGCCGCGCGTGAGCGCGGTGAGCAGCGCATCGAGGCGCTCGCGCGAGCTCTGCACGTGGGGCCACGTGCGCTCGGCGGCCGGGTCGAAGAGCGCCGCCGCGTTGGATGCCTGGAGGGCGGTCACCCGCGCATCGCTCCGGCGCTCGCGCAGCCAGGCATCGACCGCCGATCGAGTGGTGCCGGCGTTCACCGAGAGGATCTCGCGCCACTGTCGCAGCGCTGCGCCGTGCAGCCAGCGGTCTCGCGCGACCGCTCCCGCCGCAGCGAGCAGCGCGAGCAGCGTCAGCGCCGCGATGACGACTCGCCGGACGGAGGGAGAGGGAGGCACGTGAAGCGGAACGGCGTGACGGGAAACGAATCCGTGAGTCTGGGCGCGCCACGGGCGTGCGCCGGTGTGTGAACGGCCGGCGCGCGACCGAGCAGCAAGGTCGAGCGGCCATATGAGCGGCCACTCATGTACGAATCTAGTGGCGGCGAGCGGCGTAAACCACGGCTGTCAGCGGCGAATCGAGCGCCCTGAACGCTGGGGAGGGGGGTGAATGCGCGAACCCCGCCGGGCGCTGGCGCCCGGCGGGGTTCGAGTCGTCTCGCGTGGCGAGCGCGCTACCAGCGGTAGTGCGCGAAGGCCTTGTTCGCCTCGGCCATGCGGTGCGTGTCTTCCTTCTTCTTGATCGCGTTCCCCTCGCCCTTGGACGCCGCGATCACCTCGGCGGCGAGCTTCTCCGCCATCGACTTCTCGCTACGGTCGCGCGAATAGGACATGAGCCAGCGCATCGCGAGCGCGGTGCGGCGCTCCGGGCGAACCTCGACCGGCACCTGGTAGGTGGCGCCACCGACGCGGCGGCTCTTCACCTCGACCACGGGCTTGAGATTCTGGAGCGCCTGCTTGAACACGTTGACGCCCGGCTGGCCGGTGCGCGACTCGACGAGGTCCATCGCGCCGTAGAAAATGCGCTCGGCGACCGACTTGCGCCCCTCGAGCATGAGGGCGTTGATGAACTTGGAAACGGTCTGGCTGTCGTAGCGCGCGTCGGGCAAAACGGGGCGCTTGATGGCCTTCTGGCGGCGGCTCACTTCTTACCTCCCGCGGCTGCGCCCTTCGGCTTCTTGGCGCCGTACTTGGAGCGACTCTGATTGCGGCCGTTGACGCCGGAGGCGTCGAGCGTGCCGCGCACGATGTGGTAGCGCACCCCCGGCAGGTCCTTCACGCGGCCGCCACGAATGAGCACGATCGAGTGCTCCTGGAGGTTATGCCCCTCGCCCGGGATGTAGGCCGTGACCTCGAACCCGTTGGTGAGCCGGACACGGGCGACCTTTCGGAGCGCGGAGTTCGGCTTCTTCGGCGTGGTGGTGTAGACACGCGTGCAGACGCCGCGCTTCTGCGGATTCCCCTTGAGCGCCGGCGCCTTCTCTTTCTTCTCGACGTCCTGGCGGCTGCGCCGGACGAGCTGGTTGATAGTCGGCATAACCTCTGGGTAGTGCGAAATATCCGCCACGGTGGGCGGCACAGACTGGGGAAATTAGACACCGCTTGGGCGGGTGTCAAGTTGGGGGCTGGGGGCCAGGGGCTGGGGGTCGGGGGGATCTCGCGACGGCGGGAGGAGGGGTTGGGAAAAGCGAAAGACAAGATGCGGAAGTGGGGGGGGGGGG
>DASTSH010000176.1:0-4974 GCA_035760785.1 Gemmatimonadaceae bacterium | reverse complement strand
GGTGCCGCGCGGGCGCCGCGGGCGCGGCGGGGCGTGGTGCGCGGGGCCGGCGCCGCATGGCTGGCCCGAGCGGCGGTTGCGGAGCGTCGCCGCGGGGCGCGGGGGTGTGGCGACGGCGGCGTCCGCGCGTAGCAAGAGACTCCCCGGGCGCCGACGCGCGATGCCGATTCCAGCGGGGAGAACGCGCTGGCGCCCGGGGAGGCTCGCAGCGTGTAAGCGCGACGCCGCCAGAGCCACACCCCCGCGTCACGCCAGCCACGGAGCCCACCACGGCCCCCGCGTCACGCCAGTACCAGGAGCCCACCACGGCCGGCATCACGCCAGTCCACGGCGCCCCGCCACGGCCCGCGTCACGCCGGCACGTGGAGCCGCGCGGCAGGAGCGCACGACCGGCGCGCCGGCGCGCGGCGGCCGTCGCTCAGCCGCGCGCGTGCTCCTTCGCCGCGGCCACCGCCGGACACGCGCGCCCGTGCTCCTCGCAGTACCACCCGTGCCGGTCCTCGAACACCAGATGCACCGGAGACGCGCGTCCGAGGCGCACGCGGAACAGGTGCCGCACGCGCGTGCGCGGCCCCACTATCGTGCGCGGGTCGGCGGCCTCGACGATGACGGGATCCGGGAACAGCTCGAGCTGACGGGACGTTGGTGCTGACGACGGCGGCTGCGGCATGGGGCGGGTGACCGGTGATACGGGCGACAGCCCGCGAAAGCTGAGCGCGTGCACGCCGGATGTGAAGGTGCCCCCGCCACCCCTGCACGTCTCTTGCTCTGCCGCGTAGCTTGCGACAGTTCCCCTTCATTGAGGATTCCATGCCGAACGACGAGCAGCACACCATAGAAGCCCCCGTGATCAACGAGCTCCTCACCGACCGCCTCCTGCGCGCGCGCACGGTCGTGATCAGCGGCGAGGTCACGCAGCGTCTCGCCGCCGGGGTCATGGCGCAGCTCCTCGCGCTCTCCGCCGAGTCCGATGAGCCCATCACCCTGTTCATCAACTCGCAGGGCGGGCACGTGGAGGCTGGAGACACCATCCACGACATGATCGGCTTCATTCGCTCCCCGGTGCGGATGGTCGGCACGGGGTGGGTGGCGAGCGCGGGCGCACTCATCTACTGCGCCGTGCCGCGCGAATCGCGCTACTGCCTCCCCAACACGCGCTTCCTCCTCCACCAGCCGGCCGGCGGCGCCGGGGGGTCGGCGAGCGACATCGAGATCGAGGCGCGCGAGATCCTGCGCATGCGCGAGCGGCTCAACCGCCTGTTCGCGAAGGCGACGGGGCAGCCGCTCGAGCGGATCGAGGAGGACACGCACCGCAACTTCTGGCTCGACGCCGATGCGGCGGTGCGCTACGGCCTCGCCGGGAAGGTCATCAACCGTTGGGACGAGCTGCCGGGGCTCGGGACCAGCACGAAGCGATGAAGGTGCGTCGATGGTGACGGAGAAGCGCCCGCTGGGCGCGAGCGGGATGCAGGTGTCCGAGATCGGGCTCGGGTGCATGGGCATGTCCGAGTTCTACGGGGAGGCCGACGAGCGGGAGTCGATCGCCACGATTCACCGCGCGCTCGATCTCGGGGTGAATCTCCTCGACACCGCGGACATGTACGGGCCGTTCACCAACGAGGAGCTGGTGGGGCGCGCCATCCGCGGGCGGCGCGACGAGGTGGTGCTCGCCACGAAGTTCGGCATGGTGCGCAGCGCCGATCCCGCGCACCGTGGCGTGAACGGGAGGCCGGAGTACGTGCGTGCCGCGTGCGAGGCATCGCTCCGGCGCCTCGGCGTCGAGCACATCGACCTGTACTACCAGCACCGCGTGGACCCGAACACGCCGATCGAGGAGACGGTGGGCGCGATGGCCGAGCTGGTGCGCGAGGGAAAGGTGCGCGCGATCGGCCTCTCCGAGGCCAGCGCGGGCACCATCCGCCGCGCACACGCCGTCCATCCGATCGCCGCGCTCCAGTCGGAGTACTCGCTCTGGAGTCGCGATCCCGAGGACGAGATCCTCCCCCTCACGCGCGAGCTCGGCATCGCGTTCGTGGCCTACAGCCCCCTGGGCCGCGGCTTTCTCACCGGCGGGATCAAGCGCTTCGAGGATCTGCCAGCCGACGACTTCCGCCGGAGCAATCCGCGCTTCCAGGGGGAGAACTTCCAGCGCAACCTCGACCTGGTGACCGAGGTGGAGTCGCTCGCCAGGCAGAAAGGGTGCACGCCGGCGCAGCTCGCCCTGGCGTGGCTGCTGGCGCGCGGGGAGGACATCGTCCCCATCCCGGGGACCAAGCGCCGGAAGTACCTCGACCAGAACGTGGCCGCGGCGAACGTGGTGCTCACACCCGAGGAGATGCGGCGCATCGACGAGATCGCGCCGCGCGGCGCGGCGGCGGGCGATCGCTATGCCGCAGCGTCGATGGCACTGCTGAACGGGTGATGCGGAGCGGCCACCGGCGCCCGGCATGTGTCATCGCCGGGCACCGGTGGCCGCTCGCTCGCCTCCGCCTCGCTCAGCGCCGCGCTTCGGCGGTCTCCTTCGTGTCCCCCTTGAGCCAGCGCGCGAGGAACCGGTCGGAGACGTGCTGGATGAGCCGGTAGCTCTGCGCGTCGTACGCCGCGCCGTGGTGTCCCGGCGGGTAGATGCGGAGATCCACGTCCTTCCCGGCCTCGGTGAGCGCGGTGAGAAGCTGCATGGTGTTCTGCGGGTGGACGTTGTCGTCCATCATCGAGTGGATCACCAGCAGGTGCCCGTCGAGCTTCCCCGCGTTCTCGATCGCCGAGCTGGCGGCGTAACCCGCGGCGTTGTCCCCGAGCAGCCCCATGTACCGCTCGGTGTAGATGGTGTCGTACAGCCGCCAGTCACCCACGGCGGAGTTGGCCACCCCCACGGTGAACACATCGGGGTACATCTCCATCGTGTACACCGTCGCGTAGCCGCCGTAGCTGGTCCCGATGATCCCGATGTGCTTCGCGTCCACGTACGGGAGCGTCGCCAGGTAGTGTGCGGTCTCGGCGAAGTCGTGCGACTCCCACTTGCCGAGGTGCTCGTACACCACCTTCTCGAACGCGCTGCCGTAGTTGTTCGACCCGCGGTTGTTCACTCCCACCACGATGTACCCCCGCTGCGCCAGCCACTGCAGCCAGCCGCTGGGGTTGAACTGGTCGTACACCTCCTGCGAGCCCGGGCCGCCGTACACCGAGAAGATCACCGGGTACTTGCGCGTGGAGTCGAACGGGACCGGCTTGATCATGAACGCGTCGATCCGCACGGAGTCGGACGTCGTGAAGGCGAACGGCTCGGCCGGCGAATACGCGTGCGAGGCCAGCCACTGTCCCACCTGCGCGTTGTCCTCGAGCGTGCGGAGCATCTTCTTCGATGCCGTGCTCCACAGCTCCACGCGCGCGGGCTGGTGCACGGACGACCAGTCGTCGATGTACCACCGCGTGTCGGGAGACATGTCGATCTCGTGCTTCCCGGCGGTGGTGGTGACGCGGCGGGCGTGAGAGCCGTCGAAGCGGATCTCGTAGAGCTGCCGCTGCAGCGGCGAGTCCTGCGTGGACGAGTAGTAGATGAGCCGCCGCTTGGGGTCGATCCCCTCGATGCGCGTGACGCTCCACTTCCCGTGCGTCACCTGGTCGATCAGCTTCCCCGAGTAGTCGTAGCGGTAGATGTGCTGCCAGCCGTCGCGGTCGGAGATCCAGAAGAACTCGTGCGTCCCCGCGGGGAAGGACATCATGTCCTGGATCCCGGCGTAGAAGTCGTACACGTCGATCCACGTCTTCGACGTCTCCGTCATCACCTGGCGCCGGCCGCCGGTGTTCACGTCGAAGAAGAAGAGCTTCATCACGTTCTGTGGCCGGTTGAGCGTGATGACGGCGATCGTGTCCGGGTGGCTCGTCCAGTAGATGCGTGGGATGTAGAGCTCCCCCTTCTCGCCGGTGTCGAGCCAGCGCTGCTGCCCGCTCTTCACGTCCACGACGCCGATGCGGACGGTGGGGTTGGAGTCGCCCGGCTGCGGGATGCGGATGCGATCCCACTCCGGATGCCGCCCCGAGTAGTCGGTGAGCTGCACCACCGGCTCCGCGCGCTCGTCCACCTGCCAGTAGGCGATGTGGCGGCTGTCCGGGGACCAGTTCCAGGCCTGGGCCATCCCGAACTCCTCCTCGTACACCCAGTCGAAGTGGCCGTTGAACACGTGCTCGGTGGCATCGTGCGTGAGCCGCTTCTCCGAGTGGTGCGCGAGGTCCTCCACGTACATGTCGCCGCCGCGCTCGAAGCCGAGCATCGTGCCGTCGGGGGAGAGCTCCGCGGTGCGCGCGCCGCGCGTGGCGAGCTGCAGCCGGTGGTCGGCGAGCGAGTAGATGTAGTAGTCGGAGGTGCCGGAGCGCCGGTAGATCTGCTGGAAGTGGGTCTGGAAGACGAGGTGCCTGGAGTCGTGCGCCCACTGGAACGACTCGTACGAGAACGGCTCGGCGGTGTCGGGGAAGGTGAGGCCGTCGGCGGTGAAGAGGAGGGTGTCGCGGCCCGTGGCCGGGTCGAGGGCGCGGATCACCTCGTTCCCTGTCCTGGGGTCGCGCTCGGTGTACGAGAAGCGCGCGCCGCCGTCGATCCAGTTCACATCGCTCGGCCCCTGGTGCCCGGCCAGGGCGCTCGTGGCGCGCAGGGCATCCTCGAGGCTCGAGAAGCGCTGTTTCTCCTGCGCGTGGACGGCGATCGGGGCGACGAGCAGCGCCGTCGCCACCACGTACGTCGCGTATCGTGCGTGCATGCGGTGAGTCACCGGTGAGGGTTCGAGTGCGGAGCGCCGCGACCGGCCGGCGCCGGACCGCGAAGGCTCGCCGGAGTGGGACGGCGGGCGGCCGCCCACGCCTCCGGGGTCGCGCTCCGGATGATAACATCCGCGCGGGGCGTGCGGCGCATCCACTGGATGGGTGCCGGCCGCGCGGATGTTGCCGCCGCCCCCTCCGTGCGCCATCATCCGGCCAGTC
>DASTSH010000175.1:0-3026 GCA_035760785.1 Gemmatimonadaceae bacterium | reverse complement strand
GCTGCCGTCGACGGGGAGGCCTTCGGATAGGAA
This sequence comes from Gemmatimonadaceae bacterium, assembly GCA_035760785.1. Classification (GTDB taxonomy): domain Bacteria; phylum Gemmatimonadota; class Gemmatimonadetes; order Gemmatimonadales; family Gemmatimonadaceae; genus JADGGM01. The sequence goes on along the minus strand of DASTSH010000175.1, from coordinate 2,993 downwards.
GCGTGCTTCGTCCAGCGGGAGAGCTGGACGGCGGCGCTCGATGCGGGCTATGGGGGCGCCGACGGCGGCCATCGCCAGTGCGGCGGCACGGGGGAGCGGGAGTGGACGAGAGCTCGACGCACCGGCAAGGTGCGAGATGCGCGAGAGCAACGCGCGGGGCGAGGCGGCGGTGCCGCTGAAGGTGTAGCTCTTCCCGCATTCGCCGCGGCCGGCGGCGAGCGCGATGGCGCGCGCGGCGTCCTCGACCCAGATCCACCCGATCGGCGCGCGCGATGCGAAGCGGCGCCTGCCGGCGACCCGATCGGCGACCAGGCGACCAGCCCAACCGGGATCGTTCGGGGCCAGAACTATTGATGGGCGGGCGACCACCACTTCCATCCCCTTGGCGATGTAGCGGAGCGCGATCTCCTCCGCGATCTGCATCGAGCGGGCGAACTCCGTCGTGGCCGGGCGCGCGCGGCGGCCGGCCACGGCGCTCCCGGTGATGTAATGGCGGTTGCCGTTGGCGCTGCCGTTGGCGCTGCCGTTCGCGTGGGCGAACCGCTTGCCGTCGAGAGGGGCTCGGGCAGGATCCGCGGCGGCCAGCGCCGTGGAGCAGAAGACGACGCGTTGCACGTCGGCCACGAGCGCGGAGGTCATCACAGCCTCGGTACCGCGGATGTTGACGCCGAGGTAGGTGCTCGAGTCGGCGGCCCAGAAGTCGAAGAAGTGCGCGAGGTGGAAGACCAGGTCGCACCCCTCCATCACACCGATCAGCGAGGAGGGGCGCAGGAGGTCCTCCATCACCGGTTCCGCACCGAGCCCGCGCAGCACGGCGATACCGGCGCTCCGGCGGATCTGCCCGGCTACCGAATGTCCCTCGCGGACGAGTATGCGTGTGAGCGCCTGCCCCAGCGGGCTTGCTGCTCCAGTGACGAAGATGCGCATTCCGATGACCCTCCTCGGCGTGCGGCGAAGATCAGGGCTTGTCGAAGGTCGGGGGCGGGAGCTCCACCGTGCGGCCGATGGAATCTACCTTCGTTTTCACGCCGGTCATGACTTTGTCTCCGAGCCGCTCCATCGTGCGGGTCATGCGCCGTGCATGCGACCGCGAAGGGATGCGCGCCTGGCGCGTGTAGCTCGGGGTGTTCTGATCCCAATCCGGTATGCGCGGCACCGGTCTCCGCGCCGCCGGCGCGGTGGCGTGTGGGGCGCTCTGCGCATCCCGCGCCCCCGCAGCGTGGACGGGTGTGTCGGGATCGACCGGGCCCGCCTGCGGCTCCTCGATGGCACCTCGCGACGCCTGCTGGACCTGGAGGAGCGACTCCGCCTCCGGTCCGCGCGCACCGCGACCGAGCGCGAAGCCGGCCCCGCCCGCACCCGCGAGCGCAACCGCCAGGATTCCGAGGAACCAGCGCGCGCGGCGCCCAGACAGGAACGCCGGGAGAGAGTCCATTACCGAGCGCCGGTTTTCATTCACGCTCGGCGCATCCGCGAGCTCACCGGGCGGAACGATGACCGCGGGGATGTACTCGGCATCCGTCACCGGCGTGTCGTGCGGAGCGACCTCGCTCTTCGCGCTCCACGCTACATCGTCGGCCGCGTAGCCGTACCGTCGCGAAGCTTCCGCCTCCGCGTCCCGCGTCGCCGCATCGCCGTGGATCAATGCATCATCTCCGGCAGCGTCATGGCGCGATATCGGCGAGCTCACATTCCCCTCGCTCACCGGTGCCAAATGGGATACCGGTGCAGCGCCCGACACCGGTGCAACACTGAATACCGGTGCAACTCCGGATATCGGCGCGGCACTCGATATCGGTGCAGCACTGGGTATCGGTGCGATATCCGATCCCGACGCACTCTCACTCGCTGGTGCCGCTTCGCTCACCGCTCCTGCCTCGTTTACCGGTGTCGCGTCGTTTACCGGTGCAGGATCGTTGACCAGTGCGGCACCGTGTACCGGTGCAGGCTTACTGCGTGGCGCAACACCGTGCACCGGTGCATCGGGGCTCGACGGCGCAATGTCACCGGCCGGTGAGGCAGCAGCATCACCTGCCGGCGCGCCCTCGACGCGCGAAGGGTGCGCCGACTCTGCGGCCGGCGACCGCTCCAGAGTGCTCGGCTCCCGACTCCCGCCGGAGCGCGATCGGATCTGGCGCGCCCGCTCCCGGCACGACCTCTCCTCCGCCGCCAGGGCGGCCAGCTCCACCTCGAGCGAGCTGTCGCTCGATTCCCCATCCGGCCCGGCGACGCTCGATGCGCCGCGCGCGGCGCCAAGTATCCGCTCGGCGTCCGCGAGCGATCGCATTCGCTTCGCGCGACCCGCGCAGAAGTACGCCACCAGTTCGAGACTCACCGCCACGGCCGGATCGTCCGGATCGAGCGCACGCTCGCGGATGATCAGCGCGCGGCGCGCCATCCCCTCCGCTTCGTCGTGCCGCCCAGCCATCGATCGCACGCGCGAGAGTGCGGTGAGTATCGCCGCGATGTCGGTGTGCTCCGGGCCGAGAGTGCGCTCCTTGATCGCGAGAAGTCGCGTGAGCAGCGGCTCCGCGCGAAGATGGCTGCCGCTCTTGAAGTACGCACGCGACAGGTTGTAAAGCGCGAGTGCCAGATCGGCGTGGTCGGGCGCGAGCTGCTTCTCCGCGATGGCGAGAGCACGTTCGTAGAGAGCGAGAGCTTCGGTGAGGTTGCCGTAGGCGTAGTGCAGCGCGGCGAGGTCGTTGATCCCCTGTACCACTCCATAGTGGTCGGAGCCGAGCGCCTCCTCACGAACGGCGAGCGCGCGCTCGAGAAATCCCTGCGCACGCTCGCGATCGCCCTGCCGGTGTTTGAGCTTGCCGAGGATGCTCAGGCTCGATGCGACTCGCAGATCGGCCGGGCCAAGGGTGAGCGCCTCCTTCACGGCGGCGAGGAGCGACTGCTCCGCTTCGGCGTAGTTGCCCTGGCTGACGTAGCGTCGGCCCTGGTCCACGTGGCGCTGCCAGCGCGTCTCTGTCGATTCCACTGTTCCC
>DASTSH010000174.1:0-17385 GCA_035760785.1 Gemmatimonadaceae bacterium | reverse complement strand
GAGGCCGGGGAGGAGCGTCATCCCCTTCAGGTCGATCCGCCTGGCGTCCGCGGGGGCGTGCACGTCCGACGGCGCGCCGGCGGCGATGTTGCTGTCACCGCGCACGAGCACCACCCAGCCTTCGTGCGGCTGCGCGGTGGCGCCGTCGAACACGCGGTCGGGGGCGAGGAGATAGGTGGAGGGGGTGGGCTGCTCCGCCGGCCTCTGGGCGTGCAGCGGGAGCGCGGCGAGGGAGAACACGAGGAAGAGTGCGAGTGCGCGCATGGCGGGAGGGCGGGGGAAAGGAGGCGCGCCCGTTCCCAGGGCGCGCGCGGGCGCATAACCTTATCGCCACGCCGGTCGCGGCGCCAACCGTCGCGCGATGAGGCCGGCTTCACCATCTCCCCCGTGCCCCTCCGTGCCTGACGCCATCCGCACCGCCGCGCTCCGCAAGGTGTATCCTCCACCCACGCCGCGCCGCCGCTGGTCGCGCGCCCCCGCCGCTGGGGCTCCCGCCGCGCCCGTGAACGGCGACGGGGGCGTGGTCGCGCTCCAGGGACTCGACCTCGCCGTGCACGACGGCGAGTTCTTCGGGCTGCTCGGCCCGAACGGCGCGGGGAAGACCACGACCATCGGGATCCTCACCACGCGCGTGCGCCCCACGTCGGGGAGCGCGGTGGTGGCCGGCGCGGACGTGGTGCGCGATGCCGTCGGCGTGCGCCGGCGCATCGGCGTGGTGCCGCAGCGGCCGAACCCCGACCGGAGCCTCGATGTGCGCGAGAACCTCGTGTTCCACGCCGCGTACTTCGGCATCCCGCGCGCCGCGGCGACCGCGCGCGCCACGGAGCTGCTCGAGCAGCTCGGGATCGGCGAGAAGGCCACCGCGAAGGTGGACCAGCTCTCCGGCGGGCAGCAGCAGCGGCTCATGATCGCCCGCGCGCTGATCCACGATCCGCGCATCATCTTCCTCGACGAGCCCACGGTGGGGCTCGATCCGCAGGCGCGGCTCGCGCTGTGGGAGATCCTGCGGGCGCTGCACGCCGAGGGGCGCACGATCGTGATGACCACGCACTACATGGAGGAGGCGGACCGCCTCTGCGACCGCATCGCGATCGTGGACCACGGGCAGCTGCTCGCGCTCGACACCCCAGCGCTCCTGAAGCGCAAGGCGCCCGGCGGCACGCTGATCGAGTTGACTCTCGACGGCGACGCCGCGCTCGCGCTCGATCGCGTGCGCGAGGTCCCTGGCGTGCTCCGCGCCGAGGGGCAGGGGAGCACGCTGCGCGCGTACGGCGAGCGCGGAGGTGAGCTCATCCCGCTGCTCATCCGCGCCGCCGAGGAGCGCGGACGCGTGGTGCACGACATTCGCCTCTTTCCTCCGAGCCTCGAGACCCTCTTCATCGCCATGACCGGCAGGAAGCTCGACTGATGGCCACTACCGTTGCCCTGCGAGCCCAGCCCAGAGCGCCGGGCACGCTCCGCGTCTTCGGCGCGCTCCTGCTGCGCGACGTGGTCGTCGCGCGGCGCGAGCTGCCGTATTTCCTGGTGCGCACCACGCTCCAGCCGCTCCTGTTCATCGTGGTGTTCGGCTATCTGTTGCCGCGGATGGGATTCGTGGGGCGCGGCTACGGCGCCGCGCTCCTTCCGGGGATCATCGCCGTGAGCCTCGCGCTCTCGAGCGTGCAGTCGGTGGCGCTCCCGATGGTGCAGGACTTCGGGTTCACGCGCGAGATCGAGGACCGGCTGCTCGCGCCGGTGCCGATGCGGCTGGTAGCGTTCGAGAAGATCGTGGTCGGCGTGATCCAGGGGCTCGTGGCGGCGGTGTTCGTGCTCCCGATGGCGCGGCTGATCATGGGCCCCATCGATGCGCTCACCGGCGCGCACCTCGCCTCGGTGCTGCTCGTCACCATCCTCGGCGCCACGACGTTCTCGATGCTCGGCTTGCTCATGGGCACCGGCATCGAGCCGCAGCAGATCGGCCTGATGTTCAGCGTGGTGGTGGCGCCGATGATCTTCTTCGGCTGCGCCTACTACCCGTGGCAGGGGCTCTCGGTGGTACCCGTGATGAAGTACGCGGTGCTCGTGAACCCGCTGGTGTACGTGGCGGAGGGGATGCGCGGTGCGCTGACGCCGGCGCTCCCGCACATGAGCCTCTGGGCGGTGGTGGCGGCGCTGATCGCGATCTCGGGGATTTTCTGGACGTTGGGCATCCGGAGCTTCGAGCGGCGGGCGCTGGGGTAGGCGGGGCGCGGGGCGCGCGGGGAATCGGGACTCGGGAATTGGGAATCGGGAGAGGAACGCGACGGGGCGCCGGCAACTGCCGGCGCCCCGTCGCACTTCCGCATCCGTGCTGTTGCAGTTCCCGGAATCCCGCGCTCCGCGCCCCGCACACCCCCGGCCCCTGCTCATTCGTCGCACCCGACCCCTCACCCCGCCTTCCCGAGATCCCCCTGATCCCCGGCCTCTGGCCCCTGGCCCCCACCAACGACCTCCCCGCCGTCCCGCACCCACCCGCCATAGCCCCCCGTCAGATTCACAACCGTCCCGAACCCTCTCGCCAGCAGAACGCTCGACGCGATCGCCGAGCGCGACCCGCCCTGGCACTGCATCACGAGCGGCACATCGCGCGGGAGCTCGGCGAGATGATCGGCGAGATAGCCGAGCGGCACGTGGCGCGCCCCGGGAAGGTGTCCCGCGTTCCATTCCGCGGCGCCGCGCACGTCGATCACCGCCGCGTCGCCACGCTCGAGCGCAGAACGCAGCGTGGCGGCGTCCATCTGGGGCACCGTCTCCAGCTCGCGCCCCTCGGCTGTCCACGCGTCCTGCACATCGGCGCCGAAGTGGCCGGCGATCCGGTCGAGGCCGATCATCGTCAGGTCGCGCGTCGCGCGTGCGCTCCGCGCGCCGTCCTCGTCCTCGTCCACGATCAGGTAGAAGTCGCGGTCGTACGGGAGCAGCCAACCGGCCCACGTCGTGAACGACTTGTTGAGCGGGATGTTGATCGTCCCCGGCACGTGCCCCGCCGCGAAGTCGGCGGTGTGCCGCGTGTCCACCACCAGGGCTCCCTCGGCCAGCAGCGGCGCGAGCCGCGAGGCGGCGAGTCGCTCGGGGCGTCGCACGCCGCCGAGCACGCGCGGGCCGTCGCGGTTCACGCGCTTCATCTGCGCGAAGTACTTCGGCGGCTCCGGCTGCCCCGCGAGCACCATGCGCACGAACTCCTCCTCGTCGCGCACGCCGAACGCCCAGTTGAACAGCCGCTCGTAGCCGAGCGTGGTCTGCGGCACCGCGCCGAGCGCCTTGCCGCACGCCGAGCCGGAGCCGTGCCCCGGCCAGAGCTGGAGATAGTCGGGGAGCGCCGCGAGGCGCCCCAACGACCGGAACAACACGCGCGCGGACGCCTCCATCGTCCCCGACACGCCGGCGGCCCGCTCCAGCAGGTCGGGGCGCCCCACGTCCCCGGCGAACACGAAGTCGCCCGTGAACGCGCCCATCGGACGGTCGGCGGTGGCGGTGTCGGTGACGAGGAAGGTGAGGTGCTCCGGCGTGTGTCCGGGAGTGTGCATCACGCTCACCCGCACGCGCCCCACGTCGAAGCAGGATCCGTCGCGGAGGGGAACGGCGCTCTCGCGCTCCGCGAACGCGTAGCGCCAGTCGGCACCTCCCTCGTCGGACAGGTACAGCCGCGCGCCAGTGGCGCGTGCCAGCTCGAGGCTCCCCGACACGAAATCCGCGTGGATGTGCGTTTCGGTGACGTGCGTGATGCGCACCCCCTCCGCCGCGGCCACCGCCACGTACTGCTCGGCATCGCGATTGGCGTCCACCACCAGCGCCGCGCCGGTCGCCGTGCAGCCGATCATGTAGCTCGCCTGCGCGAGCTGCTCGTCGTAGAACCGTCGCAGGAACATGGAGTGAGTTCGGAGAGGGTTCGTCAGCGGGCGCCGTGCCGGCGCGCGTAGTCCAGGGCGATGGCGGCGAGCTCCGGGCTCCGCAGCCCCGCGCGCTGCGCGAGCGGCACGGCTTCGCCGAGCGGGCGCTGCTCATCGAGCGCGAAATACGGGAGCAGCAGCGCGCCCACGCGATTGGATGTGGCGCAGTGCACCACGATCGGGCGGTGCGCCGGGTCGCGCATGATGTCACGGAAGCGGTCGAAGGCCGCGTCGTCGAGCGTGGCCTGCGTCACCGGGAGCGGCAGGTACTCCAGCCCCGCCTCGCGCACGGCGGCGAGCTCGTCGTGGCCACGCGGCTCGTCCGCCGCGCGCAGGTCCACCACGCTGCGATAGCCGGCCCGCGCCAGCTCCCGCCACGCGCCCTCGGACGGCTGTCCCGCCGTCCCCACCCCCTCGATGGGACACGCCCCGTTGGGGATGGTCGCCATCACGTCGCGCAATGCGGTGTCGGTCATGAGGCAGGCCTCGCTGTGAGGACAGTGGTGTGAGCGCGCTCGCGCCGTTCGCGGCGTCGCTAAAGATGGCACATCCGGGCCGCCGGGAGAACGGTCGCGTTGTCGGCGGCACGCACCGCTGGCATCTTTCCCGCTCGGCATCGGGGATTCCCGGACGCCGTACCCATCATGCGACCTTCCCGATGCGGCTGATCTCGACGCTCGCGCTCGCCCTGCTCTGCGCCGCCGCCCTCGCGCGCCCCGCGCGCGCCCAGGGCGACCAGCTCACCTACCCGAACCTGCGCTGGCGCACGATCGAGACGCGCCACTTCACCATTCATTATCCGGCGCGCGCCGAGGCGTGGACGCGCGACGTGGCGTCGCGCATCGAGTCGGTGTACGGCGAGGTCACCGCGCTCGTGGGGCACGCGCCGGGGCGGCGCGTGACGATCATCGTCGAGGACCCCAACAGCATGTCCAACGGGTTCGCGATCCCGTTGCTCGACGAGCCGCTCATCTTCTTCTGGCCCACCCCGCCCGATCCCACCACCGGCGTCGGCGACAACAGGGGGTGGGGGGAGATGCTCGCCGTCCACGAGTTCGCGCACGTGGCGCAGCTCACCCGGCCCTCGCGCAATCCGCTCCAGCGTCTCCTCGCGCGCATCGCGCCGGCGAAGCTCGGCCCGCTGGCGCTGAAGTCGCCGCGGTGGCTGATCGAGGGGTACGCCACCTATGTCGAAGGGAAGCTCACCGGGATGGGTCGGCCGCACTCGGCGTGGCGCGCGGCGGTGCTGCGCGAGTGGGCGAGGGACGGGAAGCTCCCCACCTACGGGCAGCTCGACCGCGATCCCCGCTTCGAGGGCGGGTCGATGGCGTACCTGGCCGGCTCCGCCTACCTGGAGTGGCTCGTGGAGCGCTCCGGCGACTCGAGCCTGGTGCACCTCTGGCGCCGCATGAGCGCGCGGCGCAATCGCTCGTTCGACGCGGCCTTCGCCGGCGTGTTCGGCGGCTACCCGCAAGACCTCTACGGGCGCTTCACCGCCGAGCTCACCGGGAAGGCGCTCGAGGTGGAGCGGGGCATCGGCGCCGCGCTGGGCGCGTCGGCGGCGGACTCCGGCGCGGGGCGGGTGGTGCAGTCGCTCCAGTGGCGCACCGGCAGCCCCGCCGTCTCGCGCGACGGCCGCCTCGTGGCGCTCACGCTCTCCCCGCGCGATGAGCCCACGCGCGTGGTCGTGTGGCGCACCGAGGAGTCGCCGCGCGACAGCATCGCCGCCGCGCGGGCGCGGGCGCGCGACCTCCAGCTCGATCCCGAGGATGTCCCCGCCGTGCACTGGCGTCCGACGCCTCGCACCCCGGTGGCCACGCTCTATCCGCGCGGCGGCGCGGCGTTCACCGAGCCGCGCTTCCTCCCCGACGGCCACCGGTTGCTCGTGATCCGCTACACCGGGCGCGGCGACGGCGCCGTGCGCCCCGACCTGTTCGAGTGGGACATGCGCACCGGCGACGTGCGCCGCATCACGCACGACGCCGCCGTTCAGCACGCCGACCCATCCCCCGACGGCCGCTGGGCTGCCGCCGACCGCTGCGTGGGGGGGATCTGCGATCTCGTGCGGGTGGATCTCGCCACGGGGCGCCTGACGACGCTCGCGCACGGCGCGCCGCACGTGGTGTACCATCGGCCGCGCGTCTCTCCCGACGGCCGCACCATCGCCGTCAGCGTGCAGTCCGGCGGACGCTGGCGCGTGGCGCTCGTGGACGCCGAGGCGCCGGCCGATCCGCGCTTCGTGGGGCCCGACGATGGCGCGAACCGCTACGAGCCGGCGTTCCTCGCCGGCGGCCGCGAGGTGGCGCTGGTCTCCGATGCCACCGGGATCCCGAACATCGAGGTGATGGAGCTCGCCACGGGCGCGACGCGCACGCTCACGCTCGTCACCGGCGCCGCCACGGCGCCCGAGCCCGACTCGGCGCGCGGCGCCATCTACTACCTGCGGCTGCACGCCACGGGACTCGACCTGAGCGCCGTCCCGGACAGCGTGCGCCGTCCGGCGACGTTCGCGACGTCGCCGGCGCTCGCCCCGGCCGCGCGCGTGCCGGCGGCGCCCGCGCCGGCGCTCGCCACCGCCCAGTTCGCACCGCCCCGCGCGTACGGGATCGGACCGCGCACCTACCGCGTGCTCCCGTCGCTGAGCTGGGGCGCGGAGGGGAAGACGTTCGGCCTCATGCTCTCCGGGCTCGATCCCGTGGGGCGGCTCACCTGGCTGGCGCAGGGGATGTACGGCGACCGCGGCACGTGGCGCGGCGGCTCGTTAGGCGCGGCGTGGCGGGGTTCCCGTCCGATCGTGGCCGCCGAAGGGTTCTACACCGAGGATCACCCCTCGGAGCAGCACGGGGGGCTCGCCGCGCCACCATCGCTCGACGTCGACTACGCGGGGGGCGCGCTGCGACTCGAGCTTCCGCTCGACCTGCTCACGAACGCGCACCGGTTGTGGATCGGCGGCTCGGCGGGGCGCCTCGACGGGCCGGCGCGCGACCGCGCCACGCGCGCGATCGCCTTCGCCGGGTGGCGCGGCGCGTTCGAGCAGACGGCCAGGACGTGGCGGCTGGTGGAGACGCTCGGACTCTCCGGTGCCGCGGGGCGCACGGCGGGCGCGGGGTGGTCGAGAGGGATGGCCACGGCCTCGCTCTCCGTGCACTCGCCGCGCCTGGCGATCACCGCCGAGGGCGGCTGGGGACGCGTGACCTCCGACGCCGATCCGTTCGAGCAATTCGCCATCGGCGGGAGCCGCCCTCCGCTGTTCGATGCCGCGCTCCTCGAGCAGCGGATCGCGATGCCCGCGCTCCCCGTCGGCGTCGCGGGCGGGCGGAGCGCCGCGTTCTTCCGCATCGCCCTTCCGCGTTCACCCCTGACGCCCTATTACTGGGGAGGGAGCGCGGGAGGCACGCTGCGCGAGTGGCATCGCGTGGTGGGGCTCGAGGGTGCGTTTCGTACCGACGGGCTCTGGCCCGTGCGCGTTCCCGGCGTGCGCGCGGTGCTGGGGGTGGGCTACTCGCTCGACCGGCCGCTGCGCCACGAGACACGAGCGTACGCGAGCGTGACCTACCGCCCCTGATCGCGCCGCGCACGACTCGTGCGGAACACTCACCAGGGAATCTCGGGAGGACCCGTGTCGAAGGAGAAGCTGGAGAAGCTCGCCGCGCTCGGCGCGTTCGGGGTGTGCGCCGTGCTGCTGGCGATCTGGGTGCTGCTCATCGTGATCACGCTGCCGCGCCGGGGCGCCGTCGGCGGCGGGATCGACATCACCGAGGCGGTGGTCACGTGGGTGGCGGTCGGGCTCGTGGTGCTCGCGTTGATCGCGGTCCACGTGGTGTTCGCCCGGCGCCTGCTGGCGATGGCGCGCGGCGAGCGCTTCGTGCTCTGACAGCGCTCGCGGGGCGGCGGCTCGAGGCCGCCGCCCCGCCGCGCATCAGCGGAAGCGAATCCCGTTCGGCGCCACGTCGCCCGGACGGAACGTGCGCGGCTTCTGCTCCTTCTCACGGCGCGCACCATCCTTCCTTCCACCCTGGCGCGCCGGAGCGCCCGGCGTGCGGGGCCCCGCCTCCGGATTCGAGCGCATGGACAGCGCGATCCGCTGCCGCTCCAGGTCCACCGACATCACCGTGACCTTCACGCGCTGCCCCACCTTCACCACCATGTTGGGGTCCGCTACGTAGCGGTCGGCGAGCTGCGACACGTGCACCAGCCCGTCCAGGTGCACGCCGATGTCCACGAACGCGCCGAACGCCACGATGTTCGTGACCACGCCCTCGAGCACCATCCCCGGCGACAGGTCCTTCGGCTCCTGCACGTCCTCGCGGAACGCCGGCGCCTCGAACGTGTCGCGCGGATCGCGCCCGGGCTTGCGCAGCTCGCTCATGATGTCCTGGAGCGTGGGGAGCCCCACGTCGTCCGACACGTAGCGCCCGAGCTCGATCCGCTCGAGCAGCGCCTCGTTCGCCAGCAGCACATCGAGCGTCACCCCGAGGTCCGCCGCCATGCGCTCCACCAGCGCGTAGCGCTCCGGGTGCACCGCCGAGGCGTCGAGCGGGTGCTCGCCGCCGCGCACGCGCAGGAATCCACCCGCCTGCTCGAAGGCGCGGGCGCCGAGGCGCGGCACCGCCGTCAGGTCGCGGCGGGAGCGGAAGCCGCCGCGCTCGTCGCGCGCGCGCACGATGTTCTGCGCCAGCGACGGCCCGATCCCCGCCACGTACGAGAGCAGCGGCACCGACGCCGTATTCACCTCCACCCCCACGCGGTTCACCGCGCTCTCCACTACTTCGTCCAGCCGCTTCTTGAGGCGAGGCTGGTTCACGTCGTGCTGGTACTGCCCCACGCCGATCGACTTCGGCTCGATCTTCACCAGCTCGGCGAGCGGATCCTGCAGCCGCCGCGCGATCGAGACCGCGCCGCGAAGCGCGACATCGAGCTCCGGCAGCTCCTCGCGCGCCAGGTCGGACGCCGAATAGACCGATGCGCCCGCCTCGTTCACCACCACCACCTGCGGGCGCGGCGCGTCCAGCTCCCGCACCACGGCGCGCGCCGCGCTCTCCGTCTCGCGCGACGCCGTGCCGTTGCCGATGGAGATGAACTCCGGCCGGTGCACCCGCACCAGCCGCGCGAGCTGCTCCGCGAACCGGTCCGGCTGGTGCAGGTAGAGCGTGTCCGTCGCCAGCAGCGCGCCCGTGCGCGACACGACCGCCGTCTTCACGCCGGTGCGGTAGCCCGGGTCGAGCCCGATCACGATCCGCTCTCCCGCGGGCGCGGCGAGCAGGAGCTGCTCGAGGTTCCGCCCGAAGATCGCGATCGCCTCGTCATCGGCGCGCGCCTTCAGCTCCAGCCGCAGCTCCACCTCGATGGACGGGGCGAGCAGCCGCTTGTGAGCATCGTGCGCCGCGAGCGTCATCTCGCGCGTGGCGGCGCGCGGCGCCACCAGCTCGCGCTCGAGCAGTCCGAGGATCTCCTCCGTGGGCCCGGCGATCGACCAGATGAGGAAGCCCTCCTCCTCGCCGCGCCGGATCGCCAGCATCCGGTGCGAGGGGACCTCGGTCAGCTTCTGCGAGAAGTCGTAGTAGTCCTGGAACTTCGAGACCTCCTTCTCCTTCCCGAACGCGGCCTGCGCGCGCACCACTCCCCTCTCACGGGTGAGGTCGCGCACCATGCCGCGCAGCCGCGCGTCCTCGGCGATGCGCTCCGCCAGGATGTCGCGCGCCCCCTGGAGCGCGTCGGCGGGGGAGGGAACGCCGCGCTCCTCGCTCACGTACGCCGCCGCGGCCGCCTCGGCATCGGCGTCGCTCGTCGCTCCGGCCCACAGCAGTTCGGCCAGCGGCTCCAGCCCGCGCTCCCTCGCGATCGTGGCGCGCGTGCGGCGCTTCGGCTTGAACGGCAGGTACAGGTCCTCCAGCGCCTGCTTCGTGTCCACGGCCGCGATCTTCGCGCGGAGCACGTCGTCGAGCTTCCCCTGTTCCTCGATCGAGGCGAGCACCGCGGCGCGCCGCTCCTCGAGCTCCGACAGGTACTGGGCGCGGTCGCGCACGTCGCGGAGCTGTACCTCGTCCAGCCCGCCCGTGACTTCCTTCCGGTAGCGCGCGATGAACGGGAGCGTGTTCCCCTCCTCGAACAGCGCGAGCGTGTTCACGACCTGGCGCGGAGCGAGCCCCAGCTCCGACGCGACTTTCGAAAGCAGGTTATCAGGCAGCATGCATCCTGAAGTTCGAGTACGACTTGGCCTCCCGCGACCGAGCCGCGGAAAGGCATGAGAACCACCACATGAGAGGGGAGCTCACCCGCTGGGTGATCCCGGCTCACGCAAGCGCGTTACAGCCGGGCACTTCCCCGCGTCCATCTAAGCGGGAGGAGCTTGGATGACCGACACCGTAGAGACACGCTGGGAGAATCACAACGAAGCCGGGCGACGCTGGTTCGCCCAGGGTGACTACGCCCGGGCAGAGCAGGCCTTCATCGCCGCCATCCGGGAAGCCACGCTTCTCGGAGCGGACAACGTACGCCTGGCTTCCAGTCTGAGCAACCTCGGTCAGCTCAAGTACCGGCAGAAGGATCTGCCGCAGGCCGAAGCGCTCTTTCGCCGGTCGCTGGCCATCCGCGAGCGCGTGCTCGGAGGCGAGCACTTCAGCCTCGTGCAGGCGATCAACAACCTCGCCGCGCTGCACTACGCGCGCGGAGAGCTCGACCAGGCGGAGCCGCTCTTCCGCCGTGCGCTCGCGATCAGCGAGATACACCTGGGCACCGATCATCCGGACCTCGCGGTGCCGCTCAACAATCTGGCGCGGCTCTGCTTCCGTCGGAACGCGCACGCCGCGGCCGCGCCGCTCCTCCTCCGTCTCCTCGCCATCAAGCAGGTGACGCTGGGTCCGGAGCACCCGGAGGTGGCGGGCATCCTGACCAGCCTCTCCAAGGTGCGCGCGGCGGAAGGGGATCACGCGGCCGCCGAGGAGCTCGCGCGCCGCGCGCACGTCATCCGCGAGCGTGCCGGCGGCACGATCCAGCCGGCTGCCGCGACGGCGCCCGCGCCACCGCCGCCGCGCGCGGCGGATGCGCCCCCCGCGCCGACCACCAGATCCGCGTCGCTCCCGTGGATCGAGCCTCCCACGTCTCCCGCGCTTCGTCGCCCTGCGCCCGCACCCGCCGCCGTGCCCGCTCCCCCGCCGGCACCCGCGCCCGTCGCCACCGGACCGGTGCGCGACGCGCCGCGCGTGGTGCTCGACGCGCCGGCCGAGGAGCGCGCGCGTGGCCGCCGCGGCGTGATGCGGGACTGGCCGGTGGAGCCGCGGCGCCCGTGGCCCAGATACCTGGCCGCCGCCGTGCTGCTCGCCGGCGTGGGCGCCGGTGCCTGGGTCCTGCGTGGACGCACCGACGGGGCGAGCTCGATGGTGCGCGAGGCGACGTCCGTGGTCGCGCCGGTGAAGACGGCGGAAGCGCACCCTGCGGAGCTGCGGAGCGGCGACGAGCCCGTCACGCCGGCGGCGTCGGATCTCCACGATGGCGCGACGCACGCGGTCGCGGAGACCGGATCGGCGGGCGACACCGAGATCTCGGCATCGCCCGCGACGCCGCCGCGGCGCACGACCGCGCACGAGACGCTCGCTTCGCGGCGCGGCGCGGCGACGCGCCCCGCGCGCGACGACGCGGCGCCCGATGCCGCGCTCCCCCTGCCGCGTGTGAACGTGGACCGGATCACCAACGCGATCGGCGCGAGCGCCCGCGCGCGCGCGGACTCGCTCGGGCGCACGGTCACCGTGAAGCCCCCCACGTTCGGAGGCGGCACGCCCAGATAGCATTCGTCGCGATGCCTCCCTGCTAGCGACGGCGTCCCGCGCCCGTGGCCTCCCGGCCGCGGGCGCGCTTCGCGTGCGGCGCTCGCTCTTTCCAATCGCCGATCCCGGCCGTACTGTACCGCCGGAGACAATTCGCCGGAGAAGACATGTTGCGACAGACCGGTACCACCCGGGTGATGTCCGGACGTCCCGGGGGCGTCGGCGCCGACGATGAGCTGCTGCGCGCGGTCAAGGAGGCCGCGGCGCACGAGTACGACATCCTGGGAGAGCTCGGTCGCGGCGCGGGCGGTCGCGTGATCTATCTCGCGCGCGAGCTGGCGACGGCGAAGCTCGTCGCGCTGCGGCTCGAGCCGGACGGAGATGGTTACGCGCTCACGGTGGTGCGCGAGCTCGACGCGAGCATCCCGCCGATGGGGGGCGTCTGTCCCAAGTGCCGCGCGCCCCTCGTGGGGTGGGGGCGGTTCTGCGCGCAGTGCGGGAGCGACATCACCGGCGCGCAGCGCTCCGATTCGGCGCCATCGCGGCAGGAGCTGCTCGACGCGGTGAAGAGCGCGGCGCAGGGGGAGTACGAGATCCTCGGTGAGATGGATCGCGCGGAAGGGGGTGGCGTCGTCTACTTCGCGCGCGATGTGGCCACCGGCCGCATCGTGGCGCTGCGGCTGCAGAAAGATTCGGTATCGGAGCCCGACGGCGCGGAGTCGTACTCGCTCGGCGTCACGCAGGTGATGAAGCCGCTGGTGGCATCGATGGGGGCGACGTACGCGTCACCCACGAGCGCGATGGCGCCGGTGTCCGCGGCCGAGCCACCAGCGGCGCCCACGGAGACGCAGTCGCCGCGCGCGCAGCCGTCGCCGGCCCGCGCGACGCCGCAGGCCGTGCTGCTCCCTGCGGAGGAGGCGCCGAAGGACGAGGTGCTCCCGCCGCTCCCACCGAAGAAGACGCCGGGGTGGGTGATCGGCGCGATCGCCGGCGTGGTGGCCGGGGTGTTCGCGCTCGGCGTGTTCGTGCAGCTCCGCAGCTCACCCGACGGCACGCAGGCGCGAGTCGGCGCCGCGGGCAGCGGCGCGTCGGCGGCGCTCCAGGAAGGCCCCGGGCTGCACGAGGCCGCGGCACCGGCCGTGCGCGACTCGGGGCACATCGAGATCGCGGCGAGCCTGCCGCGCGGTGCCACCGTGACGATCGATGGCGAGGTGCTCACGCATTCGCCGGTGACGCTGCCGCCGGGCGAGTACGCGCTGTCCGCGAGCGCGCCGGGATACGTGAGCGTCACCGAGCGCGTGCGGCTCGACACCGGCCAGACGCTGGTGTGGACGCCCGTGATGGCGCCCGTGCGCAGCGCGGCCGTGCCGGCCGCGTCGCACCGGACGGCGCCGCCGCCGCATCGACGTACGCAGTCGGCCGCTCCCGCCGCCACCTCCGACACGCCGGCGCCCCCCACGCTCTCGTGCGATGCCGCGTACGCGGCGAAGAACTGGAGCGCTGCGCTCACCGCGTGCTCGCGCGAGGCGGGCGCGGGGAGCGTGGTCGCGGAGCGGAACCTCGGCGTGATGTACGATCAGGGGCTCGGTGTCGGGCGCGACCCGGCGCAGGCGCTGAGCTGGTATCGCAAGGCGGCGGATGCCGGCGGCCGCGATGCCGCGTATCAGCTCGGGCGCATGTACGCGTCCGGGCGCGGCGTGCAGGCCGACCCTCGCGAGGCGGTGACGTGGTACCGCAAGGCGGCGCTGCTCGGCGACGAGGACGCGCAGCTCGACCTCGCGGCGGCGTACGAGAACGGCACCGGCGTGGACAAGAACATCGGAGAGGCCGTGGGCTGGTACACCAAGGCCGCGCAGCAGGGAAGCGCGAAGGCGCAGAACTACCTCGGCTGGCTGTACGGCAACGGCAAGGGGGTACGTCGCGATGACGGGCAGGCGGTGAAGTGGTTCCGGCTCGCGGCGGACCAGGGGAACGCGCAGGCGCAGTACAACCTCGGCTTCATGTACGCGAACGGTCGCGGTGTCGAGCGCGACGACGCGGAGGCGGTGAGCTGGTTCCGGAAGTCCGCGAAGCAGGGCTACCGCGACGCGATCGCCGAGCTGCGGCAGCGCGGCATCTCGCCCTGACGCCTCCGCGGAGGCACGCGACGACGGGGCGGCGCGCTCGCGCGAGCGCGCCGCCCCGCATCGCATCGCGCGGCCCTGGCGTCGCGCGTCATCACCGGAGATAATTCGCGGGCGGCGCCGGGCGGCGCCGCGGCGTGCGATTCACAGCCGTCCGCGCGGCGGACGAGGAGCGGAGATGGCGGATCAGATCGACTATCGTGTGATCGGAGATGACCTGCAGGCGGTCGTCGTCACGCTCGACCCGGGAGAGGCGGTGGTGGCCGAGGCCGGCGCGATGATGTTCATGCAGGACGGCATCAGCATGGCCACCACGCTCGATGCCACGGGACGTCAGACGGGGCTGCTCGGCAAGCTCCTCGCGGGCGGGAAGCGGATCCTCTCCGGCGACTCCTTCTTCGTCACGCTGTTCGCGAACGAGGCGCCGCGCCGGCGCGACGTCGCGTTCTCGTCGCCGTATCCGGGAAAGATCCTCCCCATCGATCTCACCGAGTGGGGGGGCACGCTCCTCTGCCAGAAGGACTCCTTTCTCTGCGGCGCGCGCGGGATCGACGTGACGATCGCCTTCACGCGGCGCATCGGGGCCGGATTCTTCGGTGGCGAGGGGTTCATCCTGCAGAAGCTGCACGGCGATGGGCTCTGCTTCCTCCATGCGTGCGGCACGCTGTACAACGTGGACCTCGCCCCCGGCGAGACGCTGCGCGTGGACACCGGCTGCCTCGTGGCGCTCCAGCCGACAGTGCAGTACGACATCCAGATGGTGCCGGGGATCAAGACCGCGCTCTTCGGCGGCGAGGGGCTCTTCTTCGCGCGGCTCACCGGCCCCGGGCGCGTCGTGCTCCAGACGCTGCCGTTCTCGCGCCTCGCCGATCGCATCATCGCCGCCGCGCCGCGGCAGGGGGGCGCGCGCAAGGAAGAGGGGAGCGTGCTCGGCATGCTGGGCGGACTGATCGATGGCGGCGACTGAGGCCGTGGTGACGACGGAGGTGCCGGCGGCGGATCCGATCGAGCGCTTCGTGGCGCTGCTCGAAGAGGCGAGCGCGATCGAGCGCTCGATCCTTCCCGAGCCCACGGCGATGTCGCTGGCGACGGTCGGCGATGACGGGCAGCCGTCGGTACGCATCGTGCTCCTCAAGGGCGTGGACGATCGCGGCTTCGTCTTCTACACGAACTACGAGAGCCGCAAGGGGCGGGAGCTGCTGGCGCACCCGAAGGCGGCGCTCTGCTTCCACTGGCAGCCGCTCGAGCGCCAGGTGCGCGTGGAGGGGATCGCGGAGCCCGTGCCCCCGGAGGAAGCGGACGCCTACTTCGCCACCCGCGCGCGCGAGAGCCAGATCGGGGCCTGGGCCTCGCTGCAGAGCGAGACGCTCTCGAGCGATGCCGAGCTGGAGGCCCGCGTGCGGGATGTCGAGCGGCGCTTCGCCGGGCGGCCCGTGCCGCGCCCGCCGCACTGGTCTGGGGTCCTGGTGCGCCCGCAGCGCATCGAGTTCTGGCGCAGCCGCGCGTTCCGCCTGCACGAGCGGATCGTCTACGAGCGCGCGGGCGCGGGGTGGCGCGTGCGCCGGCTCTTCCCGTAGCGCCCGCGCGGACCCTACACCTGGCCGCCGCCACCACGTAAACTTCGCGCACTATGGCTACACGAGTCGCTGAACCAGCTTCGCCGCCGCCGGCCGCCTCGGCGTGGACCATCGAAGACTCCCGCGCGCTCTACAACGTGGAAGGGTGGGGGATCGGCTTCTTCGATGTGAACGAGAAGGGGCACGTCGTGGTGCGCCCCGACAAGTCGCACCCCGAGCGCGGGCTCGACCTCTACGAGCTCGCCATGGACCTCGCGGAGCAGGGGATCGGCCTCCCCATGCTCCTCCGCTTCTCCGACATCCTGCGCTCGCGCATCGAGGTGATCGGCCAGCGGTTCCGGAACGCGATCCGCGAGTTCAACTACGAGGGTGACTACACGCTGGTGTACCCGATCAAGGTGAACCAGCAGCGCCACGTGGTGGAGGAGATCGTGCAGTTCGGCGCGCCCGCGGGCGTCGGGCTGGAGTGCGGCAGCAAGCCGGAGTTGCAGGCGGTGCTGGCGCTGAGCGAGTCGGCCAACCACATGATCGTGTGCAACGGCTACAAGGACGAGGAGTTCATGCGCCTCGCCCTCATGGGGCAGAAGCTGGGGCACCAGGTGTTCGTGGTGATCGAGCAGGTGAGCGAGCTGGACATCCTGCTCCGTGTGGCCGACGAGATGGGCGTGCAGCCGACGGCCGGCGTGCGCATCAAGCTGGCCTCGGAGGGGTTCGGCCGCTGGGCGGAGAGTGGCGGGGAGAAGTCCAAGTTCGGGCTCACCGCGAGCGAGCTGGTGAAGGTGATCGACAAGCTCCAGGCGGTGGGGCGGCTCGATGTGCTCAAGCTCGTGCACTTCCACCTGGGCTCGCAGATCACCGACATCCGCTACATCAAGGCGGGGCTGCAGGAGGTGGCGCGCTTCTACGCCGAGATGCACGCGGCGGGGGTGAACATCACGCACGTGGACGTCGGCGGGGGGCTCGGCATCGACTACGACGGCTCGGGCTCCACGGTGGCGGCGAGCGTGAACTACTCTGTCCAGGAGTACGCCAACGACATCATCTACACCATCGGCGAGGCGTGCCGGGAGGCGGAGCTCCCGATGCCGCACATCATCTCCGAGTCGGGGCGCGCGCTCACCGCGCACCACGCGCTGCTGCTGATCGACGTCATCGACGTGGAGTCGCAGCAGGAGGTGCCGGTGCCGGAGCTCACGGACGAGGATCACGCCGTCCTGCACGAGCTCAAGGAAGGGTACGAGACCGTGTCCACGCGCTCGGTGCGCGAGGTGTACCACGACGCCACGTTCGCGAAGGAGCGGGCGCAGGCGCTCTTCAACAGCGGCGTGCTCTCGCTGCGCGGGCGCGCGCTCGCCGAGCAGCTCTACGCCGCCACGCTGAACGCGTGCGCGCGCATCGCCCAGCGCGACCGCGAGGAGTACTCGGACATCATCGAGGATCTCGAGGCGCAGCTGGTGGACCGCTACTTCTGCAACTTCAGCGTGTTCCAGTCGCTCCCCGACAGCTGGGCGATCGACCAGCTCTTCCCGATCATGCCGATCCACCGGCTCGACGAGGAGCCCGTGCGGCGCGGCACGCTGCAGGACATCACCTGCGACTCGGACGGGAAGATCGACCGCTTCGCGGGCGGCCGGCACGGCCGCCCGAGCCTCGAGCTGCATCCGGTGCGGGAGGGGGCGCCGTACATCCTGGGGATCTTCCTCACCGGCGCCTACCAGGAGATCCTCGGCGACCTGCACAACCTGTTCGGGGACACGAACGCGGTGCACGTGCGCCTGTCGCCGAACGGCTACGAGGTGACCGACCTCGTGCACGGCGACACGGTGACGGAGGTGCTCAACTACGTGCAGTTCCGCGCCTCGGACCTGCTCACCATGTTCCGCCGGAAGGTGAGCGCCGCGAAGAGCCTCACGCGCCAGGAAGCCAACGCCTTCATCGCCGACTACGTGGCGGGGCTGGAGGGGTACACGTACCTGGAGGGTGAGGGGGCGGAGCGGTGACGGGAGGGAAGGGGGGC
>DASTSH010000173.1:0-10670 GCA_035760785.1 Gemmatimonadaceae bacterium | reverse complement strand
CGAGCAGCGCCCCCGCCGCCATCACCGACTGTAGCATGCGCTTCATCACCAACCCCCTCGTTCGTTGTGGTCTCATTTGCGACGCGCCATCGGGGGCGCGGTCACACGCCCCGCACTCCGGCAATGCAAGAAGCGAGCATGTCGTCGGGGAGGCGCGCGAAAAAAAGAGGACTGCCCCGCCAGGCCGGCGGGGCAGTCCGTCGTGCACGGCCGCGAGCAGCGATCAGAACTTGATGCCGACGCGGACCGGGATCATGTGCGTCGCCGAGCCCTCGGTCTGGATGCTGTTCCAGTTCGCCTCGACGAACGTGCTGATCCCCGTCAGCTGGAACTGGAGGCCGGCGCCGAAGTCGAACGCGAACTTGGTGCTGGAGCAGCCGCCGTCGCAGATGGAGTCATCGGCCTTGTTGTGAAAGAGGCCGAGACCACCGGTCACGTACGGCTTCACCATCGCCTTCGACGGGAAGTAGTACAGCACGTTCGCGAGGCCGCCGATCGACTTCACCTTGCCGTCGCCGATCTCGTCCTTCGCGCTGAACTGGTCGTACTGCGCCTCGATGCGGATCGCCACCGGCCAGGCCGCCTGGTGGATCTCACCCAGCGCCGACACGTTGAACCCGCTCTTGAACGCATCGCCGAAATCACCGGTCGGGATGCTCAGCCCACCAGCGACACCGAAGCTCACCGGCTTCGCGGCCGCGACCATCGACTGCGCGTGCGCGGTCGTGGCGATCATCGCCAGACCCATCGCGACACCAAACAACGAGCGCTTCATGACTGGATGTCTCCTCATTGGCGTGTTGACTTGCCGCCCGCCCGAACACCGCGGCATCATCGCGCGGTCTGCGCCCGGGCAAAAGCGGCGCGGAAGATAGAACGCACCTGCACAAAACGCAATCGTGACACCACCGCGATTCTTGGCACATTGACGACGGAGCGCGCGCAGCGTGACATCCGCGTCGCGCCGTCGTGCACCAGCGTGACGTAGAGGACGCACGATTCTTCTCAGGCGTCACATCCTGTGTCGCGACTCGTGATGCGCATCACGATGACTCGTGTCGGGGTGCGACAGTGGCGCCTTGCTGCTCATGACCGCGCACTTCCCGGGAAACAGAAGGGGGCGCCTCCCACCTGGAGAGCGCCCCCCGTGGCGATGCGACGGTCGCGTCCTACGCGGCTTCGCGCATCGCCGCCGCGCCGAGCTCGCGCCATACGCACACCTCCGCGCACGCGGCGCGGCGCGTGCACGACGCGCAGTCGCGACGGATCTTCTCCGGGTAGCGCGCGCGGTCGGTCTCCGCGTAGCCCACCGCCTCGAAGAAGCGCGGCGTGAGCGTGAGCGCGAACAGCTCGCCGATCCCGCGCGCCTCCGCGAGCGACTCCAGCTCCGCCACGATCGCGCGCCCCAATCCGCGCCCGTGCGCCTCCGGAGCCACGGCGAGCGATGCGACCTCGGCGAGCGAGGGCGAGTACTCCTTGAGCGCGCCGCACGCCATCACGCGTCCGCGCGCATCCACCGCCACCACGAAGCTGTCCAGCGCCAGCGTGATCGACTCCGCGCTCCGCGGCAGCATCACGCGCTCGCGCGCGTACCCCTCGATGAGCGACGCGATCCCTGACACGTCCGATGTGCGCGCGGCGCGCACGGTGATGGTCTGCATCACGAGAGCACCTCCTCGAGCACCGACAGCCCGCGCGCCAGCTCGTCGCGCGACACGATGAGCGGCGGCAGCAGCCGCACCGTGTACTCGCCCGCGGAGCAGAGCAGCAGCCCCGCCTCGAGCGCGCGCTTCACGACGTCGGCCGCCGGCTGCATCACGTCCACGCCCCACATGAGCCCCACGCCGCGCACGGCGCGGATGCGACCCGTGCGCTCGGCCAGCGACGCCAGCGCGTCCCGCAGCCACGCGCCCACCTCCTGCACGTGCGAGAGCAGCGCCGGATCCGCCAGCCGCTCCACCACGTGCAGCGCCACCGATGCCACCAGCGGCCCGCCGCCGAACGTGGTCCCGTGATCGCCGGGACGCACCGTCGCCGCGATCTCCGACGACACCACCACCGCGCCCATCGGGAGCCCGCCCGCGATCGGCTTCGCGAGCGTCACCAGGTCGGGAGTGATCTCCGCGTGCTCGTAGGCGAACAGCCGCCCCGTGCGCCCGAGCCCGCACTGGATCTCATCCACGATGAGCGCCACGCGCCGCTCGCGCGTGAGCGCGCGCAGCTCGCGCAGGTACGACGCATCGAGCACGCGCACGCCCCCCTCGCCCTGCACCGGCTCCACGATGAGCGCGGCCACGGTCTCCGCGTCCAGCGCGCGGTCGAGCGCGCGCAGGTCGCGCTCCACGATGGACACGCCCCCGGCCAGCGGCCGGAACGGCGCGCGGTAGTGCGGGCGGTCGGTGGCCGCGAGGGAGGCGAACAGGCGGCCGTGGAAACCGCCGCGCAGCGCGAGCAGCTCGTGCTTCTCCGCGCCGCCCACCTCGCGCGCCCAGCGGCGCGCGAACTTGAAGGCGCCCTCGTTCGCCTCCGCCCCCGAATTGCAGAAGAACGCGTTCGCGAGCCCGGTGTGCTGCACCAGCCACTCCGCGAGCCGAGCCCCAGGCGCGGTGCGGAACAGGTTCGACGTGTGCACCATGCCGGTGTCGAGCGCCTCGCGCATCGCGGTGGCGATCCCCGCATCGCCGTAGCCCAGCGCGTTCACGCCGATGCCGCTCGTGAAGTCGAGGTAGGCGCGTCCGTCGGCGGCGATGAGCTCCACCCCAGCGCCGCGCACGAACTCCACCGGCGGACGACGGTAGACGCCGAGCAGCGCTTCGCTCGGGGCGGAGGACTGGGCGGCATCCACATCCACCGGATGCAGCGTGGGCAGCATGGTCATACGAGACTCCTGGAAGCCGCGAGCACGGTGCCGCGGGTCGGGTCGAGAATCGCGTCGAGATCGCCGATGCGCACGCGCTCCACTCCCTGCCGGAGCGCGGCCAGGCCGGCCTGCAGCTTGGCGGCCATGCCGCCGCTCGCCACGCCGCGCGCGATCGCCGCGGCGGCATCATCCGCGTCGAGCGTGGGCACGGCCGCGCCGTCCACGAGCACGCCGGGCACGTCGGCCACGAGCAGCAGCTCGTCGGCGCCGAGCGCGACGGCGATCGCCGCCGCGGCGTCGTCGCCGTTCACGTTCAGCGCCGCGGCGTCGGCGGTCGCGCCGTCGCGCGCGAGCGGCGAGACCACCGGGAGATAACCGCCGTCGAGCAGGTGCCGGAGCAACGCCGCGTTCACCCGCTCCGGCGCCCCCACGCGACCGAGCGCGGGCGACACGGGCGCGGCGGTCACCAGCGCGCCATCCTCACCGGAGAGGCCGAGCGCCGGCACCCCCGCCGAGATGAGCCGCGCCACCAGCCGCTTGTTCGCCGTGCCGGAGAGCGCCATGCGCACGATCTCCACGTCGCGCTCGCTCGTGATGCGCCGCCCCCCCGCGAACCGCGGCTCCTCGCCCAGCGCGCGCTGCAGCGCCGAGATCTCGTCCCCGCCGCCGTGCACGATGCACAGCGCCCCCCGTTCGCGCGCCCACGCGGCGGCGATCTCCCGCGGCAGCGCCTCGCTCCCCTGGGCGCGGCCGCCGATCTTGATCACGCGCGTCATGCCGGGAGCCCCGCCGTCTCGTCCACGCCCAGCGCCAGGTTGGCGTTCTGCACCGCCTGTCCCGCCGCGCCCTTCACGAGGTTGTCGATCGCCGCGATCACGATGAGCGTGGGCGTGCGCACGCCGGCGGCGGCGTGGGCGGAGAGCCGCGCCACGTTCCGGTGCACCACGTCGCGGAGCACGGGCGGCTCCGCCGCCACCTCGATGAACGGCTCGCCGGCGTAGTGCTCCCGCCAGGGCGCGAGCGGATCGGCGAGCGGCTCGGTGAGCGGCACGGTGATCGTCGCCAGGATCCCGCGGGCCACGGGGAGCAGGTGCGGCGTGAAGATGAGGTCCGCATCCCCGCCGAGCGCGCGCACGGTGGCGCGCATTTCGGCCAGGTGGCGGTGCGTGTTCCCCACCGCGTACGGCCGGTAGTCCTCCGCCACCTCGGCGAACAGCAGATCGTGGCGCGGGGTGAATCCCGCGCCGGTGACGCCGCTGGCGGCGGTGATGGTGATCGTCCCGCCCGGAGCCACGAGCCCGCGCGCGAACAGCGGCGCGAGCGCGAGGAGCACGGCGGTGGGATAGCATCCGGGGTTCGCCACGATGTCGGCGCCGCGCACGGCATCCCGCGCCAGCTCGGTGAGCCCGTACGGCGCGGCCGGCGCCTGCGGCGCGGCGGCGCCCGGACGCAGGTCGGCGGAGAGATCCACCACCTTCGCCCCCGCCTCGCGCGCGCGCGTCACCCAGGCGAGCGAGGCGCCGTGCGGGAGCGCGCTGAACACCAGCGCGGCGTCGCCGAGCCGCGCATCCTCGGGGGCGACGAAGGTGATCTCGCGACCGCCCACCCGGGCGCGCTCCCCCCGCCGCTCGTTGGCGGTGGCGAACGCGAGCTCGAGCCGCGGGTGCCGCGCGATGAGACCGCACAGCTCCCGCCCCGCGTAGCCGCTGGCGCCGAGGACACCGACAGGCATTTTATGCATGAGGGATGCATATATTCCCAACGCCGCCCTGTCAACCGCGCGGCGGCATCGGGGCCGGCGCATCCGGCGCCAGGGGGACCGGTGGGCGGCGCCGATCCGGGGCGCCCCCCTGGCCGAGCCCGCGACGGAACCGCTATCCTCCCCACTCACGGGAGGAAGCTCATGGCGAACAAGCGTGAACGGCAGGCCACGATCCGCGAGCTGATCGAGTCGCGCCCCGTCGAGAGTCAGGAGGAGTTGCGCCGGCTGCTGCTCCAGCGCGGCTGGGACGTGACGCAATCCACGCTCTCGCGCGACCTGCGGGAGATGCGCGTGGCGCGGATGCCGACCCCCGATGGGTCCGTGCGGTACGCCGTGGCCGACGGTGCCCAGGAAGACGGCCGCCTCCCGCTGGAGGCACTGCTCCCGCACCTCTACACCGACATCGACGGGGTGGGGGAGATGATCGTGCTCCACACCCTCCCCGGCGGCGCGCAGCCGATCGGCGTCGCGCTCGATGCCGAGGAGTGGCCCGAGATCCTCGGTACCATCGCCGGCGACGACACGGTGCTCGTCATCTGCCGCTCCGGCTCCGCGCGCGAGAAGGTCACGCGGCGGCTGCGGACGATTGCCGGGGCGTGACGCGGGGGAGGGCTTAGGACCTGGTGGGTAGACCACCATGGAACGCGTGTGGCGTGTGGGAGACTGACGGAGAGAGGGGCGAGGTAGAGCGCGTGTAGGGCGGGATGTAGAGGGCGTTCACCTACCGCCGAGCCTACACGCGCCGTACCTCCCTCCTCTTTCCGTCAGTTCCCCACACGCCACACGCGTTGTTCGGTGGTCCAACCACCAGGTCCCAGCCTCCCCCCATCCGCCAGCTTGACCCGCGCCGCACCCTGGATTAGATATGCACCGGAACCGCATATTTATTCCCACCCTGGGAGCGCTCATGATCCGCACCATCGCCCTGGCCTATTCCGGCGGGCTCGACACGTCCATCATCGTCCCCTGGCTGCGCGAGCGGTACAGCGCGCGCATCATCTGCGTCGCCGCCGACATCGGGCAGGGCGAGGAGCTCGAAGGCATTCGCGCCAAGGCCATCGCCTCCGGCGCCGACGAGTGCTACGTCGAGGATCTCCGCGAGGAGTTCGTCACCGGCTACATCTGGCCCACGCTCCGCGCCGGCGCGGTCTATGGCCGGAAGTACCTCCTCGGCACCTCCATGGCGCGCCCCCTCATCGCCAGGCGGCAGGTGGAGGTCGCGCGCGCCGTCGGCGCCGACGCGCTCGCCCATGGCTGCACGGGGAAGGGAAACGACCAGGTGCGCTTCGAGCTGACCTACGCGGCGTTCGCGCCGGAGCTCCCGGTGATCGCGCCCTGGCGCGAGTGGGACATCCGCAGCCGCGAGGACGCGCTCGCCTACGCGGCCGCGCGCGGGATCCCCGTCACCGCCACGAAGGAGAAGATCTACTCGCGCGACCGGAACCTCTGGCACCTCTCGCACGAGGGAGGGATCCTCGAGGATCCGGCCTCCGTCCCGCCGGATGACCTCTTCCTCTTCTCGGCGCACCCCAGTCAGGCGCCCGACCAGCCGGAAGACGTCACCATCGCCTTCGCGAGCGGCACCCCCGTGGCGGTGAACGGCGAGACGCTCGATCCGGTGGCCCTCATCGCCACGCTCAACGAGATCGGCGGGCGCCACGGCATCGGCCGCATCGATCTCGTCGAGGATCGCCTGGTGGGGATGAAGTCGCGCGGCGTGTACGAGACGCCGGGCGGCACGCTCCTCTACGCCGCGCACTCCGAGCTCGAGCAGCTCGTGCTCGACCGCCGCACGCTCGCCGCCAAGGACCTCATCGCGCCGCGCTACGCGGAGCTGGTGTACGAGGGACGCTGGTGGACCACCGAGCGCGAGGCGTACGATGCGTTCGTGAACGTCACGCAGGAGCGCGTCACCGGCACCATCACGCTGCGCCTCTACAAGGGTGCGTACACGGTGGCCGGCCGCGCCAGCGCGCAGGCGCTCTACGACGAGCGCTTCGTCACCTTCGGCGAGGACGACGTGTACGAGCAGAGCGATGCCGCGGGCTTCATCCGCCTCTACGGCCTCTCGCAGCGCGTGCGCGCGCTCAAGGATCAGGAGCTCGCCGCCAGCGCGCCGGCCACCGAGGGAGCGCCGGAACAGGCGCTCGCCATCGCGTGACCTCGCTCAAGCTCGTGGGCGGCTCGGCCACGGCGCACAAGCTCTGGGGCGGCCGCTTCGCCGGCGATACCGCCCCGGCGCTCGACGCCCTCAACCGCTCCATCGGCGTCGACTTCCGGCTCTGGCCTTTCGACATCCGCCTCTCCAAGGCGTGGGCCGTCGCCCTCTGGAACGCCGGCGTCCTCACCCTCGAGGAGAGCCAGCGGATCGAGCGCGGGCTCGATGCCGCGGCCGCCCGCTTCCGCGCCGGCGCCGCCCCCGCGCCCGCCGACGAGGACGTGCACACGATGATCGACCGCCTCCTGCACGAGGAGGTCGGCGATCTCGCCTCCAAGCTCCACACGGGGCGCAGCCGCAACGACCAGGTGGCCACCGCCACCCGCCTGTGGACGATGGACGCCTGCGCGAGCCTCGACGCCGAGGTCCGCGCGCTCCAGTCGGTGATGCTCGACCACGCCGTGGGGCTCGAGGCGGAGGGCGCGCTCATGCCGGCGTACACGCACCTGCAGCGCGCGCAGCCGGTGGCCGCCGCGCACTGGATGCTCTCGCACTTCTGGCCCCTCGAGCGCGACCGCGCGCGGCTCGCCGCCGCCGCGCGCAACGCCGCCACCCTCCCCCTTGGCTCCGGCGCCGTCGCCGGCTGCGCGTACCCGGTCTCCCGCGTCCTCCTCCAGGGGAGCCTCGGCTTCGCCCGGCTCTCCCCCAACAGCATCGATGCGGTGAGCGATCGCGACTTCGTCGCCGAGGTCCTGTTCTCGCTCGCCCTCATGGGGGCGCACCTCTCGCGTCTCGCCGAGGATCTCATCCTGTACGGCACGAGCGAGTTCGGCTTCGTGCGCTTCGGCGATGCCTACAGCACCGGCTCGAGCATGATGCCCCAGAAGCGGAACCCCGATGCGCTGGAGATCGCGCGCGGCTCCGGCGGGCGGATGCTCGGCGACCTCACCTCGCTCCTCGCCACGCTCAAGGGGCTCCCGAGCGGCTACAACAAGGATCTCCAGGACGACAAGCGCGCGCTGTTCGACGCGGTGGACACGATGCAGCTCGTGCTCCCCGCCGTCGCCGGCGCCCTCGCCGAGATCACCTTCGACGCGGAGCGGATGCGGGGCGCGCTGTCGAGCACGATGATGGCCACCGACCTCGCCGACTATCTCGTGCGCAAGGGCGCGACCTTCCGCGAGGCGCACGGCAGCGTGGGACGGCTCGTGCGCGAGAGCGAGGAAGCCGGCGTGGAGCTGCACTCGCTCCCGCTCAAGTCGTTCGTCGCCGCGCACTCGCTGTTCGAGGGGGATGTGTTCGACGCGCTCTCCCCGGCGACGTCCGTGGAGCGCCGCGACGTGGATGGCGCCACCGGCCCCAACGCGTTGCGCGCGCAGATCGATGAGGCTCGCGCGGCGCTGGCGAAGCACGGGTAGACGATCGGCGGGGACCGGTGCCGGGCGCCGGTCCCCGCATCGGCACGACTGCTGAGCGAACCGAAAGACGAACGGGGCCGCTGCACGTGTGCAGCGGCCCCGTTCGCGTCGCTTCGACTGGAGCGCTCAGCGCTTCGTGACGTTCTCCGCCGCCGGTCCCTTCTGCCCCTCGACGATGTCGAACTCGACTTCCTGCCCCTCGGCGAGGCTCTTGAAGCCGTTACCCTGAATCGCGCTGTAGTGCACGAAGCAGTCCTTCGACCCGTTGTCCGGAGTGATGAAGCCGAAACCCTTGGCGTCGTTGAACCACTTCACCTTGCCAGTGACACGCATGTCCTACTCCTGAAAAGTCTCGTTGTACAGGGAGCGGAACGTGCCGAGCCCTGACAATTGAGAGGCGCGAGGCCCCAGTGCCGCCGCGACCAGCGTTCCCTCTGCCACGCAGAAGGCCCGGGCTATCATCGCCCGGGCCGGCCTGAGCTGTTAGGTGACGCCGCGGGGAATATATGGTCCCCTGGTAAAACGAGCAATATCCCGGCGTTACACTGCCGGACGCGGCTGCTCCCCGACCCCCAGCGGGACCTCCCGGTCCACCCCGCGCACGCGCTCCACGAACATCGCCTGCACCAGCCGGTTCGCGTCGCGCACGTAGCTGTCGTGCTGCCGCTCCCCCGTCTCTCCGATCTCCGCCAACCGGGTGTTGCCCAGGATCCTCCCCCCCTCCCGGAACGTCTTGAAGGTGTCCTCCCCCTGGCGGGCCAAGACGATGTCTCCCACCAGCCGGAGAAAGTCATCCTCGCGCGCCACATCGGCGAGCCCGCGAGCGGCTCCCGCCATCTTCCCGATCACCTTCTTGACCACCCCCGAGTCCGCCCCCAGCTCCCGCTGGTAGCTCTCCAGGGCGACCTGATGCTCCTGCATGATCGGGATGTAGCGCTGGCACAGGTCGCGGTAGCGCGGATCGTCCGCCTCGTCCGCGTGGCTCTTCAGCGCATCCACGAACGATTGGTGCGCCATGATCGCGTTGTTCACCTGGCTCCGCAGAAAGTCGAGTCCCTTGTCCATCGTACTGCCTCCATCTCTTCTGGGGGACGCCGACCGGCAGCACGATGCGGACCACGCGCCCCGTCAGGGCGGCGTCGTCTGCACTCCGGTCACGTAATACTCGGTCTCCCCGAAGCAGTGCGTCGGCACGCCGCGATGCTGGTCATAGGTCAGCGACACGCGGCGTCCCATGCTCGCCGAGAGCAGCGCCGCCACCGAGTCGTCGCGCACGGTGAAGCGGAAGATCTCCGGCATCGTCCCCGGCAGGTTCGCCATCGCCAGCTCCCCCTCCCACGTTTTGCACACCCACCCCTTTTTCGAGAACTTCTGCACGTAGCCGGCGCGATGCCCCTGGGAATACGTGTAGTGCAGCGCCCCCCACACGTACGCCGCGAAGAGCAGCACCGGCACGGCGATCGCGAGCGCGAGGATCAGCTTCCACCGCCACCGGCGCGCCGGGCGCGAAGCGGGGCGCCGTTGCGCCGCGACGTCGGATGTCGTGTACCCACGCTGGGGGTGCTCCATCTCATCGGACATGGCTCGCCCTCTCCGCTCCCGTTAGCTTTCACGCATGCCTTTCGCGCCACGCAGACACACCGTCACCACCCGCGTCGGCGGCATCCCCGTGGGGAGCGGCCACCCGGTGGTGGTGCAGTCGATGACCAACACCGACACGGCCGACGCGCAGGCCACCGCCCAGCAGGTGGCCGCCCTCGCGCGCGCCGGGTCGCAGCTCGTCCGCATCACGGTGAACAACGAGGAGGCGGCCGCCGCCGTCCCCGAGATCGCGCGCCGCCTCGCCGACGCCGGCGTGGACGTGCCGATCATCGGCGACTTCCACTACAACGGACACCTCCTCCTCGCGAAGCATCCCGACTGCGCCCGCGCGCTCGCCAAGTACCGCATCAACCCCGGCAACGTGGGCGGGAAGCGCCGCGACGAGAACTTCCGCACGATAGTGCAGATCGCGGTCGAGAACGACAAGCCCGTGCGCATCGGCGTCAACTGGGGCTCGCTCGATCAGGATCTCCTCACCTCCATGATGGATGAGAACGCCCGCCGCGTCGAGCCGCTCGACGCGAAGGACGTCTACATCGAGGCGATGCTCGAGAGCGCGCTCCGTTCCGCGCAGCTCGCGGAGGAGACGGGGCTCGGCCACGACCGGATCATCTTGTCGGCCAAGGTCTCCGGCGTCCAGGACCTGGTGGAGGTCTATCGCCGCCTCGCCGCCCGCTGCGACTACCCGCTGCACCTCGGCCTCACCGAGGCCGGGCTCGGGATGAAGGGGATCGTCGCCTCCACCGCGGGGCTCTCCATCCTGCTCGCCGAGGGGATCGGCGACACCATCCGCGTCTCCCTCACGCCGCGCCCCGGCGGCGACCGGACCGAGGAGGTCCAGGTGGCGCAGCAGATCCTCCAGTCGCTCGG
>DASTSH010000172.1:0-24748 GCA_035760785.1 Gemmatimonadaceae bacterium | reverse complement strand
CTCGCGGTAGGGAGCGACGTCCTCGCGCGCGAGGGGGCGCGAGTGCGCGCCATCGTTCCTGAGTGGCGCCAGCTCCTCGAGCACCTGCGGGAGGCTCTCGACGAACCAGTCCCCGTGGCGCAGCGTGCGGCGCAGCCAGGCGCACCGGTCGCGGTCGTGGCCGATCGCGCGCGCGAGCGCGCCGAGCCCCAGCGCCGTGGCGCGCGAGAGGTCCACCGGCACGCCGTCCACGTGCATCGTGCGCACGGCGGCGGGAGCGCCGGCGAGCGCGGAGCGCAGGATGGCGTTGCACTGCACCTCGAGCGCCTTGGCGAGGTCGAGGATCACCGGCGAGAAGTCGAACGCCGCGTCGTCGCGGTGCGCGCGATAGAGCGACTCCGCCGTGGCAATGAACGCGCGCGCCGCGGGATCGAGCGACGTCCACGCCGAGCTGCCGAAGCGGTTCTCGCGCAGCTCGCGCTGCATCCCGCCCACTCCCCCGCGCTCGGCGTCGAACTCCACCCAGTGGCGGCCGCCGGTGAGGAGGTCGCGCGTCTCCTGGTCGAAGTAGCGCGCGCCGTCCGCGCGCGTGACGATGAGCGGAAGCTCCACCATCCCCCCGTACAGCGACACCGGGCGGTCGTGGTAGCGGGTGTTGCGCAGCTTCTTCAGCTCCTCCACCACGGCCGGAGTGTCGTCGAGCACCACGCGGCGGATGTCCCAGAGCTGGAACCAGCAGTCGCAGGAGAGCGACTTGGCCCGGTAGTACTCCGGGACGTGGTCGGTCTCCTCCGACATGTCGTCGGCGGTGATGCCGGCGAGGTGCGCCACGTAGAGGGAGCGGTAGTCGGTGAGGTAGAGGTGCGCCTCGTGCGCCTCGTCGTCGGACGCGGCGAGTTGCTCGTCGAGCGAGAGGATCTCGCCGAGGTGCGGGAGCGGCTGCTGCCGGTTGGCCGAGCGCACCTTCCCCCACCAGACGTAGACGTCGTCCTCATCGCGGGCGCCGGCGCGGTACTCGCGCGCGGCGCGCAGGAGGAGCGCGATGTGCGCCTCCATGGCGTCGCGCTCGTAGGAGGGGTTCCAGACGGCGATGAGGTGGTTCATCTGGGGGTCGGGGGCTGGGGGCCGGGGGCCAGGGGGGATGAGGGAGGGCGGGATGAGGGGCGCGTACAGCATGGGCGCCGTGGAAGCGACCGGTGACCCGTGACCGGCGGTCGGCCGGCGCCTCGGCTCGCCGGCTCCCGCCGCCCCGCGCCCAGTTACGCGGAGCGGGGGCGGGGCGTCAAATTAGGGAAATCCAACAAAACGACCATCCCAATGGACCGCATCCGATTCATCGAGCACCGGAAACGGCGCATACTATACTACGATTTCCGCGATCTCCTCGACCCCGAGCAGGCCATTCTCCTCCTCGACCGAGCGGAGGAGATCGTCCGCGGCGAGGCACCGGGCTCCGTGCTCGTGCTCATGAGCGTGAGGAATCTCCGCTTCAACTCCCGCTCCGTCGCGCGCCTCCGAGCGCTGGTGGAGCACAATCGCCCGTACGTCCGCGCGAGCGCGGTGGTGGGGATGGAGGGGCTGCACAAGCTGATCTACTTCGGCGTCGTGAAGCTGGCGCGGCGGAACATCCCGGCGTTCGACGACGAGGGCGCGGCGAAGGAGTGGTTGGTGACACAGTAGCGCCGCGCCCCGTCGCCCGTCATCGCGTGGCGAACGCTCGCGCCTGGAGCGCGAGCCCCGCCACGAACAGCACCGCACCGACGGACGTGAAAGTGGTGCCGCGCGCCCCCGCGAACGGGAGGACGCTCGCACCCACCAGGAAGAGCCCCGCCGCGAGGAGGATCCCTCCCGCCCCTTCCAGCCACCCCATCCGCCGCGCCGCCACCCCGAGCAGCGCGCGCGAGAGCGCGAACGCTCCGGCGAACGCCGCCAGCACCAGCACGGCGATGTGCAACGGGTCGGCCGGCCTCGGCCGGATGGCCGCCACGGCGAGCATGGCGGCGATCGCCAGCGCCAGCGGCACGATGCGATGCACGTGTCTCATGGTCTCCTCCCTCAGAGCCCGAACTGCGTCTGGCAGTTCGCGGCGTACGATCCCTCGAGGCACACGTTCTTGGGCGGCTCCGACCCGCTGCCGCTCCCGGAGCCGCTCGTGGGCCCTGTCGTGCCGGAGCTCTCCCGCTCGCGCGCGTTGTCCACGCACACGTACAGCTCGAACTCCGCCATCACCGCCCACGCGAGCGCCGTGGTGTACGCGAAGTACAGCGCTTCCATCGTCGCCCCGCCCACCCCGCTCTCCGTCGCCACCTCGATGGCGATGATCGCCGACGTGAGCGCGGCCGTGGCCTTCCAGTACTCCTTGTACTTCGTGTAGCACTCGCTGAAGTAGAATTGCGCCTGCGCATCCGCCGGCGCGAACACGCCGGCGAGCGCGCGGAGCACGCCGGCGCGCACGAGCGCGAATGGCGTTGCCCCCGCCCCCGCCCCCGCCCCCGCGGATGCCATCCCCACCTGCAGTGCCGTCGCGCGCGCCTCCGTCTCCAGCACCAGCGCACCGTGCCTCACCTCGCGCACGAGGATGCGCCGCTGCGCCCACCCGCCGCGCACCCGCTCCCACCGGAACGCCATCACCCGCACCAGCTCGTTCCCCACGTAGTGCTGCACCGCCCTCGGCGGTCCACCGCTTCCGTCGTACAGCGCCACCAGGTGATGCGTGGTCCCCTGCTCGTCGTGCATGGTGAGCACGCGCCGATACTCGCCGCGCCGCGCCAGCAACGCCCCGGCGCTCGGGCCGTCGCTCACCGCCACGATCGGGAGCACCGGCGTGTGCGCCTCACCGTCCGGGAGGCGGCTCAGCGCCAGCGCGCGCGCGGGCTCTCGCGCACCCCCGCCCCGCGTCTCGGCGGCGAACGTCACCGCCCCCGCCTTCGGGCTCGTGATCGTGACCGAGCCGCTGGCCACGAGTCGCGGCGGCGCTTCCGCGCTGGTGGGGATCTTCCCCCCGTCCGCGCACGCCGCCAGCGCGGCGCACATCCCTCCGACCACCGACACCGTCCACCGCATGCTGTCCCCCTTGTTCGAGTGTGGGGGCAACCTGCGATGCAGACGTGTCGACATCGTCACCGTTCGGATTCGTCCGGGCGCGCCCGACGGCAACGCGTCGGGACATCACGCGGGGCGAGGGGAGGATGAATCTCGATTTCCGATTCCCGGGTCCCGAGTCCCGATGACGCCTTCGTACAGCCACTCCGCCATCTCCCCCCGCGTCCAGTACCCCGTGTGCGCCGCCGCGGGGTTCATCGGCGCGCCGCGCTCGCGCACGTTCTTCACCACGCGCGACGCGAACCGCCGCGGCACCGTGCCCGCGTCGTAGTAGTCGAGCGGGCCGCTGATCCAGTCCCACGGCGACCAGATGTTGACCCACCGCGCCGGACGATTGGCGTAGTCCACGATCATCGGCTGCACCGCGCCTGCCAGCGCCTCGCGCACGGGGAGCCGGTCTTTCTGCGTGCGGAACAGGAACGCGGTCTTGTCGAGCGGGGAGCCCACGGTGAGGAGCAGCGCGGTGCGCTCCGCCACGCGCAGCCGCGCGCGCTCCCCGTGCGCGGACGCGAGCAGCAGGTCGCGATTGATCGAGTCGTTGAGCATGTCGTACGCGATCACGCTCCCGAGCGAGTGCCCCACCACCAGCACGTCGCCGTACTCCAGCGCCTCGCCATCGCCATCGGGGACGCGCGACCCGTACACGTTGCGCGCGACGCGCCGCCCCACCGCCTGGATCTGCCGGCGGATCTCCTGGAAGCGGCTCACCTCGTGCGCGGACACGTACGCCGCCACATCCCCCACGTACTGCACGAGCGCGCGCCGCAGCCTCGCCAGCGCGAGCGCTCCCGCCCCGAGCAGCGCGAGCGCTCCCGCGGGCCACGCGCGCGCCGCGCACCCCGGGAGCGAGCGCGCGCACCACGCCGCGACGATCGCTCCGGGCGCGAGCGCGGCGAGCCAGGCGCACGCCACCACCACCGCGCCGCCGAGCAGCGCCGCCGCCACGCGCGCCGCGGCGCGCGATCGCGCGGTCACGCCCTCGCCTGACGACGCGCCTCCGATGCGCGCGACGCGCGAGCCCACCGCCCCCGCCACGCCCAGCGCGATCACCGCCACCACGCACCACCCGGTGCTCCCTGCCAGCAGCCGCAACGCCGTGGCACTCTCCAGCGACGGGAAGAGCAGCGCCGCCGCGCGCACCACCGCCAGCGGCCAGAACGCCACGAACAGCAGTGCCAGCGCGCACGCCGCCGCGAGCGCCAGCGCGAGCGCGTACAGCCCGCGCGCGGGGAGCGCGAACGTCCGCGTCCCGCCGAACATCCACCGGTCGAACGCGCCGCGCGCGAAGAAGCGCAGCCCGCGCGTACCCGCGCGCAGCAGGAACGCGAACACGTCGCCGAGCCCCACCTTCCCCTCGGTGATCGGCGCCCAGTACGCCTCGTACAGGTGCACCTCGCGCGGCGTCCCCTCCGGCGTGCGGATGGTCATCTCCACGCGCGGGAGCCAGTCGTCGCCGAACGCCACGTAGCGCACGCGCACGGCGTTGGGATCCATCGGGGCACCCGACTGCCGCGCCCACAGCGCGGCGGCCACGAGATTGAGCGTCTCGAACTCCACCTGCTGCCCCATCCCGTGACACACGATGATCGCCGCCGGCGCGATCCCGCCGCGCGCCTCGCGCGCGGCCGGCTCCGGCGCCGCGCGCGCGACGCTCGCCGTCGCGCGTGCCGGATCCACCGCCCCCAGCCGCTCTCGCGGCGACGCCACCGATGGAGTGCCGTATCGCTCGCCGTCGCTGCCCATGCGGAGCTCGCTGTCGGTCGACGTGCTCATCCTTTCGCGTTTCCGTGCGGGCCGCAAGGGCTCGGGGCCGGGATTCGGGACTCGGGAATCGGGAGAGGCAGCGAGGGGGCGGCGCATTCGCGCCGCGCCCCTCGCACCATGGTGCGGGGCACGCGCCGCAGGCGCCGCCCCGCAGTCATCTCCCGATTCCCGGTTCCCGAGTCCCGAGTCCCGAGCAGTGAGTCCCCCGACCCATCTCGCTTCCCCGGTGTATCATCACCCGTTACATTCGATGTCAGGCGCGCAGCACAGGCGCCTCACGCTGGGAGCGGCTCGCGAGCGATGCGGGCCAAGGCGTTTCCCAACCGGCCCCCCAGCGTCGCGTGAACCATCACCAATGGGAGATCGTCCATGACGACACGCCATTCGCCCGCTCGCACGCGCCGCTCCTCCCTCGCGACGGGCTGACCCATGACCACGCGATCCATGAACGCCGCCGGCGTGCTCTTCACGCCGGACGCTGCGGCATGCCCGGTGCTCCGCACCCGCGTGCTCGTGATCGGCAGCGGCGTCGCCGGCCTGCACGCCGCGTGGCGCGCGGCGCGCTCGGGCGATGTCGTGCTGCTCACCAAGCGCACGCTCTTCGACAGCGCCACCGCCTACGCGCAGGGCGGGATCGCCGCCGCGCTCGGCGCCGGTGACTCCCCAGCGCTGCACCGCAGCGACACGCTCGCCGCCGGTGCCGCGCTCTGTGACGGCGACGCGGTGGACGTCCTCGTCACCGAGGGGCCGGCCCGCGTTCGCCAACTCGTCGCCGCCGGCGCCCGATTCGATCTCGACCCGCACGGCGGCTTCACCCTCGGCCGCGAAGCCGCCCACTCCGCGCGCCGCATCGTGCACGCGCGCGGCGACCAGACCGGCGCCGAGGTGGCCGCCACCCTCGCCGCGCGCGTGCGCGGC
This sequence comes from Gemmatimonadaceae bacterium, assembly GCA_035760785.1. Taxonomy (GTDB): domain Bacteria; phylum Gemmatimonadota; class Gemmatimonadetes; order Gemmatimonadales; family Gemmatimonadaceae; genus JADGGM01. The sequence goes on along the minus strand of DASTSH010000172.1, from coordinate 18,985 downwards.
GACGCGCGCATCACCGTGCTCGAGCACACGCGCGCGCTCGAACTCATCGTGCACCGAGGAGAGTGCATGGGGGTGCGCGCCCTCCAGGCGGGCACGCCCGTCGAGATCGTGGCCGATGCCACCGTCCTCGCCACCGGCGGGTGCGGCCAGCTCTACCGCTACACCACCAACCCCGCCGTCTCCACCGGCGACGGCTTCGCCCTCGCGCACCGCGCCGGCGCCGCGCTCGCCGACATGGAGTTCGTGCAGTTCCACCCCACCGCGCTCGAGAGCGGCGAGACCCCGCTCGTGCTCATCTCCGAGGCGGTGCGCGGCGAGGGGGCGCTGCTCGTGGACGACCGCGGCGACCGCTTCATGCCGCGCGTTCACGAGCTGGCCGAGCTGGCGCCGCGCGACGTCGTGTCGCGCGAGGTGTTCCGCGTGCGAGGCGAGGGGCGCCGCGTCCTCCTCGACGCCACGCACCTCGGCGCCGCGTTCGAGCGCCGCTTCCCCGGCATCTTCGCGCTCTGCCGCGCGCGCGGCGTGGACCCGCGCGCGGAGCCGATCCCCGTCACCCCCGCCGCGCACTACGTGATGGGCGGCGTGGCCGCCGACCTCGCCGGCCGCACGAGCCTCCCGCGCCTCTGGGCGTGCGGCGAGGTGGCGAGCACCGGCGTCCACGGCGCGAACCGGCTCGCGTCGAACTCGCTCCTCGAGGGGCTCGTGTTCGCCGAGCGCGTGGCGCGCGACGTCGGCGTCGCCGCGCCGCTGTCGTCGCTCCCGCCGCGCCGGGGGTGGACCACCCCGCCCGCCCCCGATGCCGCCGTCTCCCGCGACGCCGTCGCCGACGTGCGCGACGCGATGTGGGAGCACGCCGGGATCGTCCGCTCCGCCGAGGGGCTCCGCGCCTGCCTCGAACGGCTCGACATCCTCGATGCCACCCTCCCCGCGGGCGCGATCGAGGAGCGCAACATGATCGTCACCGGGCGCCTCATCACACGCTCCGCGCTGCTGCGCGAGGAGTCGCGCGGCGGCCACTATCGCACCGACCACCCGCGCCCCGAGCGGGCGTGGGAAGGACGACACATCCGCATGACCACCACACCGGAGATCGCCGCGCGCGCCGCGCACGATGCCGCCTCGCCGGCGCTCGTCGCCGGAGGGAGCGCGCGATGACCGAGGAGACCCGCGCGCTCCAGCGTGCCATCCGCGCGCTCGCCGCCGAGCGCGACGCCGTGATCCTCGCGCACAACTACGAGCGCCCCGAAGTGCAGGACGTGGCCGACTTCGTCGGCGACTCGCTCGGCCTCTCGCGCGAGGCCGCCGCCACCGACGCCGCCACGATCGTCTTCTGCGGCGTGCACTTCATGGCCGAGACGGCGGCCATCCTGTCGCCGGAGAAGACCGTCCTGCTCCCCGACCTCGCCGCCGGCTGCTCCCTCGCCGCCACCATCGACGCCGAGCAGCTCCGCGAGTGGAAGGCCGAGCACCCGGGCGCCGTGGTGGTGAGCTACGTGAACACCACCGCCGAGGTGAAGGCGGAGAGCGACTGGTGCTGCACGTCGGGGAACGCGGTGGAGGTGATCGACGCGATCCCCGCCGAGCGCGACATTCTCTTCCTCCCCGACATGTTCCTCGGCGCGCACGTGCGGCGCGTGACGGGGCGCGAGAACATCCACGTGTGGATGGGAGAGTGCCACGTGCACGCGGGGATCACCCCCGCGCGCGTGGCCGAGCAGCGCGCCGCGCACCCCGGCGCCGAGTTCCTCGTGCACCCCGAGTGCGGCTGCTCCACCAGTCTCCTCGAGGCGATGAGCGCGGGAGACATCGACCCCGCTGGCGTGCAGGTGCTCTCCACCGAGGGGATGATGAAGCGCCCCGCGGCGAGCGGCGCCCAGGAGTTCATCGTCGCCACCGAGGTGGGGATCCTGCACCGGCTGCGGAAGGCTCACCCGGACAAGCGCTTCCTCGCCGCCGACGACCGCGCGTCGTGCCAGTACATGAAGCTCACCACCCTCCCCAAGCTCCACCGGTCGCTCGAGCGGATGGAGCACCGCATCACCGTCCCCGAACCGGTCGCGGCGCGCGCGCGGCTGGCGATCGACCGCATGCTCTCCGTGGGCGCGAGCGCGGCGGCCGGGCGCGTCCCCGCGGCGGTGGCGGGCGAATGAGCGCGGGGCTCGCGCCGGAGCGCGCCGCCGTTCCCCTCCCCCTCGCGCCGGACGCGCTCGACGCACTGGTTCGCGCCGCGCTCGAGGAGGATCGCGCGTTCGACGACGTGACCACCCGCGCCACGGTGGACCCATCCGCCCGCGCGAGCGCGCGGATGGTGGCGCGCGCGGCCGGGGTGGTCGCCGGCCTCCCGCTCGCGGCCGCGGCGTTCAGCCAGCTCGACCGGACGGCGCGCGCCCGCGCGCTCGTGTCCGATGGCGCGCATGTGGCGCGCGGCGATGCGGTCATGGAGATCGACGGCCCCGCACGGGCGATCCTCTCCGCCGAGCGCGTGGCGCTCAACTTCGTCCAACGCCTCTCCGGCATCGCCACCCTCACCGCCCGCTACGTGGATGCCGTGCGCGGCACGCGCGCCTGCATCCTCGACACCCGCAAGACCACGCCGGGGCTCCGCGCCCTCGAGAAGTGGGCCGTGCGGCTGGGCGGCGGCGAGAGCCACCGCCCCGACCTCGCGGCCGCGGTGTTGATCAAGGACAACCACATCGCGGCGGTGGGAGGTGACGTCGTCGTAGCGGTGCGCCGCGCGCGCGAGCTCGCGCCCGCGACCGCGCTGGTGGAGGTGGAGTGCGACACCGTGGCACAGGTGGAGGCCGCCCTCGGCGCGGCGCCCGACATCATCCTGCTCGACAACATGTCTCTCGACGACATGCGGCGGTGCGTGGCGCTCGTCGCCGGACGGGTCCAGCTCGAGGCCTCCGGCGGCATCTCGCTCGAGACCGCGCGGGCGATCGCCGAGACGGGGGTGGACCGCATCTCCGTCGGCGCGCTCACGCACTCGGCGCCGGCGCTGGACGTTGGGCTGGATTTCGCCGCCGAATCGTCGTGAGGCGGTGGGGTGACTCTCACTCGGTCGAGACTTCTCTCTCCTCCGGCTCCTGTCCGGGCTTGTAGCGGGGCTTGGGCAGGGGCACCAGGAACGACGTGATCACACCGAGGGCGAGCGCGACGCCGAGCCGCGGTGCCACCATGGCGATCGGAACTGCCGCGGCATGGAGGCCAGTGGCGATCGCGTAGCGCCGGGTCATCTGGAAGATGAAATCGGGCGCCAGGCGCTCGTCCATGAGCCGCAAACCGCCCATCGCGTAGACCCATTTCACGAGCCAGAACAGCGGCGGCATGAGAAGCGCGATCGTGAGCACGATGCTCGCCGCTCGTTCGTGAACCGTCCCGAAGTGGTAGCACCAGAGTCGCAGCGGATAAGGAAGCGCCGTCACGGCGAGGAGGAAGCCGAGATTGATCACGCCGAAGGCGTAGTCGCTCTTGACGAAGATGCGGCCGCTGTTGTGGTGCTGCAGCCAGTAGACGCCGATCGCGAGGAAGCTCAGCAGCAGCGCGAGTTGATCGCGCCACTGGCCGGCGATCGCGCGGAGCAGGCTCGCCCCGACCCTCGGCCCGGCCGGCGCTCCCGGCGGCTTGGTCTCGACGATGGGGAGCGTGAGGGCGATCGCGAAGACCGCATCCGAGAACGCCTCGAGCCGTCGGAGCCCCCGTTCGGCACCGTGCGTTTCCGCCCTGTCTACCAGCGTCACGTCAGAGCATCTCGAGCGGGCGCGGCCCGTCCGGCGGCGGGAAGGCCCGGTCGAGTGCCGCGAGATCCTGCGCCGTGAGCTGGAGCTCGAGCGCGGCGCGGTTCTCGCGCACGTGCTCCGGCGTCCCCGCGCGGGGGATGGCGATGATGCCGTCCCGCCGGAGCACCCACGCGAGCGCTACCTGTGCCGGCGTGGCGCCGTGCCGGGCCGCCACCTCCCGCAGCGTGCGATCGCCGAGCAGGCGTCCCTGCTCGATCGGCGAGTAAGCCATGATGGGAATCCCGCGCCCGAAGCACCACGGCAGCAGATCCCACTCGATCCCGCGCCGCGAGAGGTTGTACAGCACCTGATCGGTCGCGACGGCCGTGCCGCCCGGCAAGCCGACGAGCTCCTCCATGTCCGAGACGTCGAAGTTGCTGACGCCCCAGTGGCGGATTCGGTTCGCGCGCTCGAGCGCCCTGAACCCATCGAGCGTCTCCTCCAGCGGCACCGTGCCGCGCCAGTGCAGGAGGTAGAGATCGACCCAGTCCGTCCCGAGGCGCCGCAGGCTGCGCTCGCACGCGGCGATCGTGCCGCGCCGGGTCGCATGCTGCGGCAGGACCTTGCTCACGAGGAAGACCTCCTCCCGGCGCCCGGCGATCGCTTCGCCGACGAGCTCCTCCGCCGCGCCGTCGGCGTACATCTCGGCGGTGTCGATCAGCGTCATGCCGAGGTCGAGCCCGAGGCGGATCGCGGCGATCTCCTCGGCGCGGCGATGCGCGTGCTCGGCGAGGTGCCACGTCCCCTGCCCGAGGACCGGCACGCGCTCGCCGGAGGGAAGCTTCGTCGTGCGTACGACGGCGGCCAGCATGTAGAGTTCCTGTCGTCCTGTCGGCGCGCTCACCTCCAGCCAGATGCGAGCCAGCGGGGGCCTGCCGCACGGAGAATGGCGCACCTACGCGGTCGCCGCCGCGATCGCCCGCTCGATCTCGGCCCATGCCGCAAAGTGCCGAATCCGGCCGTGTATTATCTCGGTCGTTCGGACGACTCCGTCACCCCCGTATGTCCGATTTGACCAGCGCCACGAGAGAGGTGCGCGCTTCCTGCACGCCGGGCTCCCGGGTGACGCGCCTGACGGCGGCGCTGTGATGCCCGCCTGTCGCGCCCCCACGGGGATCTGGTTTTTCCAGGCGACCACGTCCGAGGATCAGGCTCGGGTCGGCCGGCAGGCCGGCGCCCAGCCGCTTGCGGTGATCTACACCACCGATTGTCGCGGGGCGGTCGCCCGCGTCGAGCGCGCCGGCGGCATGGTGCGCCGCCCCGTGCAAGAGGCGCAGGGTACGATGTTCGCCCATGTGACCGATCTGTACGGCAACGAGTTCGTGCTCGTCCAGGTGGACAGCGATCACGTCGCCTAGCGGCCGCACTCGCAGCGCAAGGGCGGGTTCTCTCCGCGTCTTCTCACGCGCCACGGCGTGGGACGCTCGGAACCGGCTGCCTTTCCGGTGCGTGGAAGAGGGGTTCGGATGCCGCCACACCCTCTCGTCGTGGCACGAGGCGGGCGGCGCGTTCACCATCGCCTTCTGCGGCAGCGAGCGCGGGCACGGACGCACCTATCTGGAAGGAACGCTCGCCATCTCGGCGGACACCGTGCTCCTGTCCGCGCGCTGGCGCTACCGCACTCCGCGCCCGGACGAGCATGCGGGAGGCGAGGTGGATTTCATGATGCCCCCGTCAGGCCGGAGCGTGTGGCTGCTCATCCCGACTCGCGGCGTCTTCTGGCGCCGCATCGCCGGGTCGCGCACGCTCTTCCACCAGCGCACGGAAGTGTACACGTCCTGGCGGATGGGACGCGGGATCTGGGCGCATGGAACGCACGATCGACCGCCCCTCCGAGCGTCCATCGCCTCGCCTGCGCTGACCGGCCGATCAACTCGGTCGCGGGTTTCCTTACAGAGCAACCGCCCTCGCCCTACATACGGGTGACTCCCATCACACCACCTTCGAGGTGGTGTCACCGCGGCTGCGGTCGGTTCGAGGAGGCGAGATGGCGGCGATCGGGTTCTCTCGGGACCAGGATCAGCGGATAGGCCAGCCGGTTCGGCGAGGAGAGACGCTCCGACGAGCGCTGCTCGTCGGCGGCATCCTGTCGGCGGTGTACTACGCCGCCATCACCGCGTTCGTGGCAACGCAATGGGAGGGCTACAGCTCGGCTTCGCGAACGATCAGCGAGCTGTCCGCCATCGGCGCGCCGACGCGACGGCTCTGGGAGCTGCTCTGCATCCCGTACACGTTGCTCGTGATCGGCTTCGGATGGGGCGTCTGGCAATCGGCCGGCCGCAACCGTGCCCTGCGCATCGTGGCGGGCTCGATCCTCGCCTTCGGCGCTCTCGGCGTCGTGGGCTGGCCGTTCGCCCCGATGCACTCCCGTGCGGTCCTGGCAGCCGGCGGAGGCACGCTGGGCGACACCCTGCACATCCTCCTCGGAGGCGTCTCGGTCTTTCTCATGCTGCTCGCGATCGGATTCGGCGCGACGGCATTCGGACGGCGGTTCCGCCTCTATTCCATCGCGACGCTCGTGATCCTTCTCGTGTTCGGCGTCCTGACCTTCCTCGATGCGCCGGGGATCGCCGCGAATCGCCCCACGCCCTGGATCGGGGTCTGGGAGCGGATCAACATCGGCGTCTTCCTGCTGTGGCAAGTGGTGCTGGCCATCCAGCTCCTGCGCGTGCGGGGTGCCGCGGCTCCGGAGGGTGGAACCTCCCGGATGGCCGCGCGGACGGGATGATCCCCGGAGGTTCGCGCCATGAGACACTCGGGAAAGACACCGCCCTTCCTCGGCCCCGCGGGCGAGCCGCTTCCGGGGAGCATCGCCGAGATCGACTACCTCCGGCTCGGCGGCGTCGACCAGTGGGTGATGATCCGGGGGGAGAGCCTCTCGAATCCACCGTTGATCCTCCTGCACGGCGGTCCCGGCCTCACCGAGACCTTTCTCTTCCGGCACTTCAACGCGCCGCTCGAGAAGAGCTTCACCGTCGTCTACTGGGATCAGCGCGGCGCCGGCAAGTCGTTCGACCGCGAGATCCCCGGATCCTCCATGACGGTCGAGCGGTTCATCGCCGACCTCGACGAGCTCGTCGACGCCGTGCGCGCGCGCACGGGCAAGAGCAAGGTCGCGATCTTCGGGCATTCCTGGGGCGCCGCGCTCGGCGTGCTCTACACCGCGCGCTTCCCGGAGAAGGTCGGTGCCTACGTCGGCAGCGGACAGATCGGCGATTGGGCCGCGGGGGAAGCGGCATCGTACGCCTTCGCGCTCGCCGAAGCGCGGCGCACCGGGAACCGGCGGGCGCTCGCGAAGCTGCGCGCCATCGGCCCGCCCCCCCACACCGCCAAGGGCGTGTGGACGGAGCGCACGTGGCTCATGCGGCTGGAGGGGCAGCTCGGGCCCAGGGCGTTGTGGGAGATGGGACGCATCGCCGGCGAAGGGCCGGAATCGTCGATCCTCGAGTTGCCCGGAATGATGCGCGCCTTTCGCTCTTCCCTCGACGCGATGTGGAGCGAGGTGTCGCGGCTGAACCTCCCGGAGCTCGTCCCCGCGTTGCCGGTGCCCGTGTTCTTCTTTCTGGGGCGCCGCGACCACTGGGTCCCTCCGGAGGTCAGCGTCGCGTATTTCGACGCACTGAAGGCCCCGGCGAAGACACTCGTCTGGTTCGAGGAGTCCGGACACGAGCCGTTCGCGGATGAACCGGACAAGTTCAACCGCGCGATGGTGGAGCTGGTGCGGCCGGTCCTGACGGGGGCCGGCGATCGCCAGTTCGGGAGCACCGCCCGATGCCAGACACCGTCACCAACGACGACGCCCGCTACGCCTTCGACATAGTCGAGGCGATCTGCACGGAGGTGGGCCCAGGCTTGCCGGGGAGTGCTCAGGAACGGGAACGAGCCGCTTTTCTCGAGAAGGAGCTGGAAGCGCACCTGGGTGCCGGCAACGTCACGGTCGAGGAGTTCACCGTCGCGCCGGGCGCCTGCTTGGGCTCGTTCCCCATCAGCGCGCTCTGCGTGCTCGTCGCCGCCATGCTGAACGTGTCCACGGGACACCTCACAGGAATCTCTCCCCGGGTGACCGCGACCGCCGCCCTGGCGTTCTCCATCATCGCGGCATCGCTGTTCGTCCTGGAGTTCGTCCTCTCCATCGAGGTCGTCGACCCGCTCTTCGGGAAGAAGCGGTCGGTGAACGTGATCGGCACGCTGCGGCGCCCCGGTTCCGGAGCGGTGAAGCGCCTCCTGATGGTGAGTGGCCACCACGACAGCGCTCCAGCGAACACGTGGCTCGCTCTCCTCGGATACGGTGCCGTCATCGCCGCGGCGACCGGAGTGCTCGGCTTCATCACCATGCTCGGGATGAGCAGCGTCCAGTGGGTGGGCTCGATCACGGGCGACGCCGCCACGATCCGTATGGGAACGCTGGGCTGGGCCATGCTGGCCTATCCCATCGTGCCTGCCGTCATCGTCGGGGTGTTCTTCACCCACGGGAGGACGGGCGGAGGGATCGTGCCCGGCGCGGTGGACAACCTCGCCGCCAGCGCGCTCGCGGTGGCGCTGTCCAGGTTCCTCGTGATGCACCCCGCGGACATCCCCGCCGACACGGAAGTCCGCTTCGTCTCCTTCGGCAGCGAGGAAGCGGGACTTCGCGGCTCGCGGCGGTACGTCGAGCGCCATCGCGACGAGTTGAGGCGACTCGACGCGCGGCTGCTCAACTTCGAGACGGTCGCCCATCCGGAGATCGCCATCCTCACCTCGGACGTGAACGGCACCGTGAGGAATGCCCCCGAGATGGTGACGAGCGTGGTCGCGGCCGCGGAGCGCGCCGGTGTCCCCTACAAGGTGAAGTCCGCCGTCCCGGGCGTCGCCACCGACGCGGGGCCGTTCAGCCGCGCCGGGCTCAAGGCCGCGACGCTGCTCCCCTTCAGAATGCCACGACAGCTGGTGGCTTTCTACCACCAGAAGGGGGACGGGCCGGCCGTTCTGACGGCGGAGCCGCTGTCGAATGTGCTGAAGCTCGCGGTCGAGTGGATACGCGCTGGCGGGGACTGACGGGGAAAGAGGCTCCGCCCGGCCGTGCGCAACGCGTCGGGACGAGCGGAAGCCCTCTCCAGCGACTCACCGCTCCGGCAGCGACGCCAGGAACTCCGCGAAGCGATTCCCCCACACCGAGGCATCGGTGTGTGTGCCGTGCCCGCGCGTCTTCTCGCTCGTGGGGATGAGCCAGAAGGTGCCGCGCTTCACGCGCGGCATCAGCCGTCTGGTGATGCCGATCTCCGGCGGATTCACCTGGTCGTCCGCCGAGTTGATGGCGAGCAGCGGCGCCTGGATCTTCTCCAGCGCCACGCTCGGATCGTAGTCGCGCGAGGCGTCGAACGCGTACAGGACGTCGTTCGCGTCCTCGCGCTTCAGGATGTTCGCCTCCCAGCGCCGGATGTACGCATCCGCCGAGTCGCGCGTGGGTGCCGCCATCTGCTGGCGCAGCGGGCTGCTCGTCAGCACGAACAGGATCTGCATCGCCGCCGCGAGCCCGCGCGGCTGGGAGGTGTACTCGCCCCCCTTCCACTCCGGGTCGGTCGTGATGTCGTCCATGATCATGCGCCGGAGCATCCGGTTCCGCCCGGCGATCTGCGCCGGCTCGCTGGCGAGCGGCACCAGGCCATCCATGAACGCCGGGTACTTCTCCCCCCACACCCAGGTGTGCATGCCGCCCATCGACGTTCCCATCACCAGGCGCAGGTGACTCACGCCCAGCCCCTCCGTGAGCAGCCGGTGCTGCGCCGTCACCATGTCATCGTAGTCGTAGTGCGGAAACCGGGCGTGCATCCCGTCGCTCGGCTTGCTCGACCTCCCGTGCCCGATCCCGTCCGGGAGGATCACGTAGTACCGCGTGGTGTCCAGCGGCTCCCCCGGTCCGTACAGCGGCCCGGCGAAGATCGGGTTGAGGAACTGCCGCCCCGAGCCGGTGGTTCCGTGCAGCACGAGCACCGCGTTGCGCACCACCCCCTTCGCGTCCCTGCGCGGCGTGCCGAGCGTCATCCAGTGCAGCCGCAGCTCGGGAAGCATCTCCCCATCGGCGAAACGGAAGTCGCGGATGACGAAGTCTCCCTCGCGCTGCGCCCGAGCCGTCGCGGCGGCGAGCGGGAGCGCGACCAGCATCGCGAACAGGAGACGCACGCGCATCACCGCGCCTCCTGCCAGATCGCCTTCCCTCCCTTCGGCGTGTCCTCGTAGAAGCGGATCGCTCCCGGCGCTCGTTCCTTCACCATGAGGATGATCTGGCCGAGGTGCAGCGCCGCGTGCTGCACGGTGGTGTAGATGATCTCCAGCACCATCCGCCGCGCGCCGGCCACGGTGCGCACTCCCTCGAGGTCCTGGGGGCGCAGCGCGGCGAGCACCGCGTCGGCCTGGTCGAGCACCTCCTCCAGCTCCCGGAGCAGGGTGGCCCCGTCCGCGCCCCCGTCGGTCCCGAACTCCGCCGTGCGGTCGCGCACGTCTGGCTTCTCGCCGATGCCGTTCACGATGTGCTGGCGGATGTTCCCCGCGAGATGCAGCAGCAGGTTCCCCACGCTGTTGCACTGCGCGTTCGCCCTCCACCACAGTGCGTCGTCCGGCAGCGCCTGCACGCACCGCCGGAGCTTGATCCGGTACTCGTTCCCGAGGAACTCCCTCGACTGCGCCACGAATGCTTCGCCGATGCTCACGTGCCAGATCTCCTGTTCAGTCCACTGATCGATTCCCGATTCCCGCTTCCCGCAGGCGCGGCGTCGTCGCGCCGCTTCCCGCTTCCCGCGTCACTCCGCTCACCACCGCGAGCACGGCCAGGTTCACCACCAACGCCACGATCCCGATGTTGAGGTCCGTGACCGCCGACGGCAGCGATGGGAAGAGCGATGCCATCGTCGCCTTGCTCACCGTGAGCCACGCCACAGTGAGCGTGCCGGCGAGGATGCCGGCGAACGCCCCCTGGCGCGTGGCGAGCGGCCGGCGCGGGAGCGAGAGCACCAGCGCCGGGAAGAGCTGCGTCACGAAGTTGTACCCCATGAGCAGCAGCACCACCAGCGTCTCCCCGCCGTGCAGGGTGAACGCCACCGCCACCAGCGCCACCACCGGCACCAGCCACTTCGCCACGAGCGTGATCTCCCGCTCCGAGGCGCACGGGCGCGCCTTCGCGTACACGTTCTTCGCCAGGATCGTGGACGCCGTCATGAGGATCATCGATCCCGGCACCAGCGCGGTGAGCAGCCCCGCCGCGCCGATGGTCCCCACCACCCACGGCGAGAACGTGGCGCGCGACACGCGGAGCAGCGCCAGGTCCACATCCGTGCCCTTCAGCCCCGGCACCTTCGCGATCGCCGCGAAGCCGGTGAAGAACACGAACAGCAGCACGAGCTGGTACAGCGGCATGATCACCGCGTTCTTCCGGAACACGTTCTCGTGCTTCGCCGTGTACGCGGAGCCGAACGTGTGCGGCCACATGTAGAAGCCGAGGGCGGTGAGCACGACGGTGGAGATGAACCAGCTCGGGCTCATCCCCCGCGCGGGGAGCACGAGAAAGCCGGGCTTCGCGCGCTCGATGGACGCGAACATCGCGTGGTAGCCGCCGAATTCGTGCAGCGGCAGGTAGATCCCCAGCGCGAGCGCCACCGCGAGGATCATCACGTCCTTCAGCACCGCCGTCCACGCCGAGCCGCGCACGCCGGACGCGATCACGTACGCCACCACCACCGCCGTGCTCCCCCACACCGCCGTCGCCGCGGGGATGGCGTCGTACGATGCCTCGGAGACGATGATCCCGAGCCCCTTGAGCTGGAGCACCAGATACGGCACCAGCGCCACCACGCTCACCAGCGACACCAGGATCCCGAGCGGCTCGCTCCGGTACTTGCTCACGAAGAAGTCGGCCTGCGAGAGGAGCCCGTGCTCCTTCCCGTAGCGCCACACCACGGGGAGCAGGAAGTACGAGAGCGCGTACGCGAGCGCGCCGTAGGCGAGGATGTAGAACGCCGGCCCACCCTTCCCGTACGCCCACCCGCTTCCGCCGAGGAAGGTGAAGGTGGTGTAGATCTCCCCGGCCATGAGGAGGAACACGAACAGCGTCCCGAAGCCGCGCCCACCCACGCTCCACTGCTCGAGCACCATGTCGCGCCCCCGCCGCGCGCGCACGCCGAGCCAGAGCGCGATCACGAGGAAGGCGACGATGATGACGAGCGCCGCGCTCATGGCCCCGCCGCCCCGCGTCGCTCGTCAGGCGCCCCCGCCCCCGCCTCGTGGCCGGCTCCGGCCGCGCGGTCCAGGGCGTACACCACCCCCATGATCGCGGCGGTGAGCAGCACCCAGAGCAGGATCCAGAACAGCAGGAAGGGGAGCCCGAGCACGTAGGGCTCCACGCGGTTCGCGAAGGGCACCCCTCCGAGCAGGCCGATGGCCGGCACGACAGCCAGCCACCGGTGGAGTCTCACGCGGGCCGCGCTCCGCCGAGGTACTCCCGCGCCGCGCCCACGAAGATCGCCACCCCCCGCTCCAGTGCGCTTTCGTCGATGTCGAAGCGCTCGTGATGGTGCGGGTGCACGATCCCGCGCGCCTCGTCGCGCGCGCCGATGAAGAAGAACGAGCCCGGGGCGCGCTGCTGGAAGGCGGAGAAGTCCTCCCCGCCCATGCTCGGGCGGAGGTCGTAGAACGCCTCCGGGCCGAGCGTGCGCTCCACCACGCCGCGGAGAAAGTCGGTGGCCCGCTGGTCGTTGATCACCGGGCGGTACCCCTCCGTGAACGTCAGCTCGTACCCGGCGCCGTGCGCCGCGGTGATCCCCTTGATGATCCGCTCCATGAGCCGCGGCACCTCGCGGCGGAGCGCGGGATCGAAGGTCCGCACCGTTCCCCCGAGCTCGGCGGTGCCGGGGATCACGTTGTCCGCCGTCCCGGCGATGAAGCGCGTGACGGACACCACCACACTGTCGATCGGGTCGATGTTCCGCGAGACGATGTGCTGGAGGTTCGTCACGATCTGCGCCGCCACGGCGATGCTGTCCACCGTCTGGTGCGGCGCCGCGGCGTGCCCCCCCGCCCCCTTCACCACGAGCAGGAAGGTGTCCGGAGCGGCCATCATCGGCCCCGCCAGCACTCCCACCTTCCCCGACGGCATCGGCGACCAGAGGTGCGCGCCGATCACCAGGTCCACGCCGTCCATGACGCCGGCGTCCACCATCTGCTGCGCGCCGCCGGGGGAGACCTCCTCGGCGTGCTGGAAGATGAAGCGCACCTCGCCGTGCAGGCGGTCGCGCATCCCCGCGAGCAGCTTCGCCGCGCCGAGGAGCATCGACGTGTGCCCGTCGTGCCCGCAGGCGTGCATCACCCCCGGGGTGCGGGAGCGGTACTCGGCCTCGTTCTTCTCGTCGATCGGGAGCGCGTCCATGTCCGCGCGGATCGCCAGCACCGGCCCGGCCTCCGCGCCGTGGAGGCGCGCCACCACGCTCGTGGGGGTGGGACGCGACAGCTCGAGCCCGCCGAAGCCGGCGAGCGTGTCGTACACGAACTGCGCGGTGCGATGCTCGTGGAAGGAGAGCTCCGGCTCGCGGTGCAGCCGACGGCGCCACTGCACGACGGTGTCGCGCACGCTCGCGGCCGCCTCCACGGGGGAGAGCTCGGCGGGGGTGATGCTCGCGGTCATGAATCGCTCCCGATGCGTCTGTCTCGCGAATGTGAGCACCGGGGGCGCGCGGCGCCAGTGGCGGTGGTGACGCGGCCGATCGGGCCGGTGGAAGGCACGGCGAAACGGGCTCGGGGCGGCACATCCCCGAGCCCGTTCGATCCCTGACTCCCCCGCCTCCCCTCCTCCAGGCCCTGGCGCCTAGCGCACGACCACCGTCCCCGTCATCGGGTGGCGCGTGCAGTGGTAGGCGTACGTGCCCGCCGTGCTGAACGTGTGGGCGAAGGTGCCGGAGGTCTTCACGCCGGAGTTCACGCTCCCGTCGTCGAACACGACATCGTGGTCCACGCCGTATGCCGTGGCCCATGTCCAGGTAACGGTCTGCCCAGCGGTGATGGTGTCCGCGACCGGGGCGTAGTAGTTGGTCCAGACCTGCACGATCCCGGCCTGCGGGGGCGGCGGGGGGTTCGTGCCGTAATCGTTGCTCGAGGAGCCGCCGCAGGACGCGAGGATCGGCATGGCGAACAGGGAGAGCACCAACGCGAAGCGACGCATGAACGATCTCCTTCAGAGGTGAGTGTACTCGTGGCGTCTCGCGAGCCGGCGCGCGAGCGCCGCGCGCGTGGCGCCGAGGACCGCGATGGCGTTGGCGCGGCGCACCCACGCCAGCACCAGGAGCACGACGAGGACGGTCGCGGGGATGAGGGGGGAGGTGCGGAGCGCGACCGCATCGACCACCGCCGCGCCGACCATGACCCCGGCGAGAACGAGCGCGCCGACGCCGGCCAGCCTCGGCGTGAGCAGCAGGAGGGCGCCGAGGACCTCGGTCGTGCCCACCAGGTCGCGGAACCCTCGGCCGAAGCCGGCCGCCTGGAAGAACGCGACCACCTCCGGCACGCCGACGAGCTTGATCACGCCCGCCCCGAGAAACATCGCGGCCAGCGCCGCCTCCACGATGCCGATCCGCGAGATCCCGCTCCAACGCTTCAGATGCGCCTCCTCCCCAGGTGACCGTGCGGCCGCCCGCGCGCTCCGCGAACGACGCACGTGCGGCGGCGCCGGATCGCGATCGCGAGCCCGTCACGCCGCGCGCAATCTGGGAGGCGCCGGGAGCGCCGGACACGATTTCTGGGTGAACCGCGTGCCTGACGCGGTGAGCGGCGCGCCGTGTGTGGTGAAGCGCGAGCTGGCGCGGCGGCGGGGCGCGCGAACGCGGCACCGCGCGACCGGATGACCTCCGGATCGCCCGGCGCCGCGTCGGCGATCGCCTGCGGCCGACGTGAGGATCAGCTCATCGTCAGTGCCCGATCGGGAAATCGGTGGGGAGTGCCTCGCTGATCGCGGTGGCCGCGGCGCTGCACTCCGGGTGGCCGAACCCGCTGGGGCTCACGCCGGTGGAATCGATGTCGTAGATGATGTTGTCGTCCGCTCCCCCATCGGCCACCCCGGCCGGAACGTGGTCGAGCTGCAGGTTGAAGCGCGTCTTCCAGGCGATGTTGTGGTCGGCGCACGACGCATCTCCGCTCACCCCGACTCCGCCGATGAACTCACCGTCGCTCGAGTACAGCGCGAGTCCGCCGCCGAACACGTTGATGCCGCCGATGCGCTTCCCGACCATGAAGTCGTCCTTCGTGCCGTAGTCCTGCTCGTCCCCACCATAGGCGACGTCGGGATCCACGGGATTGCTCTCCTGGAGCCCGAACAGCGTGCCGCCTGGCTGCGAGGCCGCGTACAGGTTCGCGGTGGACAGCGCCAGGTCGGGGAGGCTGAACGCGTTCGCCGTGTTCGCCTTCTGCGCCGAGATCACACGGCTCCCGCGCCACTGGTCCCCTTCCTTCGCTCCGGTGAACGCCACCGCCACCACGCGCCCCTCGCGGTCCACGACGGATCCCCACATGTCGAGATTGAACCCACCGTTGTCCGTGGCGCGCGCCGCCGCGAGCGCTTCCTGGAGCTGGTCGTGCGTCGGGAGGCGGGGGTCGGGCTTGAAGCGGTCCGCGGCGGTGAAGTCGGTGCAGGCGGCGACGATCATCCACGCGCTCGCGATGAGGATGCCGCCGACGCGGCTGGAGGTGAGACCGATGCGATGCATGAGCGTGACCCTCCGGAAAAGGACCTCGACCAGCGCCAGCCAGCATCGCCTCGAGCTCGCGGTGCCTCAGTCGGCGCGCGAACGATCCCGTGCCTCCGCGCGATGCGCGGAAGCCGATGACGTGCACGACTGAAACGCGACCGGCCGAACGGGGCGCCTCGAGGAGACGCTCCATTCAGCCGGTCGCGATACTCGCGTCGAACGCCGCACGGGTGACCATCGTCCCGCTTCCCACAGCGTTTCGGGTGCGCCACTGTACGGGGAACGGGTGGACAGTCAAGAGGAGAATCGCGTACTGCTGTCCGCCTTCGTCGTGGGATGACGAGCGCTACGGCTTCTCCCAGCTTCCGTACATCGGATTCGGCAGCACGATGTAGTGGTCGCCGAACGCCGCGAACGCGGAGTCTGGCGCGCCGCGAATGGACCGCGAGAGGCGCGGGAAGTCCTGGATGTTGTCCCCCACCCACATGAGGACGCGCAACGGCGGCAGCCCCGCGGTGCCGCGCTGCACGGCCTCGAAGCGCGGGTTCTTGTCCGACTCCTTCCCCTGCTGGCAGAGGACCGCATCCACCGCGATCCCGAGCGCGCGGAAGTTCGCTCGTGTGTCGTCACACTGCGCGTCCGCGCGATTGGGCACGTCGAGCGTCGCGCGCTCGAGCTCGTACGGGGAGTTGTCGAGCACGGTCTCATCGGCGTCGAGGATCACGCCCCACGCCGCGCTCCCCTGCGCGCGGGCGAGCTGGTCGATCCGCTCCCCCGCCCAGCGATAGAATAGAGCTCGAGGTAGATCGCGCGGTGCTCGGCGGCGCCGCGCGTCCACCGTATCGCCCCGGGGATCGCCGGCGCGCGCGCCGGTACGGGGGCGGGGGCCGGCACCGGCACGGGGGCGGGGGAGGTGGATGCGCACGCGGCGAGCAGCATGGCCGCGGAGAGGCTGGCACCGAAGGTCGTGCATCGTGTCATGTCATTCCTCCAGGAGCTCCAGCAGCTTCGACCGCACCTCGCGCCGTACGCTCTCCGGCTCGAGCACCTCGGCATCGGGGCCGTACTGTAGGACGTGCCGCACCGCCCACCGGAGATCGGCGAGCGGGTGCTCCACGGTGAGCGAGCCGTCGGCATCGAGCGGCACCCCCTCCCGCTCCGCGATCCACCGCGCCACGTTCGCCGAGTAGCGCACGCGCAGCGTCCCCGGCTCGTCCGCGCTGAACACGGCGCCGTTCCGCACGACGCTCTCGAGCGAGAAGCTCGGCGGAATCTCGAACCGCTCCGCGAGCGGCACCGCGCGCTCGATCCGGTCGAGGCGGAAGATCCGGATCGCGTCGCGCTCCTCGCAGTGCGCCACCACGTACCACGCGCCGCGCGCCGCCACGAGCCCGTAGGGGCAGATGGTGCGCGTCGCCGGCTCCGCCGCGCTCGCCGAGCGATAGTCCAGCCGTACCTTCCTCCGAGCGCGCAGCGCACCGCGGATCGCCGCGAGCAGCGCGGCGTCTCCCTCCGCGCCGAGCTCCGCGTGTCGCCCTCCAGCACCGCCGCCCGCGCGCTCGGAAGGGGGCAGCATCGCCAGCGCCGCACCGAGGCGCGCACGCGCCCGCTCGATCGCGCCCCGCTCCTCCGGCGCGCACTCGCGCGCGAGCATCGCCAGCCCCAGCTCCAGCGCGCACAGCTCCGCCGAGGTGAGCCGCATCGGACGAGCGAAGTGCCCCGAGCGCAGCGTCACGCGCGCGCCCTCGATGGTGATCTCCAGCCCCGGGACGAACCCGCCCGGATCGCCGAAGCGCTGCGCGAGCGAGTAGAGGTCGCGAAGTACCGTGTCCACATCCGTCCTCGCCATCCTCGCCACCTGCTCGATCGGGTGCGCCTCGCCGTCCGCGAGTCGCGGGATGATGTGCAGCAGGCGGCGGAGCTGCATCGCGGCATCGGCCGTCATGCGCCCTCCCTCGCTCGATCGCCCGGCTCGTACACCGCCAGCGTCGCGCGCGCGATCGCGCGCCAGCGCTGCACCATCTCCGGCGGCTCCACGGGAACGGCATCGCCGGCGAGGGAGAGCAGCCACCGCGCGAACGTGTCGGGGCGGCGCACCCGGAAGCGGCGGCGCGACGGCGCGCCGCGCACCGGCTCGCCGAGTCCGGCCGCCGCGCGCGCGGCGCCCGTGCTCGCACGGAACTCCACGATCACCTCGCGCGCATCGTCGTCCCCCAGCTCCCACGCCTGGCGGGAGCGCGCGTGCTCCGCCAGGTCGAACGCCGCCGGCGGCTCGAAGTCCGGCGTCCGTGGACGCGCGCGGTTCTCCTCGATCGCACGCATCCGGCTCACACGGAAGTTGCGTCGCTCCCCGCTCGCGACGTCGCGCCCCACCAGGTACCAGTGCGCGCCGAGGAACACCAGGCCGTACGGCTCCACCTCGCGCCGCGTGGTGGCGTCGGTGGACATGGCGTGGTAGTCGAAGCACACCCGCTTGCGTCGGAGCAGGGCCCCCCCGAGCAGCGCGAACGCGCGCGCATCCACGCCCCGCCCATCGGCGAGCACCCGCTCCTCGCTCTCGTGGCGCGCGGAGTCCACGGGGAGATCGAACGCCAGCTTGCGCAGCGCGGAGTCGGCGTCCGCCGTGAGCAACGGGTCGCCGAGCGCGCGGACGCGCGCGCCCGCGTGCGCCACAGCCTCCAGCTCGTCGGGCTCGAAGGTGAGGTGCTCGAGCGATCGATACCCCGAACGGTCGCGCGCGCGGCTCGCTGCCTTCACCACGCCGGGGAGGGTGAGGATGGGGAGGTAGAAGTCGCGCGCGCGGAGCAGGTATCCCGAGGTCTCCTCGTCCAGCTGCACCGTCTCGATCGGCACGCCGAAGGCGCGCAGCTCCTCCTTGTCGCGCTCGAACATCCGCGCGAGCGCGTCGTCCGAGGGAGACGCGCGGTAGGCGGGGACGTCGCGCACCAGCTCCGCGAGCGGCGCGGGGAAGCGGCGGGAGAGCAGCGCCGCGAGCAGGTCGATCCATCGCTGGAGCTTCGCGATCGAGCTCGCGGATGGCGACGGTGCGCGCGCCGCGGAAGCGCGCTCGGTGGTGGTGGGCTTGCGTGCGGGCATGGTGGAGGGAGAGCGGATGGATCAGCGGTGGGCTCAAATGTTTTCCGAGGGCGGGCGGCGCGCTAGGGTTTGGGACCTGGTCGCTAGAAAACCATGAAACGCGTGTGGCGTGTGGGAGACTGACGGGTGGAGGGGCTAGGTAGAGCGCGTGTAGGCTCGGCTGTAGGCGGACTCTCTCTACATCCCGCCCTACACGCGCCGTACCTCCCTCCTCTACCCGTCAGTTCCCCACACGCCACACGCGTTTCATGGTGGTCTAGCGCCTATGTCCTACACCCCATGATTCACCGGGCCCATCCCTTTCCCGAGCCCCGGCGCCGTGGCGATGGCCTGCTGGAGCCAGGCGAGCGACCGCGAGACGGCTTCCCCGAGCGGCGCGCCGAGTGCCAGGTGCGCCGTGATCGCCGC
>DASTSH010000171.1:0-17931 GCA_035760785.1 Gemmatimonadaceae bacterium | reverse complement strand
CCCCCCGCGGTCCCCCCCCGCCCCCCAGCCCCTGGCCCCTGGCCCCCAATCATCCCCCGACCTTGTCCCGCGGAAACAGCCCCTCCCCCTTCACCACCCGCCACCCGCTCGGATCCAGCCGGTCCGCCACCTCCACATCCGCCCGCAGGGCGGTGGTCCGGTCGAGCGGGGAGGGGGCGCCGAGCTGCATCCAGAGCGCCTCGGCCTTCGACGGCATGAACGGCGACAGCAGCACCGCCAGGCGGGCCAGCACGTGCGCGAGCACGGCCAGCGTGCGCTCCAGCTCCGCGCGCTGGGCGGGATCCTTCGCCAGCTTCCACGGCGCCTTCTGGTCCACGTAGCCGTTGGCGGCGGACACGATGCGGAACGCGGCGGCCAGCGCCTCGTGCAGGAGCTGCCCGTCCATCGCGCGCACGTACGCCTCCTGGTGCGACTGGAGCACCCCCGCCGCCTCCGCCGCGGCATCCGCGTCGAACGCGGGGACGATGCCGCCGCAGTAGCGCTCGATCATCGCGATCGTGCGGCTCGCCAGGTTCCCGAAGGCGTTCGCCAGGTCCGCCGTGTAGCGCTCCTCGAAGCGCTCCCACGAGAAGTTGCCGTCGGCGTCGAAGGGGACCTCGCGCAGCAGGAAGTAGCGGAACGCGTCCGGGCCGTAGCGGTCCACGGCCTCGCCGAGGTCGAGCTTCACGCCGGCGCTCTTGCTGAACCGCTCGCCGCCCAGGTTCACGAACCCGTGCGCGAACACCTGCCGGGGGAGCGCCAGGCGCGCCGCCTGGAGCATCGCCGGCCAGATCACGCAGTGGAAGCGCGTGATGTCCTTCCCGATCACGTGCAGCTCGGCGGGCCACGCGCCGTGCGCGCCCGGAAGCCGGGTGGCGGTCCAGTAGTTGGGGAGCGCGTCGAACCACACGTACGTGGTCTGCGTCTCGCCGTCGCTCGTGGGGCGGGGGAAGGGGACCCCCCACGCGAAGCGCGCGCGGCTCGCGGAGATGTCCTCCAGCCCCTGGTCCAGCAGCGCGCGGATCTCGTTGTAGCGGCTCTCGGGGCGCACGAGCACCAGCGGGCGCTCTCCCTCCCAGGAGCGGCGGGCCGCCTCCGGGTCGCTCGTCAGGCGCTCGCGCAGGAAGTCGGCGTACCGGCTCAGGCGGAAGAACCAGTTCTTCTCCTCCACCCACTCGAGCACGCGCGTGGGGTGGAGCACGCACTTCCCGTCCACGATCTCCGCGTCCTGCTTGAACGACTCGCACCCCACGCAGTACCACCCGGCGTACGACTTCTCGTAGAAGTCGCGGCGCTCCGGCGGATCCTCCGCCTCGGTGCGGAGGAAGATCATCTCGATCAGCTCGCGCACCCCCTCCTTGTGCCCCGGATCGGTGGTGCGGATGAACTGGTCGTTCGAGATGCCGAGGCGGTGCCACATGGCCTGGAAGCTCTCGGCCACGCGGTCGGTGAGCTCCTGCGGGGCGAGCCCGCGCTCGGCGGCGGTCTGGGCGACCTTCTGCCCGTGCTCGTCCATGCCGATGAGGAACCACACGTCATCTCCGCGCAGGCGGTGATAGCGCGCGATGGCGTCGGCTCCGATCTTCTCGAATGCGTGCCCGAGGTGCGGGTCGCCGTTCGCGTAATCGATGGCGGTGGTGATGTAGAAGCGGGACACGTTCTCGTGAGTCGGTGGATCGACCGGTGGTCAGCCCGGCCTGTTCCGCCGTCCGCCGCGGCGGCCGCGGCGGCGGTGGGGGCGGCGGTCGCGGGGTTCCGCGGCGTCGGCGGGAACGGCCGGGTCGCCATCGGCGGCGGGCTCCGGCGCTGGCGCCGGGGCGCTCTCCTGGCCGCGCTCTCGGCGCGGGGGACGCGCGGCGCGGAGCGCGGGGCGCGCGCGTTCCTCGTCCAGGGGAAGCTCGTCGCCGGTATCCGCCTGCCCGGCGGACGGCGCCGGCGGCTCGTCGTCGCGTGGCTCGTCCACGAGCGGGGCGCGTTGCTCCAGCTCCGCCTTCAGCTCCGCCAGCGGGACCACGCGCACGTCGCCCTCCACCGACCGGAGCGTGACGCGGTCGTTGAAGATGTCGTTCGCCACGACCTTCTCCTCGCCGCGCGCGGTGACGAGGATCTTTCCCTCCTTGGGGAAGCGCTTGCGGCTCTGCACGTAGAACTCGTGCTCGTAGCGCAGGCAGCACATGAGCCGTCCGCACGCCCCGGAGATCTGCGACGGGTTGAGCGAGAGCCGCTGGTCCTTCGCCACCTGGAGGTTCACCGGGCGCAGCTCGGGGAGCCACGACGCCGAGCAGTACTCGCGCGCGCAGCGCCCGATCCCGCTCAGCCGCTTCGCCTCGTCGCGCACGCCGATCTGCTTCAGCTCGATGCGGGTGCGGAAGGCGGACGCCAGGTCGCGGACGAGCGCGCGGACGTCCACGCGCTTCTCGGCGGTGAAGTAGAAGGTGAGCTTCTTCCGGTCCCACTGCCACTCGGCGTCGGAGACCTTCATCACCAGGGCGTGCGCGCGGACGCGCTCCATGGCGCGGCGGCGCGCGTCCTCGTCCTGCGCGCGCAGCTCGGCGGCGCGCCGCTCGTCGTCCACGGTCGCCGGGCGGAGCATCCGCCGCTGCGGCAGCTCGCCGCCGCAGCCGTGAGCGCATCCGCCGCACCGCTTCGCCGCCAGCTCGCCGATGGAGTGGACGCGGCCGAGGTCCTCCCCGCGATCGGCTTCCACGATCACCGGCGCGTGGACCTTCGGCGGCTCATCCCCGTCCCAGAGGAAGAACTCCTTCCGGTTCCCCTTGAACGCGACCTCGACGAGATGCGTCACCCGACTACTCCGCGAAGCGGCCCATGGCGAGGAACTTCTCCCGGCGGCGGCGTACGAGCTTGTCCGGCTTGTAGCGGCGCAGATCATCGAGCTGCCCGGTGAGCGCCTCCTGGAGCGCGCGCGCCGCCTGCTCGTGGTTCGCGTGCGCGCCGCCGATCGGCTCCGGCACCACCTCGTCGATGACGCCGAGCTCCTTGAGATCCTGCGCCGTGATGCGCAGCGCCGTGGCGGCGCGCTCCTTCATCTCGGGACTCTTGCCGTCCTTCCACAGGATGGCCGCGCACCCCTCGACGGTGATCACGGAGTAGACCGCGTTCTCGAGCATCAGCACGCGGTCGGCGACGCCGAGGGCGAGCGCGCCGCCGGAGCCCCCCTCGCCGATGACCGTGGCGATGATGGGCACCTCGAGCCGGCTCATCTCGAGCAGGTTGCGCGCGATCGCCTCCGACTGCCCGCGCTCCTCGGCGCCGAGCCCCGCCCAGGCGCCCGGCGTGTCGATGAACGTGAGCACCGGCACGTGGAACTTCTCGGCGAGCTTCATGAGGCGGAGCGCCTTCCGGTACCCCTCGGGGTGCGGCATCCCGAAATTGCGCTTCAGGTTCTCCTTCGTGTCGCGCCCCCGCTGGTGCCCGATGATCATCACCGTCTCGCCGTCCAGGCGCGCCCACCCGCCCACGATCGCCGCGTCGTCGCGATACAGGCGGTCGCCGTGCAGCTCGATGAAGTCGGTGAAGATGAGCTGCACGTAGTCGAGCGTGAACGGCCGCTTGCTGTTGCGCGCCACCTGCACGCGCTGGAGCGGGGTGAGGCTGCGGTAGACGGCCGCGCGCAGCTCGTCGAGCTTGCGCTCGAGCGGCGCGATCTCGTCGGCCATGCTGAGCTGCCGCTTCCCCGCCGTCTTCTTCAGCTCATCGATCTGCCGTTCCAGCTCGGCGATCGGCTTCTCGAACTCCATCGTGGTCGGGCTGGCCATGCTAGCTCCCGCGCACCAGTCGGACCCGCTCGGGCCCGAGCAGCGCTCGCAAGTCGTTCAGCGCGGCGTTGGTCACCGCGATTCGCAGGCTCCGCGACCGCAGCCGCGCGCCCCCGCCGTTGCCGTCGCTCCAGCGGAGCTCCAGCGGCGCGGACCCGGCGTGTACCTCGATCGCGTCCCGCACGTCGTGCATCACCTCGGGCGACAACCGCGCGCCCGCCGTCAATTCGATGGACACCGCCACGTTCCCGGTCGCGCGCAGCTCGGCGAACGGCGTCACACTCTCCACGATGAACGTCGGGTTCTCCGTGCCCTGGTCGCGCTTCGAGTAGCCGCCCTTGAGCAGCACCGGCACGTCGGGCTTGATCCGGTCCCCCAGCAGCGTCCACGCCTCGGGGAACACGAGCACCTCGGAAGATCCCGAAAAATCCTCCACTGTCAACCGAGCGAACTCCGCGCCGGAGCGCTTGCTGATCTGCCGCTTGATCGCCGTCACCACCACGCCGAGCGCGATCGGCTGGTCGGTCCAGGCGCCGAGCTGCGACACGGTGTGCGACGCGAACAGCTCGACCTCGGTGCGGAACGGCTCCAGCGGATGCCCCGAGATGTAGAACCCGAGGATCTCCTTCTCCTTCGCCAGCCGCTCGGTGTCGCTCCACGCGGGCACGTTCGGCAGCGTGTGCGACACGTGCGGCCGGGCGCCGCCGCCGGGCGCCGCCTCGCCGAAGAGCGACCCCTGCCCGCTCGCGCGCTCCTCCTGCATGAGCGCCGCCTCCTGGAGCGCGGTGTCGAGCGCGGCGAGGTGCTGCGCGCGGTGCGCGCCGAGCCCGTCGAGTGCGCCGGAGGCGATCAGCGCCTCGAACACGCGCTTGTTGCACGCGCGCAGGTCCACCCGCTCGCACAGGTCGAACAGCGACGCGAACGGCTTCTCCCGCCGCGCGGCGAGGATGGAGTCGATGGCCGTGCGCCCCACGTTCCGGATGGCGCCGAGCCCGAAGCGCACGCGCTTCTCCCCCACCACCGTGAACTTGTACCCCGACTCGTTCACGTCGGGCGCGAGCACCTCGATCCCCATCTCGCGCGCCTCGTTGATGTACTTCACCACGCTGTCCGAGTCGCCGATGCACGAGCTGAGCAGCGCGGCCATGAACTCGGCGGGGTGGTTCGCCTTGAGGTACGCCGTGCGGTAGGACACCACCGAGTACGCCACGGCGTGCGACTTGTTGAAGCCGTAGCGCCCGAACGCCTCGATCTGCCCCGCGAGATCCTCGATCACCCGCCGGTCGAAGCCGCGGGCCACCGACTTCTCCGTGAACTTCCCCAGCTCCTGCTTGATGAGGTCCGCGTCCTTCTTTCCCACCGCCTTGCGGAGC
The DNA here is from genome assembly GCA_035760785.1 of Gemmatimonadaceae bacterium. Lineage (GTDB taxonomy): Bacteria > Gemmatimonadota > Gemmatimonadetes > Gemmatimonadales > Gemmatimonadaceae > JADGGM01. The sequence continues at coordinate 12,782 of DASTSH010000171.1, read as the reverse complement.
ACGTCGGCTTCGGCGAGCGAGATGCCGGCCAGCGTCTGCGCGATGCGCATCACCTGCTCCTGGTAGGTGATCACGCCGTACGTGCCCTGGAGGATGGACTCGAGCTCGGGGAGCGCGTACTCCACGGGCTCCTCGCCGCGCTTGCGCCGGATGTAGACCTTGTGCATCCCCGTGTCGAGCGGGCCGGGGCGCAGCAGCGCGTTGGAGGCCACGAGGTCGTCGAAGCGGTCGATCCGCATGCTGCGCAGCACGTCCGTGGCCAGCGGCGACTCGAACTGGAACACCCCCGCCGTGCGCCCGGAGCGCAGCATGCGGTAGGTGACCTCGTCGTCGATGCCCATCCGGTCGAAATCGATGACGGTCCCGGTGCGCTCCCGGATCGCCTCGAGGGCGTCGTGGATCACGGTGAGCGTGGTGAGGCCGAGGAAGTCCATCTTGAGCATCCCGGCCTTCTCCAGATACGTCATGTCGTACTGCGTGACGACGATCGTCTCGTCGTCGCTCCCCCCCGCGCCGCCGGCCCCCTTGGAGGTCTGGGTGCAGATGGGGACGTACTCGTCGAGCGGGCCGGGGGCGATCACCACCCCCGCCGCGTGCACTCCCGCGTGGCGCGACAGCCCCTCGAGCGCGGTGGCGTAGTCGAGGAGCTGCTTGTACCGCTCGTCGGTCCGGTAGAGCTGCTTCACCTCGGCGATCTGCTCGATCGCCTCCTTCACCGTGAGCGAGAAGTTCGGCTGGTTCGGGATGAGCTTCGCGAGCGCGTCGGTCTCCTGCGGCGTGAAGCCGAGCACGCGCCCCACGTCCTTCACCACGGCGCGCGACTTCATCGTGCCGAAGGTGATGATCTGCCCCACCGCGTCCTTCCCGTACTTCTGCCGGACGTACTCGATCACCTCCCCGCGGCGCTCGAAGCAGAAGTCCACGTCGATGTCGGGCATCGACACGCGCTCGGGGTTCAGGAAGCGCTCGAAGAGGAGATCGAACTGGAGGGGGCAGACGTCGGTGATGCGCAGCGCGTAGGCGACGAGCGAGCCCGCCGCCGAGCCGCGCCCCGGGCCCACCGGGATCCCCCGGTCGCGCGCCGCCTTGATGAAGTCGGCGACGATCAGGAAGTAGCCCGCGTACCCGGTCTTGGTGATGACGGACAGCTCGTAGTCGAGCCGCTGCCGGACCTCGTCGGGGAGCGGATCGCCGTAGCGCTCGCGCGCCCCGCGCTCGGCGAGCTGCACGAGCAGGTCGTTCTCGCTCGCCACCCCCGCGGGGAGAGGGAAGGAGGGGACGTGGTACTTCTTCCCGAACTCGATCGCCACCTCGTCCGCGATGCGGAGGGTGTTCTCCAGCACGTCGGCACGGCCGGGGAAGTGCTCGGCGATCTCCGGGGCGCTCTTGAAGTACAGCCCGTCGTCGTAGCGCAGCCGGTCCTGCTCGTTGCGGTCCTTCCCGAGGCCGATGCACAGCAGCACGTCGTGCGCGTCGTGGTCGTCCTTGCGCAGGAAGTGCGCGTCGTTCGTGGCGACCACGGGGAGCCCGGTGTCCCCGGCGAGCCGCAGCACCTCGGCGTTGAGCCTGGACTGCATCTGCCCCGCGTCGTGCGCCTGCACCTCCAGGTAGTAGCGGCCGTCGAAGACGTTCGCGTACCACTCGGCCACCGCCTTCGCCTCGTCGTAGCGCCCATCGAGGAGGTGCGACGCGATCTCCCCCGCCATGCAGGCGGAGGAGACGATGATCCCCTCGCTGTACTTCGCGAGCAGCTCCCGGTCCACGCGCGGCTTCACGTAGAATCCCTCGGTGTAGCCGAGGGACGAGAGCTTCACGAGGTTCCGGTAGCCGGTGAGGTCGCGGGCGAGGAGGACGAGGTGGTAGTAGGGCTTCGCCCCCGGTCGCGGCCGCGCGCGCTCGCGCCGGTCGCCGGGGGCGACGTACGCCTCCATCCCGATGATCGGCTTGAGCTTGGCCTTCTTGGCCTTCTCCTGGAACTCCCAGGCCGCGTGCAGGTTGCCATGATCGGTGATCGCCAGCGCCGGCTGCTCGAACTCCTGCGCGCGGCGGATCAGGTCCTCGATCCGGTTCGCGCCGTCGAGCAGCGAGTATTCGGAATGGCAGTGCAGGTGAACGAATGACATCAGCTGGCGGTGGGTGTCGCGTCCGTCACGAGGCGTTGCACCCATGACGGCTCGCCGTGGGGCGCGCCCGCGGATCCGGGGGCGGCGGGCGCCGGAGGGAGCTCCCAGGGCGGCCCGAACTTCTCGAGCGTCGTACTAATTATATCCGTCGCGGCCCCCCTTGCCTACGCCCTCGGCCGGAAGGTTGGGGGGTGCCGGAGCGGGATGGCATGCCATCCGCTGCATGGGCATCCGGGCTCTGCCGTGCGGTGGCACCCTTCGTGTCCGGAAGGCAGATTACCCGGACGCTCGCTCGAACCGCAGTCGGGATCCCACCCCAACAGGAACGCGAATGATGAAGCTCGCCATGCCGGCGTCGTGCGCCATCATGGTAGTGATGCTGGGCGCCTGCTCCAGCGACCATCCCACCGCTCCGGGGCCGGGGTGCGGCCCCGCCGCATCGGCTGCTGTTCGGGGCGGCGTGAGCGCCCTCGAGGCCAACACGTCGCTTCAGCCTCTCGAGGCGATCACGGTCAACGCCGACGGGCTCCCGAACTGCCTGGCGCTGGACGCCGACTCGGGGACGTACATCCTGGTGCCGCAGTACGCGACGGGGAACGGGGGGCGCTCATCGGTATCGTACACGCTCGGCGTCTCGAGCCCCGCGACCCCGGCGGCGCGGGCGAGCTTCGCGGTGCGCGAGGGGGCGCCGGAGCACCCGGTGCCGGTGCAGGCGAGGCTCGACCTCACGCTGCGCGGGCTCGAGCACCGGCTGGCGGCGGTCGCGCCCGCGCAGGTCGCCGAGTGGCGCAGGAGCGCGGACGTGCGGAAAGACGTCTCGGCCTCCGTTCCCGCGGTCGGGAGCACGCGCACCTTCCAGGTGCTCGCCGACCTGACCGGGAGCTCCTTCACCACGGACACCGCCACGCTGCGCTACGTGGGGACGAACGTGCTGATCTACATGTCGAAGGAGGCGCCCCCCGCGCCGAATGGGTTCACCGACACGCAGCTCGCGAGCTTCGGGCAGCTCTTCGACCACGACCTCTACGGCATCGACGTCCGCACCTTCGGCGCGCCCTCCGACATCGATGGCAACGGGCACGTGATCGTGCTGATGACGCCGAAGGTGAACGAGCTCACCCAGGCCTCCACCTGCAAGAGCGAGGGGTACGTGTCCGGCTTCTTCTACGGGCTGGACCTCACCCCCCAGGCCGCGCACTCGAACCAGGGGGAGATCTTCTACTCCATGGTGCCGGACCCCGACTCCGTCTTCAGCTGCGCGCACGATGTCGCCGCCGTGGAGTTCAGCACGCCGGCGACGTTCATCCACGAGTTTCAGCACATGATCTCGTGGAACCAGCACGTGATCGTGCGTGGCGGGCCGGACGAGGAGACGTGGCTGAACGAGGGGCTGAGCCACATCGCCGAGGAGATGGGATCGCGCTACTACGAGCACAAGTACCCGGCGCCGTTGCAGCGCAGCGATCCGACGAGCCTCTTCCCCGACTCGGCGCAGGGATTCATCTCCGGCGACGTGTTCAACGCCTACGCCTTCATGCAGGACCCGTCGCGGTGGTCGATCACGGAGTTCCTGAGCGCGGGCCGGGTGGAGGAGCGGGGAGGGGCGTGGCTCTTCCTGCGCTGGCTCGGCGACCAGAAGGACAGCACGATCTACGGGCGGCTGGTCCAGACGTCGCAGACCGGCGTGCAGAACGTGGAGACGCAGTCGGGTGAGTCGCTGCCGCACCTGTACGGCGACTTCACGCTGGCGCTCTACACGGACAGCCTGGTGGGGGTGGACCGGAGCCGGGTCCCGTCGCGCTATCGCTTCCTGTCGAGGAACTGGCGACAGATCTTCCAGTCGCTCTACGACCACTCGGCGGCGCACCGCGACCTGGTGCCGACGCCGTGGCCGCTCCCGCTCACGGCGGTGAACGATCCGGGGAGCCAGGCGTCGAGCATGCTGCCGGGGACGGCGGAGTACTACGTGGTGCACCTGCCATCCCCCGCGACCCCGGCGGCGGTGCAGTTCGCGCCGCAGGCCGGCGGGGCGTTCCCGGCAACGCTGGGCGCGCAGGTGACGGTGTTCCGCTGTCCGAGCGTGGCGGCCTGCCAGTAGCCGCGCCCGCCGTGGAGCCCGGCGCCTCCGCGCCGGGCTCCATGTCCTTTTCCGGCGCCGATGCTATACTTGGCGAGAGAGGCGCGCGGCCCGGACCGCGCGCCTCGCCTCACCTCAATGGTTCGCCGTCGCCGGAGCCCGAATCCTCGTGCGGCCCATCGCTCACCGGGAACTGCCATGAGACGTCTCGCCGTCGCCGCGGCGCTCGCGGCGAGCAGCTTCCTCCCCTCGCTCGCCGGCGCGCAGGTGGCGCACACCTCGGCGCTGCTGCTCGAGCTGCCGTCGAGCGCGCGTGCCCTCTCGCTCGGGAACACGTTCGTGGCGGCGGGGACGGACGAGGCGGCGATCTTCTACAATCCGGCGCAGCTCGCGGTGATCCCGAAGACGTCGGCCGGGCTCTCGGTGCAGCAGTGGTTCCTGTCGTCCACGCTCGCCGCCGCCGCGGCGGCGACGCGCCTGGCCGGGGGGACGATCGCGCTCGGGCTGCAGGTGCTCGACTACGGCAGCTCGGAGCGCGTGCTCGGTGATCCCGGCGCGGGGGGCGACGGCGGCGGGTCCACCGGCACGGAGGTCTCGGCGGGGGACTACGTGGCCTCCGTCGGGTACGCGATCGCCATCCACGGGCTGCGCGTGGGCGCGACGGCGAAGTACGTGAACCAGCGGCTGGTGGACGAGAGCCAGGGGACGGGCGCGGTGGACTTCGGCGCGGCGTTCGACATTCACGGAGCCACCGTGGCGGCTTCGGTGCAGAACATCGGCGGGGAGATCCCGATCGCCGGCGGCCCGCTGCCGCGCATGGTGCACGTGGGGGCGGCGGTGCCGATCCACGGCGTGGGGCCGCTCGACTTTCTGGGGACGGCGGAGATCACGCACACGCGCGACGAGAAGGCGCGCGCCGCCGGCGGGCTCGAGGTGGCCTACCGCGCGACGGGGGGCGTGACCTTCCTGGGGCGGGTGGGTGCGCTGGCGCGCCCCACCGGCGCGGAGATCTCCCCACTCTCCTTCGGCGGCGGACTGCGCGCCAAGCACCTCGCCCTCGACTACGCCTACGAGAGCTCCGACGTGTTCGGCGCCATGCATCGCGTGGGCGTGCGCTGGTGGAGATAGTGGCACCGGCATGATGCGTCCCGCGCGCCTGGCGCGGCGCATCCTCCTCGGCATCGCGCTCCTCATCGTCGGCTTCGTCGCACTCACTCCCACGGGGCGCTACCTCGCGCGCGCCGCGTGGGAGGAGGGGAAGATCCTCGCGCGCCGCAAGCCGATCGCCGAGCTGGTGCGCTCGCCGGACGTGGACCCCCGCACGCGCGCGAAGCTCCGGCTCGTGCTCGACGCGCGCGCCTTCGCCGTGGACTCCGTCGGGCTCGCGGCGAAGCGGAGCTTCACCACCTACAGCCGCCTCGACCACGACACGCTCGTGCTCGTGGTCTCGGCCGCCTACCGCGACGCGCTCCGATCGTACACCTGGTGGTTCCCGATCGTGGGGAGCGTGCCGTACAAGGGCTTCTTCGACCCGCGCGACGCGTTCGATGAGGCGCGCGCGCTCCAGCGCCGCGGGTTGGACACCTACGTGCGGCCGGCGTCGGCGTTCAGCACGCTCGGCTGGTTCGACGACCCGCTCGTGTCCACCACGCTGGAGGAGGACTCCGTGGGGCTCGCGAACACCGTCATCCACGAGCTCACGCACAACACGTTCTACGCCCCCGGTCAGGCGGTGTTCAACGAGTCGTTCGCGAACTTCGTGGGGGCGCACGGGGCCACGTGGTTCTTCCGCGCGCGCGGCGACACTGCGCGCGTGCGCGAGAGTGAGCGGGACTGGGCGCTGGAGAAGCTGATGGGAGGCTTCTGGTCGTCCATCTACGATGCGCTCGACTCCGCCTTCGCGGCGCACCCCGACAGCAAGGCGGCGCGGCTGGCGGCGCGCGACACGATCTTCGCGCGCGCGCGGGAGCAATTCGCCACGAGCATCGCGCCACGGCTCCCCGGCTATCGTCCCGGGATGCCGATCCACCTGCAGCTCGACAACGCCTCGCTGCTCGCGCGGCGCGTGTACCGCACGGGACTCGACCAGTTCGACGAGGTGCTGGCGCGCGAAGGGGGGAACCTGCCGCGCGCGGTGCGCCGCGTGATCGCGCTGGCGAAGTCGCGCCCCGACGATCCGTACGGCGCGATGCGCGACTGGCTGGCGTCAGCTCCCGCCGAAACGGCCGCGCAGTAGCGCGCGGAGGTCGAGCGCCGGAGATGCGCCGCCCTGCGTGGGGGCATCCGGCGCGGGCTCGGGGGGCGGGTAGGCGGCGGTGGTGGTCATGAGCGCCCGCACCGGCGAGTCGATGAAGCGCGACACCTGGTCGATGGCGTAGTCGGCGCCCCATCGCGACGCGTACACGTTCACCGGGTAGGTGACGGCCAGGTGATTGCGCGCGCGTGTCATGGCCACGTACATGAGCCGGCGCTCCTCGTCGAGCTCCTCGTCGGTGCGCAGCGCGCGCGAGGAGGGGAACCACCCGTCCACCGCCCAGATCACGAACACCGCGTCCCACTCGCGCCCCTTGGCGCTGTGGGCCGTGCTCAGCACCAGCGCATCGTCCTCGTCGCGGCTCGCGCCGGCCAGGTCCTGCGTGGCGGACGGGGGCTCGAGCGCCAGCTCGGCGAGGAAGGCGGCGCGGCTCGGGAAGGTGCCGGCGATCGTCTCGAGCTGATCGAGGTCCGCGAGCCGCGGCTCCACGCGGTCGTAGCGCTCGCGGAGGATGTCATCGTAGACGCGGCGCAGGAGCGCGATCTCGGCACTCACCGGCCGGCCGGCGGCGTCGTCGATGGCGTGCAGGGCGTCGAGCAGCGACACCAGCGCCGCGTGGGCCGCGCGAGCGCGCGGCGGCGGCGTGAACGCCGCGAGCGCCCGTGGATCCCACGCCCGCTCGGCGATCCGGTCCACCGCCGCGCGGGCGGTGACGTCGCCGATGCCGGGGAGCAGCAGGAGCACGCGGTACCAGCTCACCTCATCGCGCGGGTTCTCGAGGATGCGCAGGAACGCGAGCACGTCCTTCACGTGCGCCGCCTCGAGGAACTTGAGGCCCCCCCACTTCTCGAACGGGATCTTGCGGTTCGTCAGCTCGATCTCGAGGTCTGCGGACATGTAGCCGGCGCGGAAGAGCACCGCGATCTCTCGCAGCGGCGTGCCGCCCTCGTGCAGCTCGAGCACGCGGTCCACCACCCAGCTCGTCTGCTCGTGCTCGTCGCGCGCGGCCACGAGCAGCGGCCGTTCTCCGCCGGCGCGCTCGGTCCACAGCTTCTTGCGGAAGCGCTCGCGCGCCCGCTCGATCACCGTGTTGGTGACGTCGAGGATCGGCTGCGTGGAGCGGTAGTTCCGCTCGAGGGTGACGCGCGTGGCGCCGGGGAACTGCTCGGGGAAGTCGAGGATGTTCCGGATCGTGGCGCCGCGGAACGAATAGATGCTCTGCGCATCGTCGCCGACCACGGTGATGTTCCGGTGCGTGCGGCACATCCCCCGGAGGATCCGCGCCTGGAGCGCGTTCGTGTCCTGGTACTCGTCCACCAGCACATGGTCGTACAGCCCCGCGATGCGCGCCCCCAGCTCCGGGGAGCCCTCGAGCATCGCCGCCCAGAACAGAAGGAGGTCGTCGTAGTCGACGAGGTTGCGCTCCTCCTTCCGCGCCGTGTAGTCGGCGAACACGCGCGCGAAGTCGCGCGCCGCATCCTCGAACTGCGGGAACTCCTCGCGCAGGATGTCGGCCACGGGGAGGTCGGTGTTGACGTGGCGCGAGTAGACGTGGTGCAGCGTCTCCTTCTTGGGGAAGCGCGACTTGCGCTCGCCGAAGCCGAGGCGCGCGCGGGAGATCCCCATCAGGTCCTCGGCATCCCCCTGATCGAGGATGGTGAAGTCCTTCGCGAGCCCGGCGCTCTCGCCGTACGTCCGGAGCAGGCGGTGCGCGGTGGCGTGGAAGGTGCCCCCGTGCACGCGCGAGGAGGCGCCCCCCACCAGCCGCTCCACGCGGCCGAGCATCTCCTGCGCGGCGCGGCGGGTGAAGGTGAGGAGGAGGATGCGGTGCGGGGGGACGCCGCGCTCGACGAGGTGGGCGACGCGATGCACGAGCGTGCGCGTCTTTCCCGTCCCCGCGCCCGCGATGATGAGCAGCGGCCCGTCGCCGAAGGTGGCGGCGGCGAGCTGCTCGGCGTTCAGGCCATCGGTGCTGGACATCACCGGCTCCCGCGCGCGGCGGCGGCATCGATGCCGGCGTCGTCCACGGCCACCTCCTCGAACCCGAACACCTCCACGAACGCCTCCACCACCGCCCGCTTCGTCGCGGCCATGTCCACCGCGCGCCCCACCCCGGCCTCGCGGGCCATGGAGGTCATCACCACCCCCTCGATGCCGCAGGGGACGATGAGGTCGAAGTAGGAGAGGTCGTTGGAGACGTTGAGGGCGAAGCCGTGCCAGGTGACCCAATTTCGGGCGTGCACGCCGATCGAGGCGAGCTTGCGGCCGCGCGTCCAGACGCCGGTGAGTCCGGGCTCGCGTCCGGCGGGGATCTCCCACCGGGCCATCGCGCGGATGAGCGCCTCTTCCACCTGGCGCAGGTACCAGTGGAGATCCTTGCGGTGCCCCTCGAGGTCGAAGATGGGATAGCCCACCAGCTGTCCGGGGCCGTGGAAGGTCACGTCGCCGCCACGCTCCACCTCGAACAGCTCCACGCCGCGCGCGCGCAGCGCCTCGGCGGGGGTGGTGACGTGCCGCGCCTTGGTGGAGCGGCCGAGGGTGACCACGGGAGGGTGCTCCACCAGGAGGAGCACATCGTCGGCGATCTCGCCGGAGATCCGCCGGCGGGCCACGTCGCGCTGCCGCTCGAGCGCCTCGGCGTACGGCATCAGCGCGAGGTCCACGATTCGGAGGGATGGAGGCATGCGACGGCACCTGCTGCGAGTGGGGGAGGGCGCGACGGACGCCGCGCCACTCCTCCGGGGAAGGGGTGAGCGGGAGCGCGGCGCGCCGCGCTCCCGCCGGCGACTCAGGTCTGCATGACGCGCCCCATCGCGTCGAGCGCCGCTTCGGACACGGCCTCGGAGAGGGTGGGATGGGCGTGGATCGCCAGCTCCACCTCCTCCACGGTGAACTCGTTCTCGCGCGCCACCGCCAGCTCGTGGATCAGCTCCGTGGCGTGCGCGCCGATGATGTGCGCGCCGAGGATCTCGCCGTACGTCGGGTCGGTGAGGAGCTTCACGAAGCCCTCCGTCTCTCCCGACGTGCGCGCGCGGCCGTTCGCGGAGAAGGGGAACTTCCCCACCTTGTACGGGACGTTCCGCTCCTTGAGCTGCTGCTCCGTGGCGCCGATCGAGGCCACCTCGGGGTGGCAGTACGTGGCGTTGGGGATGTTGCCGTAGTTCAACTTGTGCACGTGCGGCAACCCGGCGAGGAACTCGGCGAACACGATCCCCTCGCGCTCCCCCTTGTGGGCGAGCATCGGCGGGCCCGCCACGTCGCCGATGGCGTAGATCCCCTTCACCGACGTCTCCATCCGCTCGTCGATCTTGATGAAGCCGCGCTCGGTGAGCTGCACGCCGAGCGACTCGATCCCGATCCCGTCGATGTTCGGGGCGCGACCAGCGGCCACGAGCACCTTCTCCACCGTCAGCTCCTTCTTCTCTCCCTTCACCTCGACGGCGAGCGTGACGGAATCCTTCCCGACCTTCACGTTCACGATCTTCGCGCCGGTGAGTGCCTCGATCTTCCGCTTGCGGAAGGCGCGCGCCAGCTCGGCGGAGACCTCCGCATCCTCGAGGGGGAGGAGGGCGGGGAGCACCTCGATGAGCGTGACCTGGGTCCCGAAGGCGTTGAAGACGTCGGCGAACTCGCACCCCACCGCGCCGCAGCCGATCACCGCCATCGACTTCGGCGCCTTCTCGAGCACCAGCACGTCATCGGAGGAGAGCACGGTGCTCTTGTTCAGCTCGAGCCCGATCTGCGGGAGCCCCTTCACCCGCGAGCCGGTGCAGATCACCACCGCGCGCTTGGCCTGGTGCGTCTCCTCCTTGCCGTCGGCGCCCTTCACCGTGACGGCGTTCTTCGCGGCGAGGCGCCCGGTCCCCTTGATCCAGGTGATCTTGTTCTTCTTGAAGAGGAACTCCACACCCTTGGAGTTCTGCTGGCTCACCGCGCGCGAGCGCTTCATGGCCACGCCGTAGTCGAGCGTGACGTCCCCGACGGTGACGCCGAAGTCCTTCGCGTGCTGCACCCGGTTCGCGATCGCCGCGCTCTCGAGGAGCGCCTTCGCCGGGATGCACCCCCAGAGCACACAGGTGCCGCCAAGCCCCTCGCGCTCCACCACCGCCACGCTCATCCCGAGCTGCGCGGAGCGAATGGCGCCCACGTATCCGGCCGGGCCGCCACCAAGGAAGATCACGTCGAACGATGCCATGGATTGTCTCGGTAAGCTGTTCGTTGAGAGAGCGGACGGGCGGAGCGGGCGCGCTCCGCCGCGCGCTCAGTACACCAGCATGAGCGGGTTCTCGATCATGCGCCGCAGCGTCTGCAGGAAGCGCGCGCCCACCGCGCCGTCGATCACGCGGTGGTCGCAGCTCATCGTCACCCGCAGCCGGCGGCGCGACTCCAGCTCGCCGTTCACGAGCACGGGCTTCTCCTCCACCGCGCCGATGGCGAGGATCCCCGCCTCCGGCGGATTGATGATCGCCGTGAACTGGTCGATGCCGAACATGCCGAGATTGGACACGGAGAAAGTGGAGCCGGTGTACTCCTCCGGCTTCAGCTTCCGCTCCCGGGCGCGCTTCGCCAGCTCGCGCGCCTCGCGCGAGATCTCGCTCATGCGCTTGCTGTCGGCGTCGAAGATGACGGGAACGATGAGCCCATCATCCGTGGCCACGGCCATGCCGAGGTGCACCCGGTCGAACTCCCGGATGCGGTCGCCGAGCCAGTGCGCGTTCACCTCGGGGTGCTGGGCGAGCGCGGTGGCGACGGCCTTGAGGATCACGTCGTTGAACGAGACGCGGTACTCGTCGCCCATGGCGTTCAGCGCGTCGCGCAGCTCGGCGACGCGGGTGAGGTCGAATTCCGCGGTGAGGTAGAACGTGGGAACGGGGCCGATGGACTCGGTGAGCCGCTTGGCGATGGTCTTCCGGATCTGCGTGAGCGGGATGTCCGTGTACTCGGCGCCCGCAGCGCGGCGCGGCGCGACCGGCGCGGCGGCCGCCGCGGGGCGCGCCGCCCCGCTCCGGAGCGCGGCCTCGATGTCCCGGCGGATGATCCGCCCCCCCGGGCCGCTGCCGTTCACCTGCTGGAGGTCGAGCCCCTGCTCGCTGGCGAGCCGCCTGGCGAGCGGGGAGGAGCGGGGGCGCTCGCCGTTCTCCAGCGCGTGCGGCGCCTGCTCCGTGGAGGGCTCGGGGAGCGGCGGGGGCTGGTGGCGCGGCGCCGCGTTGCCGAGGCGCTGCGTCTTCTGCTGCGGCGGCGCCGAGGACTCTCCCTGCGACTCCGGCGGCGTGCGCGGCACCGAGCTCGCGCCCGCGCTCTCCTCCGTGCGCGCCACGACCTCCGACGGAGGCGTCGCGCGCTCGTCCGCCTTCACCGGGCCGCCCGCGCCCGCCACCAGGTCATCGATGTTCTCATCGGGGGCGCCGATCACGCCCACGAGCTGCCCCACCGGCGCCGTCTCCCCCTCGGGGAGGAGCCGCTTGCGGAGGACTCCCTCGCCACGAGCCACGAGCTCCATCACGGCCTTGTCCGTCTCGACCTCGGCCAGCACGTCGCCCTTGGCGATCTTCTCCCCCTCCTGCTTCACCCACTTGACGAGCCGTCCCTCCTCCATCGTCGGGGACAGCGCCTCCATCACAACCTTGGTCGCCATGTCGAATTCCGGTTCGCGGAGCGCGACCGCGGAGCTGGTGCCGGGCGCGTCCGCCGCCCGGCCCGCCACCGCGGTCCTCGCCCCTCAGTCGATGTACATGACTTTCTTCACCGCCGCGATCGTCTTCGGCGCGTCGGGCTTGGCCACTTTCTCGAGGTTCTTCGCGTACGGCATCGGGACATCCGCCTGGTGCACGCGCAGCACGGGGGCATCGAGGTCGTCGAAGCACTCGCGCTGGATCACGTCCACGATCTGCGCGCCCATGCCGGCCACCTCCCACCCCTCCTCGAGCACCACCGCGCGGTTCGTCTTGCGCACCGAGGCGGCGATCGCCTCCACGTCCATGGGACGCACGCTGAGGAGGTCCACCACGTCCACCTTGATCCCCTCCTTCGCGAGCTGGTCGGCCGCCTGCATGGCGACGAGCACCATCTTCCCGAAGGTGACGATCGTGCAGTGCTCCCCCTCGCGCTTCAGATCCGCCTTCCCGAGAGGGATCACGTACTCCTCCTCCGGGACCTCCCCCTTCGTGTTGTAGAGCATCTCCCCCTCGAGCACGATCACCGGATTGTCGTCGCGGATCGCGCTCTTGAGCAGCCCCTTCGCGTCGTACGGCGTGCCGGGGGCCACCACCTTGAGGCCGGGGATGTGGGCGAGCCAGGACTCCCACGCCTGCGAGTGCTGCGCGGAGAG
>DASTSH010000170.1:0-20083 GCA_035760785.1 Gemmatimonadaceae bacterium | reverse complement strand
GTGCGCCTGCGCCAGGGAGAACATGTCCGGATACACGCGCGCGCCGAGATGCTCGAGCGGAATGCGGAGCGCCCAGAGCCCGCGGTTGCCTCCGCCCATCGATGGTGACGCCGAGAGGAGCAGCGCCTGCCGGCCGTTGAACGGCTGCGGCTTGAAGCGCGAGGTCCAGTCGATCGTGTTCTTGAGGACGCCGGGGAGTGAGGCGTTGTACTCCGGCGACGCGATGATGAACGCATCGGCGGCCAGGAGCCGCTCGCGCAGTCGCTGCGCGCCGGCGGGGATCCCCGCCGTGGTCTCCACGTCCTGGTCGTACGAACGACAGTCGAAGTCCGCCATCGTCGCGCGATCGATCATGCCTCCCTGCTCCACGGTCACCGTCGCGGCGAGCGCCGCGAGTCGCGCGTTCAGAGAGTCGCGCCGGAGCGACGCGGCGAAGATGAGCACCCGCACCGGTCTGCGGCCATCGGTCTGCTCGTTCGGCATCGGCGTACCTCGTGCTAGGGTCATGGTTCCCTCCCGGCGTCGGTTGCGCGCTCCTCCTCGTCCTCATCCTCGGCATACGCGCGCTCGCTCGCCTCGATCTCGTCCAGCACGCGCTCGGGCGCCACGTCCCGCGCCAACTCGCTGAGCGCCGGGTCGCGCGCCTCCTCGATGCCCATGCGGTCGGCGATCCGCGTCACGAGCGTGATGAGCCGCGTCACCTCGTGCTCCGCGAGCAGGCTCACCTGCAGGTCGAGGTCGGCGCGCCGGTCGGCGACGGCGGCCATGCGGTTCTGCGTGATCAGGACGAAGGTCGAGAGGAAGATCGCCTCCACCGACGCCACCATGGCGAGGATGGTGAACGAGCGGTCGAACCGGGGGAGACCGAGCCACCCCAGGTTGATCGCGATCCACAGGCCGAACACGACGAGGTGGATGTAGACGAAGCGCATGCTGCCGGCGAAGCGGCTGATGCGGTCGGCGATGCGCTCCTGCACCGGTGTGCGCTCCGCTTCGGCGCGGCGGCGCTCGAGCAACGCGGCAATGTTGCGCTCGACGACGCCGGCCATCCCGTCGTCGCGATCTGATGAAGTCGGCGAACCGCTGGCGGACACGATGCCTCCCGGATGACTGCCGCCCACCGGGGGGCGACGCTGCGGCCTGCGACGGCGTGCGCGTCACTTCGCGAGCAAGGCGCGCTCCATCGCGAGTGCGTGGCGTCCGGAGTCGGCGCCCTTGCGCACCTTCCGCGATGGTGGCGCGGGTCGGGCGTTGGCGACGCGTCCTGCGTGAAAATGATGATGCTTTCTCGCCATTCTCGACGCATACCTCGGCATGATCTATTGCTTTGGCGCCGCCGAGGAGACAAGAATATGACCATGGCTGCAGCGACGATGCGGTGGACCGCCGACATGGTGCGCGCGCTTCCCGACGACGGCAATCGGTACGAGGTCGTCGACGGGGAGCTCCTCGTGACGCCCGCGCCGACGTGGGAGCACCAGGCCGCATCGCGGAAGTTGTTTCTCCACCTGCACGGCTACCTCGCTGCTCACGCCCTTGGCGAGGCGATACTCGCCCCCGCCGATGTGGAGTTCGCCGACGATCGGATGGTCGAGCCCGATCTGTTCGTGGTTCCGCTCATCGATGGTCGTGCGCCGCGCACGTGGGAGGAAGCGGGGTGCGTCATCCTCGCCGTGGAGATTCTCTCCCCGAGCACGGCCCGCGCCGACCGGCTGGTGAAGCGCCGTCTCTATCAGCGGCTGCGGGTGCCCGAGTACTGGATCGTGGACGTGGACGCGCGGCTCGTCGAGCGGTGGCGGCCCGACGACCAGCGCCCCGAGATGCTCGCCAAGCATCTCGCGTGGCGTCCCGATTCCGCCCACCCCCCGCTGGCGATCGACCTCGCCGCCTACTTCGCCGAGGTGCGCGGGGAGTAGTCAGGCGACGCGTTGGGGCAGCCCCCACCGCCACCGCGAAATCAGCGCAAGAACCGCGACGCCCGCCGCCGGTCCGATGGTGCATCGTGCATCCACGATCAACGCACGAACCACCATTCGGAACCTCGCCATGCATACCGTCATCGATCCCGCGATTCTCTACTTCGGCACCCCCGTCGTGCTCGTGAGCTCACTCAACGAGGACGGCTCGGCCAACCTGGCGCCCATGTCCTCCGCCTGGTGGCTGGGGCGGAGCTGCATGCTCGGCCTCGGGGCGCGGTCCCACACACCAGCCAACATACTGCGCACCGGGGAGTGCGTGCTCAATCTCCCCTCGGTGGAACAGGTGGCGCAGGTGAACCGGCTCGCGCGCACGACGGGCTCGGATCCCGTGCCCCCGCACAAGGTGGCGATGGGCTACCGGCACGAGCGCGACAAGTTCGGCGTCGCCGGGCTCACGCCGGTGGAGTCGGATCTCGTGGCGCCGCCGCGCGTGGCCGAGTGTCCGGTGCAGCTCGAGGCGGTGCTCGAGGGGGTGCACCCGCTCGCCGAGAGCCAGCCGGAGCGGCGGGGGCGGTTGGTCGCGCTCGAAGTGCGCGTGGTGCGCGTGCACGTGGATGAGCGGATCCGCATGGCGGGGCACGCGAACCGCATCGACCCTGTGCGGTGGCGTCCGCTGATCATGAGCTTCCAACAGTTCTTCGGGCTCGGGGACATGCTCCATCACTCCACGCTCGCGGAGATTCCCGAGGAGGCGTACCGGGCGCGCCCGGCGGTCACGGAGTTCGTGGGGAGCGGGACGCGCGGGTGATGTTGCGGCGCGCGCGAGCCAGCGGCTCCAGCGCGGCGGCGAGCTCGCGCGCTCCGCGGCGGATCTCCGGCGCATCCACCGCGGCGAAGCCGAGCTGGAGCCCCGCGCGCGCGCCGGCGCTGCGCCCGTATTCGCCGAGCGGCGTCACGTCCACGTCGCGCGCGGCGGCGGCCGCGACCGCTTCGTCTTCGGCGATGCCGCCCGCGAGCCATCCGGCCGTCTGCAGGCCGGCCTCCACCCCGGTGATCTCCAGCAGTCCGGTCAGGCACTCGCGCCCGCACTCCAACAGCACGGCGAGCCGTTCGGCGTACACCTCGCGCATGCGCCGAACGTGGCGCGCGAAATGTCCTTCCACGATGAAGTCGTGGAGCACCGCCTGCTCCAGCAGTGGCGCGTGCCGGCTCGTGAGCGACTTCAGGGCGGCGATCGGGTCCACGAGATCGGGCGGCACCACGAGGTAGCCGAGCCGGAGCGACGGGAAGAGCACCTTGCTGAAGCTCCCCGCGAAGAGCACCACGCCGTCGCGGTCGAGCCCCTGGAGCGCGGGGAGGGGGCGTCCGGCGTAGCGGTACTCGCTGTCGTAGTCATCCTCGAAGATCATCGCGCCGGCCCCCCGGGCCCACTCCAGCAGCGCGAGGCGGCGCGAGAGGGGCATGGCGATGCCGAGGGGGAACTGGTGTGCCGGCGTCACGTAGGCGAGCCGCGCGCCGCGCAGGAACGGGGCATCGAGCCGCAACCCCGCGTCGTCCGGCGGCGCCGTGCGCACCCGGGCGCCGCACGCCTCGAACGCGAGCGCGGCGCCGGGATATCCGGGATCCTCCATGCACACCGTGTCGCCCGGATCGAGCAGGAGCCGCGCGGCGATGTCGAGCGCCTCCTGCACGCCCGAGACGATCGCCACCTGCTCGGGGGCGCACGCCACGCCGCGCGCCGTGGTGAGATAGCCGGCGACCGCGTCGCGCAGTGGGCGCCACCCCATGGGGTCGCATCCCATGAGCAGCCGCGTCGTGGCCCCGCGCACGCGTCGCGCGGCGAGCTGCGCCCAGAGCGTGGTGGGGAACAGGTCGAGAGCGGGGAGGTTGGCGCGGAAGGCGCGCGTGGGGCGCGCGTCGTACGCGGGGAAGAGCCGCGCGCGCTGCGCCAGCGCCGAGAGCGGGCGACGCCCGCACCGCTGCGACGCCGCGCGCCCGCGCGCCGGACGCGACGCATGCAGCAGCTCCTCCGGCAGCACCCGGGTCACGTACGTGCCCGAGCCGACGCTCCCTTCCACGTAGCCCTCCGCCTTCAACTGCTCGAACGCGCTCACGACGGTGCCGCGCGAGAGCGCGTGCTGCACGGCGAGGTCGCGCGTGGCGGGGAGGCGTGTGCCGGGGCGCAGCCGCCCCTCGAGGATCTCCGTGCGCAGGGCGCCGTACAGCCATCGGTGCGCCGGGGTGCCGGGCTCGCGCGGCGGAAGGGCGAGGGGGAGGGTGGCGGCTCGCTTGGGCATGAAGTGGTACAATCGAAATGCGGAAAATGGCTCTACACGATCGGTCCAATTCTCCGTAACGTATCGCACGGATACGGCGGCCGGAACGGCGCCGCGCATCCACCACCACGACCTCACGGAGAGCCCATGAGACCCCGCTTCAACTACGGCAAGGCCGCCCCCGGTGTGTACGACGCCATGGATGCCCTGGACCGCCATCTCGCCGAAGGCGCCGTCGAGCGGCCGCTGCTCCTGCTCGTCCAGCTCCGGGCGTCGCAGATCAACGGATGCGCGTACTGCCTCGACATGCACTGGAAGGATCTGCGCGCGATCGGGGAGACCGAGCAGCGCATGTACTCGCTCGATGCCTGGCGCGAGTGCCCGTACTACACCGAGCGCGAGCGCGCCGCGCTGGAGTGGACGGAGGCGGTGACGCGCGTGGCCGATGGGCGCGTGCCCGACGGGGTGTGGGAGGTGGTGCGTCCGCACTTCGGCGAGCGCGAGCTGTGCGACCTGACGCTCGCGGTGGCGGCGATCAACGCGTGGAACCGCCTCTCCATCGCCGCGCGCCTCGTGCCCGGCACCTACGAGCCCGCCGTCGCCTGACGAGGCGCGCGGGGCGATGCGCCGCCGGCGGGATCGGGGCTACCGGTCCTGGTGCCGGCGGCGGCGCCCCGCGGTGGCGCGCCGAGGCGCGGGCGCCGCCGAGGTGATCCGGTACACGCACCGCCGCGTTCCCGTCGGGATGTGCTCCGCGCGCTCCACCGTCGCATCCCTCCCGAGCACCGCCCGGAACACGTCCAGCTCCACGCCGCAGAATCCCTGGCACACGGTGGCCGCCGCGCCGATGGGACAGTGGTTCTCGATGAGCAGGAAGGCGCCGGGCCCCTCTTCCCGCCACTCCGCCATGTACCCCTCGCGAGTCCGGATCTCGGCCAGGCGCGCCACGCGCTCGCCGAGCGTGGCGGCCCCGCGCAACTCGCTCTCGTAGGCGGCCCGCACGTCGCGCTCCCGGGCGGCGAGCACTACCCCGAGCGCCTCCTCCCCCAGCTCGCGCCGGATGCTCGTGAGCAGCTGCGCCGCCAGCTCCGCGTGCCTGTCGGGGAAGCGGCGATGCCCGGCGTCCGTCAGGCGCCACACGCGTGCCGGACGGCCGACACCCGCCGGCTCCGCGCTCGCGTCGACCAGTCCCTCGCCGGCCAGCCGCGCGAGCTGCTGCCGCACCGCCTCGCCCGAGATGCGGAGCGCCTCCCCCAGCGTCGCGGCCGTCTGCGGTCCGCGCGTCTTGAGCAGCCCGAGCACGCGCTCGGCCGACGAGCGCTCCGGGGAGGAACTATTTTCCAAGCCTATGCTTGAATTATTGCGGGGCATGCCTTATCCAATTCGTATCTTGGAAAATCTCTTCTACCGCCTCACGTGAGCAAGAGGTCCGCAATGTCCGAGTCCAATCTGCGCATCGGCGTGATCATTGGCAGCACCCGTGAAGGACGGTTCGGCGACACCGTGGCGCGCTGGTTCGGCGACTTCGCGCGCCGCCGCGGCGACATGGACGTCGACGTCATCGACCTGGCGGAGGCCGGGCTGCCGGCCATCCACCGGCAGGAGCGGCCGCCCGCGGTGCAGGAGTTCGCCGAGCGGGTCGCCGCCGCGGATGCATTCGTCGTCATCACCCCCGAGTACAACCACGCCTATCCGGCATCGCTCAAGCTCGCCATCGACTGGCTCAAGCTCGAGTGGCGCAGGAAGCCGGTGGCGTTCGTCTCGTACGGCGGGATCTCGGGCGGGCTTCGCGCGGTGGAGCAGCTTCGCCTGGTGTTCGCCGAGCTGCACGCGATGACGGTGCGCGACACGGTGAGCTTTCACATGGCACGCGGTCAGTTCGACGACGCCGGCCAGCCGAAGGATGCCGCCGTCGTGGAGCGTGCGGCCACGATCATGCTCGACGAGGTCGCGTGGTGGGCGCGCGCCCTGCGCGACGCGCGACTCCGGAGTGCGGCGTGATGATGGACCTCGACGCCTACCTCGGGCGGATCGACTACCGCGGCGCGCGGGAGCCGACGCTCGCCGTGCTGCGGGAGGTGAACGAGCACCACGTGCGCGCGATCCCGTTCGAGAACCTGAACCCGCTCCTCGGCTGGCCCATCCAGCTCGACACCGCATCACTGGAGCGGAAGCTCGTGCACGAGCGCCGCGGCGGCTTCTGCTTCGAGCACAACCTGCTCCTCCGCCACGCACTCGACGCGCTCGGCTTCCGCACCGCGGGGCTGGCGGCGCGCGTCCGATGGAACGTGCCGCCGCTCGTGACCAGGCCGCGCACCCACATGCTGCTCCTCGTGGATGTCGGCACGGAGCGGTACATCGTGGACGCGGGGTTCGGCGGGATGACGCTCCCCTCGCCGCTACGCCTCGACGTGGACGTGGAGCAGGCCACGACGCACGAGCCGTATCGCCTCGTCACGGCGGACGACGGGTACGTGATGGAGGTGAAGGTGCGAGGGGAGTGGAAGGCGCTCTATCAGTTCGACCTCCACGAGCAGGCGCTGGAGGACTACCAGATGGCGTGCTGGTACGTCACGCACCACCCGGACTCTCACTTCATCACCGGCCTGATCGCCACGCGGGTGGACCCCGGCCGCCGGCACGTGCTCCGCAATGCGGAGCTGGCCACGCACGATCTCCATGGCGGCACGGAGCGGCGGACGCTCGCCAGCGCCGCGGAGCTGCGCCGGGTGCTGGAGGACACGTTTCGGCTGCGCCTGCCCGACGCGCCGGAGCTCGACCAGGCGCTCGCGTGGGTGGCGGCGGGCGCCGCGGGCGGGGCCGGGGGCGATGCGCCACCTCCGCCGCGTGGCTGGCGTCGCGGGTGAGCGCCGCGGATAGATTCCACGGCATGCCTCCTCTGGATCTCACCGGCGTGCTCGAGTTTCTGCGCTCCGCCGAGCGCCTCAAGAACGTCACGCGCAGCGCGTGGACGTCCGAGGGGCGCCGGGAGAGCGTGGCCGAGCATTCGTGGCGGTTGTGCCTGATGGCGCTCGTCCTCCGCCCCGCCTTCCCGGACGTGGACTTCGCGCGGCTGCTCCAGATCTGCCTCATCCACGATCTGGGCGAGGCGATCGGCGGCGATGTGCCCGCGCCCGAGCAGGCGCGCGAGCTGGCGGCGGGTGGCGTGCCGAAGGCGGAGCAGGAGCGGCGTGACCTGCTCCAACTCCTCGAGCCGCTGCCGGAGTCGCTCCGCGCGGAGATCACCGGGCTGTGGGACGAGTACGAGGCGGCGAGCACGCCGGAGGCACGACTCGCCAAGGCGCTCGACAAGCTCGAGACGATCCTCCAGCACAACCAGGGGCTGAACCCGGCCGAGTTCGACTACCGCTTCAACCTGGAGTACGGCCGGCAGTACACGGCGGACCACCCGGTGATCGCCGCCATCCGCGAGGTGCTCGACCGCGAGACCGAGCATCGGGCGCGGGCGCGCGACGCGTCGCGCGGCGAGGACTGAGCCGCTCCTACACGGCTTCCTTCAGCGCGCTGGCCCGCGGACACGCGCTCGCGACGCTCGACCATCGCGAGTTCTCGCGCGTCCGCGGGCTCCGGCTCATTCACATGGAACCTTTCCTCGCCTGACCGGCTGCCCCTGGGCCACCGCCGGTAGCCCGTTGCGCGCGAGCACGGCGTCGAACGCCGAGAGCTCCGTGGTGCGGATGCGCTCCCACCGTGACTCGGCGGCCGCGAGCTCGTGGCACGTGGCCGCCTGCGCCGCGAGCATCGACGCGGTGGGCGCCATGTCGGCGTAGTCCTGCGCCTCGAGCTGTCGCACCAGCGCCTCGCTCGCGTCCACGAAGCTTGGCGGCGGTGTGGGACCGCCACGGCGTCGGAAGCCGCGCCCCCCGTGCGGGTCGCCGGCCACCGTGTCCATCGCCGCCTCGAGCGACGTGGCCGCGGCGGCCACATCGCCCGCCGTGCTCGCGCCCGCGGCCTTCTCCACCGCGGCGCGCAGCGCGGTCACCTCGTGGTAGCCCGTCCACGCCGTCCGGATCCCCGCGTCGAGATGCATGAGCAGCGTGTGCTGCGCGCGCAGGTCGGCGGTGGTGGCGTGCGAGCGGGGATCGTTGCGCACCGCCACCTGTCGCGTGTAGCTGCGCCCATCCACCGTGAGCTTGATGGTGTAGGTGCCGGGAAGCGCCAGCGGCCCCTCCGGTGACGCCGGGGTGAGCCCGGGGTTGGCGTTGATCTCGAACGTGTGCGTGAACGCCGGCGGCGCATCGTAGCGGAGGTCCCACACCACGCGATGCGCGCCCACGCTGGTGGGGAGCGGCGCCGGCGTCGCAAGCCAGAAGTTCGGCTCCGGCGGCTGCGCCGCCTCTTCCACCGGTGCGATCGGCGCGCTCGACAGGTGGCGCACCACCGTTCCCGCCGCGTCGATCACGTCGAGCGTGACCTCGCCCGCGGGCTTCGCCGCCAGCGTGTAGTCGATGATCACGCCATCCGGCGGGTTGAGCGCGTGCGGCACCTCGGGGGGATACGGCGTGTCGGCGTTCACGTTCCGCCGCACGCGGATCGCCTCAGCGGGCTGGAAGAGGTGCACGGGCTCTCCGGCGATCGCCGGGGCCGCCTGCCGCAGCGGCGAGTAATCATCGAGGATCCAGATTCCGCGCCCGTACGTGCCCACCACGAGATCGTTCCCGCGAATGGCGATGTCGCGATACGACGTGGTGGGCAGGTTCAGCATCAGCGACTGCCAGTGGTCACCATCATCGAACGAGACCCACATCGCGCTCTCGGTGCCGGCGAACAGGAGCCCCGCCCTCTTGGTGTCCGCGCGGATCACGCGCGCGAAGCTGCCGCCCGGCTGATCGGTGGGGAGGCCACTCACGATCTTCGTCCACGTCTTTCCGTAATCGTGCGTGCGATAGAAGTACGGCGTGTAGTCGCCCGCGCGGTGGTAGTCGATCGCCACGTACGCGGTGGCCGCGTCCTGGTGCGACGCATCGATCGCCGAGATGTCGGCGTGCGTGGGGTCGGGGAGCCCGGGGATCGTGACGTCGTGCCACGTCTTCCCCTCATCGCGCGTCACCTGGATCAACCCGTTGTCCGTGCCCACCCAGATCGTCCCCGGCGCCACCGTGGATGCGGAGATCGACTCGATGGCCCCACCCGGCTGCGCCGAGCCGCTCCGCGTCGCCGCGCGTCCGGAGCCCGCGGCCACCTGCGCCGCCGGCACGGCGAGATCGGGGCCCAGCCGCTTCCAGTGCACGCCGCCGTCGGTGGTGGCCATGAGGTACTGGAACCCCGCGAGCAACTCGTGCTGGTTCCACGGCGCCCACACCATCGGCCCCGAGAACGACGTGCGCAGCGCGAGCTCGGGATCCTGCGCCGGGCTCACGTCGATCCACTGCTCGGAGGGGAAGGTGATCTTCACCACCCCCGAGCCGGTGGCGTACACGGTGTTCGGGTGGAGTGGATCGGGGACGACGGTGCCCCACTCCCACCCGGGCACCGGACTCCAATCGAGCGGTCCGATCTCGCCCAGGTTGCCGCGCGCGCGCGTGCGGATCGCGCCGGCATCCTGCTGCGTGGCGTAGATCCAGTAGGGGAACGACGCATCGGTGGCAATGTGATAGACCTGCTCCGTGGACTGGTTGTACCAGGAGCTCCACGTGGCGCCGCCGTCGAGCGTGATCGCCGCGCCCTGATCGAGACCGAGGAAGATGCGCTGGCCGTCGGTCGGGTCGATCCACATCTGCTGCGGGTCATCGCCGCCGGGCGCGCCCTTGAATCCGGTGAACGTGTTGCCACCATCGGTGGACTTGTAGCTCGACGTGTTGATCGTGTAGACGATGTCCGGGTTCTCCGGATCCACGTACACGCCGCAGTTGTAGCCGCCCTGCCCGTTCGCGATCCGCTTGTCGGCGGCGTCCATCCGGCGCCACGTCGCGCCTCCGTCGTCGGAGCGATAGAGGCCGAAGTTGCCGATCAGGAAGACGCGCTGCGCGTGGGTGTGCATCGCCACGGCCACCGACGTGCGCCCGAAGAGGCGCGGCAGCCCGCCGCCGGTGACCTCGTGCCAGGTCACCCCTTCGTCGGTGGACTTGTACAGCGCCGTGCCCGTGGGCCCCGAGTCGGACGGGGCGGCCCGGCGCGCGGGGGCGCCGGGTGGCGTGTAGTGCCGCACGGTGGTCGCGAAGATCACGTTCGGCTCGTCGTACGCGCTGGCGAGCCTCTCGATCCCCGTCTCGTCGTCCACGTACAGCGTCCGCGTCCACGTGGCGCCGCCATCGGTGCTGCGGAACACGCCGCGCGCATCGCTCTTCCGGTGGACGTTCCCCTGCGCGGCGATCATCACGAGCTTCGGATCGCGCGGGTCGATGAGGATCGACGGGATCTGCTTCGTCGCCTCGAGGCCGAGGTGCCGCCACGTCTTCCCCGCGTCCACCGACTCGTAGACGCCATCGCCCTCGTTGATCGCGCCGCCGGTGATCATGTCGCCGGTGCCGACGTAGATCACGTTCGGATCGGAGGGCGCGACCGCGACCGCTCCCACCGACGAGACGCTCGTGACCGAATCGAAGATCGGAAACCAGGTGGCGCCGGCGCTGGTGGTCTTCCACACGCCTCCGCCGGGGAGACCGGCGTAGAAGACGCCCGGTTGGCCGATCGCGCCGCTGACGGCGGCGATGCGGCCGGCGCGGAAGGGACCGACGTTGCGCCAGCGCAGGCCGGCGTACATCCCCGGGTCGACGGGTGGGCGCTCGGTGAGGCGAGTGTGGCCGGGGCGGGGCGCGGGGGTGAGGAGGCTGGCGATCGCCACGGACGCGGCGGACAGCCAGCGGAGGGAGAGTACGGGCGTCATGAACGACGGACCTCTGGGCGGGATTGTTGAGCCCGGAGTATGACCGGCGGCGCGAGCGGCAGCAAGCGGGCGCCGGCGCCCGCTCCCCGTCCCCCGTCGCTTGACACGCCACGAGGCGCAGCCGAGTGTCGAGTGCGAAGGCGATCGACGTCGTCGACGCCCACCGTCGCGTGACGTGCACGGCGCGGTGGGCGGCCTCGTTCACGGGAGGAGACATGCAGATCGGCATCATCGGCGCCGGCCACATCGGCGGCACGCTCACCCGCCGTCTCCGGGCGCTCGGACACGATGTCTTTGTGGCCAACTCGCGAGGACCGGAGACGCTCGCCGCGCTGGCGGCGGAGACGGGCGCGCACGCGGTGACACCGGCCGAAGCGGCTCGCGCGCGCGACGTGGTGATCGTGACGATCCCGGAACGCAACATCCCGCAACTGCCCGAGGGGCTCTTCGCCGAGACGCCCGCCACCACGGCCGTCGTGGACACCGGCAATTACTATCCGCGGCGCGACGGACGCATCGCGCCGATCGAGGAAGGAATGACGGAGAGCCGCTGGGTGTCGCGGCAGCTCGGCCGCCCGGTGGTGAAGGCGTTCAACAACATCTACGCGCAGCACCTGATGGAGCTGGGGCGCCCGAAGGGGGACCCGCAGCGGATCGCGCTCCCCGTGGCGGGCGATGACGCGGCCGCCAAGCGCGTGGTGATGAATCTGGTCGACGAGCTCGGGTTCGATCCCGTGGACGCCGGCGGCCTCGACGAGTCCTGGCGTCAGCAGCCCGGGACGCCCGTCTACGCCACCGACTACGACGCCGAGGGGGTGCAGCGCGCGCTGTCGGAAGCGAGGCCGGAGCGCTTGCCGGAGTTCAGCGCCGCCGGCGCGGGGTGAGGCGCGCGGCGGTCGCGATCGGCGGCGCCGAGCCCTTTCCGCCGTACCGGAGGCGAGCATCAATCTTGCGGCGCTCGCGCCGCTCGAGCGAGCATACTGTCGGCTCAACCGGAGCGAGCGGATGAGTTCACTTTCCGATCCTGTCGCGCCCCTCCTCGCGATCGGCGACGAGGCCCCCGACTTCACGCTGCCCGACGGCACCGGCCCCGAGGGGGCTCGGCTCCGCGATCTTCGCGGGGAACCGGTGGTGATCGCCTTCCACGGCGACGGCGGCGATGAGCGGCACGAGGCATCGGTCCGCGCGTGCGACGAGATCGCCGCCGAGCTCCCGCAGCGCCAGCACGTGCGGCTCCTCAGCCTGTCGCTGGAGACGCACGGCGCGATCGCGCGCCGGTACGGCGTCGCCGGCGACTGGGCCGTCTTCGTGGTGGACGAGCAGGGGCGCATCTCGCGCCGGCACCTGGCGGCCGACGCCGCGCCGGGATCGTTCGCGTGGGGGTGTTCGCGCCGGGAGTTCATCGCCGCCGCCGTGGGCGCGGCGGTCGCCCTCACCCTCGCCCGCGCCGCGGCGCGCGCCGAGCCGCTCGCGCGCATCGTCGCCGCGCCGGAGGACACCGGATCGCTCATGCACGTGACGCTCGATGTCGACGGCAAGACCGTCGCGCTCGAGCTCGACCCGCGCGTCACGCTGCTCGATGCGCTGCGCGACTACGCCGG
Organism: Gemmatimonadaceae bacterium; assembly: GCA_035760785.1. Taxonomy (GTDB): domain Bacteria; phylum Gemmatimonadota; class Gemmatimonadetes; order Gemmatimonadales; family Gemmatimonadaceae; genus JADGGM01. The sequence continues at coordinate 7,440 of DASTSH010000170.1, read as the reverse complement.
GATCACCGGCCCGAAGAAGGGGTGCGACCACGGCCAGTGCGGCGCCTGCACGGTGCACGTCGACGGCCGCCGCGTGCTCTCCTGCCTCACCTTCGCCGCGATGCAGCAGGGAAAGCGAATCACCACCGTGGAGGGGCTCGCCACCGGCGACACGCTGCACCCCGTGCAGCGCGCCTTCATCGAGCACGACGGCTTCCAGTGCGGCTACTGCACCTCGGGGCAGCTCATGTCCGCGGTCGCGATGCTCGACGAGCCGTGGGGACCCACGGACGACGACGTGCGCGAGGCGATGAGCGGCAACATCTGCCGGTGCGGCGCCTATCCGGGGATCGTCGCCGCCATCCAGCAGGTGCGCGCGACGAGGAGTGCCGGACGATGAGACCCTTCGAGCTCGGCGTGGCCACCACCATCGACGATGCGGTGCGCGCCGGTACCGGGAGCCGCACGCGCTACGTCGCCGGGGGCACCACGCTCATCGACCTGATGAAGCTCGACGTGGAAACGCCGGAGCGCGTCATCGACATCAACCCGCTGGCGCGGCACGACCCGTCCCTCGCCGCGGTGGCCGAGCTGCCGGATGGCGGGCTGCGGCTCGGCGCGCTCGGGCGCATGAGCGACGTGGCGTGGGATGCGCGCGTGAAGGAGCGGTATCCGCTGGTGAGCCAGTCGCTGCTCCTGGCGGCGTCCGGGCAGTTGCGCAACATGGCCACGATCGGGGGGAACGTGCTCCAGCGCACGCGCTGTCCGTACTTCCGCGACACGGCGACGCCGTGCAACAAGCGGGAGCCGGGCACCGGCTGCTCCGCGCTGCACGGCGTGAACCGGAGCCACGCGATCCTCGGCACGAGCGAGCACTGCATCGCCACGCACCCGTCGGACCTCGCCGTGGCGCTGGCCGCCCTCGATGCCACCGTGCGCGTGCGCGGCCCGGGCGGAGCGCGCGCGATCGCGTTCGGCGACTTCCACCTGCTCCCCGGCACCCACCCCGAGCGCGAGACGGTGCTCCGTTCCGGCGAGCTGATCACGGCGATCGATCTCCCCGCGCTCTCCTGGGCGCGCCGCTCGCTCTACCTCAAGGTCCGCGACCGGGCGAGCTACGCGTTCGCGCTCGCCTCGGCGGCGGTGGCGCTCGATCTCGCCGGCGGCACGGTACGCGCCGCGCGCATCGCGCTCGGCGGGGTCGCCACCAAGCCCTGGCGCGCGGTGGCGGCGGAGCGCGCGCTGGCGGGGAAGCCGGCGACGCGGGAGTCCTTCCGCGCGGCCGCCGACGCGGCGCTGCACGGCGCCGTGCCGCACGAGCAGAACGCGTTCAAGGTGGAGCTGGCGAAGCGCACGCTCGTGCGCGCGCTCGAGGAGGTGTCGGCGTGAGCGACGAGAAGAAGGTGCAGGCCTCGCGCGCCGCGGGGCCGAGCGTCGGCGCCGCGATGGATCGCGTGGACGGTCGGCTGAAGGTCACCGGCGCCGCGCGCTACGCCGCCGAGTTTCCCCTCCCCGGCCTCGTGCACGTGGTGATGGTCACCAGCTCCATCGCGAAGGGGCGCGTGCGCCGGATGGACACCGCCGCCGCCGAGCGCGCCCCCGGCGTGCTCGCCGTGCTCGGACCGGCGAACGCGCCCCGCCTGGCCGAGTCCACCACCGTCAACACGTCGCAGCCCGGGCAACCGCCGTCGCGGGTCCCCACGCTGCTCCAGGACGACCGCGTGCACTACAACGGCCAGCCCATCGGGCTCGTCATCGCCGACACCTTCGAGCACGCCACGGCGGCGGCGTGCCTGGTGCGCGTGACGTACGACGAGGAGAAGCCCGATCTCGACGTGACGACGGCGCCGCGCGCGCCAGGGAACGCGGTGCACCCCACCGGCCCCGAGCCCAAGCACACCACGCGCGGCGATGTCGCGGCGGGACTGGCCGCGGCGGAGGTGACGGTGGACCACACCTACACCACGCCCCTCGAGAATCACAATCCGATGGAGCCGCACAACACCATCGCCGTGTGGGAGGGCGACCGGCTCACGGTGTACGACTCCACGCAGGGAATCTTCAACGTGCGCAACGGCCTGGCGAAGGCGTTCGGCATCCCGCGCGAGAACGTGCGCGTGGTGTCGTACTTCACCGGCGGCGGCTTCGGCAGCAAGGGCGGCCCCTGGTCGCACGTGTTCCTCGCGGCGATGGCGGCGAAGCGGGCGGGCCGCCCGGCGAAGCTCTTCCTCACGCGGCGGCAGATGTTCGGCCCCGTGGGCGGACGCCCGCTCACGATCCAGCGCGTCACGCTCGGCGCGAAGCGGGATGGCGCCCTCACCGCGATCCGGCACACGAGCCTCTCCAGCACCTCCACGCTCGAGAACTGGCTGGAGCCGAGCGCCGTGCAGACGCGGATGCTCTACGCGTCCCCCAACGCGGAGACCGACCACGACCTCGCGAGGCTCAACGTCGGCTCCCCCTCCTTCCAGCGCGCGCCCGGGGAGGCCACGGGCACCTTCGCGCTGGAGAGCGCGATGGACGAGCTGGCGGTCGCGCTCGCGATGGATCCCATCGCGCTGCGACTGAAGAACTACGCCGAGCGCGACGCACAGTCCGGAAAGCCCTTCTCGAGCAAGTCGCTCCGCGAATGCTACCGCGTGGGCGCGGAGCGCTTCGGCTGGAGCCGGCGCGACCCGAAGCCGCGCGCGATGCGCGACGGCCGCTGGCTCATCGGCTACGGCATGGCGACGGCCACGTATCCCGCGCGGCAGGCGCCGGCATCGGCGGTGGCGCGCATCCTCCCCGATGGGAGCGCGCTGGTGCGCGCGGGGACGCAGGAGATCGGCTGCGGGACGTACACGATCATGACGCAGATCGCCGCCGATGCCCTCGGCCTTCCGCCCGAGCGCGTGCGGTTCGAGCTGGGCGACACCGAGATGCCGCCCACGCCGCTCTCCGCCGGGTCGATGACCGCGTCGTCCACCGGACCCGCGGTGTACCTCGCCGCCACCGGCGCGAGACAGAAGCTGGTGCGGATGGCGATCGCCGATCCCGCGTCGCCGCTGCACGGCGCCGCCGAGCGCGACGTGCGCGCCGCGGAGGGGCGACTCTCCCTCGCCGCCGATCCGGCGACGGGGGAAACGTACACCGCGCTGCTCGCGCGCCACGGCGCGCAGCCGGTGGAGTCGCGCGTGGACGCGAAGGGGGCGGAGGAGCAGCAGCAGTACTCGATGCACTCGTTCGGCGCCGTGTTCGCCGAGGTGCGCGTGGACGAGGACCTCGGGCGCGTGCGCGTGCCGCGCGTGGTGGGGGCGTACGGCGGCGGGCGGGTGCTGAACGCCAAGACCGCGCGCAGCCAGATCATCGGCGGCGTGGTGTGGGGGATCGGGATGGCGCTGATGGAGGAGACGCACGTGGATCGCCGCACCGGGCGCTACGTGAACGCCGATCTCGCCGAGTACCACGTGCCCGTGAACGCCGACGTGGGGAGCATCGACGCGATCTTCGTGGACGAGCACGATCCCATCGTGAACCCGATCGGCGTGAAGGGGCTCGGCGAGATCGGGATCACCGGCGTCGCCGCGGCGATCGCCAACGCGGTGCATCACGCCACGGGAAAGCGCGTGCGCGACCTGCCGATCACGCTCGACAAGCTGCTCTAGCGACCGCCCCCATCGAGCACGAGGTCCGCCACCACCGGCCGGTGGTCGGAGGCCTCGGTGGCCGGCACCGTCGCCGTGCGCACGTGGAAGTGCGCCGACACGAGCACGTAGTCGATGCGCTTCGCTGGCGCCTCGGCGGGGTAGGTGAACCCCGGCCCGGCCGCGCCGGTCCACGCGTCGTGCAGCCGGTGCAGGAGCGGCTGGAGCTCCGGCGCATCCGGCGTCGCGTTCATGTCTCCGAACACCAGCGTCGGCCCCGGGGAGGCGTCGATGTGCGCGAGCATCTCCCGCACCTGTCGCGCGCGGACGCCGGGATCCTTCCGGTAGTCGAGGTGCGTGTCGAACACGCGCACCGGCGTCCCCCGCACATCGATCGTCGCCTCGAGCAGCCCCGGCATCGGCGCCGGCACCGGGTTCGCCTCCTGCGTGGAGAGTCGCGTGAGGGTGTCGTTCCGCGAGCGCACGATCGGATACCTCGTGAGCAGCGCCACCCCGAACTCGCGCGCCGGCTGGTCCGCGCTCGCCGCGGGCAGGTGGTAGATGCGCGCGAACCGCGCGTGCATCCCGAGCCGCTCCGCCAGCGCCGAGGCCTGGTCGGCGAATCCGCTGCGCTCGGCCCAGTGGACGTCCACTTCCTGGAGCGCCACCACGTCCGGCGCCAGCGCGCGGATGGCGGCCGCGGTGCCGGCCAGGTCTCCGTTGCCGGAGCGGATGTTGTAGGACATCACGCGGAGGGGCGTGCCGCTCCCGGAGCGGGGCGCGGAGGCGCACCCCGCCACGAGCGCGGCGGCCACGAGCATCATCGTGGAGCGGATCGGCAAATCGGGCCTCGGGATGGGCGTTGACGCATCAGGGTCGCGTGGGGAGAATAATCTAGTGCAGCACCCACACGTGACGCCCGAGCCGCGAGATGCCACCATCGAGCGCCTGCTGCGCGACCTCGCGCCGCGGGTGCTCGGCGTCGTCGCGCGGCGGCATGGAGACTTCGCGGCGGCGGAGGACGCGGTGCAGGAGGCGCTGATCGCGGCGGCCGCGCGGTGGCCCACGGACGGGATCCCCGCCAATCCAGCGGGCTGGCTCCATCACGTCGCCGTGAGACGTCTGGCCGACCACGTGCGCAGCGAGGTGGCGAGGCGCCGCCGCGAGGATGCCGTGGCGAGCGGGCTCCGGGCCGAGTGGGCCTCCGTGCCGCCCCCCGATGCGGACATCGCCGCCGACCAGGACGACACGCTCGTCCTGCTCTTCATGTGCTGTCACCCCGCGCTCACCCCCGCATCGGCGATCGCGCTCACCCTCCGCGCCGTGGGAGGGCTCACCACCGCGGAGATCGCCAGCGCGTTCCTCGTGCCAGAGGCGACGATGGCGCAGCGGATCAGCCGCGCCAAGCAGAGCATCGAGCGCTCCGGCGTCCCGTTCCGCATGCCCACCGACGCGGAGCGCGCCGAGCGACTGCGGGCCGTGCTGCACGTGCTGTATCTGATCTTCAACGAGGGATACACCAGCAGCAGCGGTCCCGATCTGCATCGCCCCGATCTCTCGAGCGAGGCGATCCGGCTGGCCCGGATGCTTCGCGCCCTTCTGCCGGATGACGGCGAGGTGGCGGGACTGCTCGCGCTCATGCTGCTCACCGACGCGCGCCGCGCCGCGCGCAGCGGCGCGGGTGGGGAGCTGATCCCGCTCGACGAGCAGGATCGGGCGCTGTGGGATGAGCGGCTGATCGCCGAGGGGATCGCGCTCGTCGAGGAGGCGCTCTCCCGGGGAGAGGCCGGCCCGTACCGGCTCCAGGCCGCGATCGCCGCCGTGCACGATGAAGCGACGCGCGCCGAGGACACCGACTGGCCGCAGATCCTCGCGCTCTACGGCCTGCTCGAGCGGATCTCCGACAATCCCATGGTGTCGCTCAACCGCGCGATCGCCGCCGCGATGGTGCACGGTCCCATGACGGGGCTCGAGATGCTGAAGGCGCTCGACGACGACGCCCGGATCGCGGGGCACTACCGCCTCGACGCCGTCCGCGCGCACCTGCTCGAGCGGGCCGGCGACCGCGAGGGCGCCATCGCGCGCTACCGCGCCGCGGCGGAGCGCACGGCGAACGCACCGGAGCGGGACTATCTCATCACGAAGGCCGCCCGGCTCGGAGCTCGCGGGCAGGAAGGCGGGGGCGGACGGAGTGCGTAGGGTGATCCGGCTCGTGTGCATCGACGTGGACGGCACGCTGGTGGGCTCCGCCGGCGCCGTCGATCCCGCAGTGTGGCGCGCGGCGGCGCGAGTCCGCTCCGCGGGCATCCGTCTCGCCATCTGCTCCGGGCGTCCGGCGTTCGGCCTCGCGCGCGAGTACGCGGGCCGTCTCGACGGCGCCGGCTGGCACAGCTTCCAGAACGGCGCGAGCGTGCTGCACCTCGCCAGCGGGCGCTCCCGGTCGGCGCGGATGGGGGAGGAGATCGTCGCCATGCTCGTGGCGCGGGCGCGCGCGACCGGGCGCCTGCTCGAGCTGTATGCCGACGACGACTACGTGTTTCACGGCGACGAGGCGCTGGCGCGCAGCCATGCCGCGCTCCTCGGCGTCCCCTTCGCCACGCGCCCGCTCGACGCGCTCGCGGGGCCGGTGGTCAGGGCGCAGTGGCTGGTGCCGCGCGCCGAGTCGGCGGCGGTGATCGGCGAGCCGCATCCAGGGCTGCAAGTGTCTCCATCCACTTCGCCCCTCATGCCCGACACGCACTTCCTGAACCTCACCCCAGCGGGCGTGGACAAGTCGACCGCCGTGCGCGCGATCGCCGGGGAGTACGGCGTGTCGCTCGAGGAGGTGATGTTCGTGGGGGACGGGGCGAACGATGCCGCCGCGATGCGCCTCGTGGGCCACCCCGTGGCCATGGGGAACGCCGACGCCGAGGCGCGTGAGGCGGCGCGATGCACCGTGGCGCACGTGGACGAGGGCGGGCTCGCGCAGGCGCTCGAGATGGTGCTGGCGTCGTGAGCGGGGGCGGGTGCGCGGACGGGCGGCTTCTCGTCCTGGCGAGCCGGCTGGCCGCCGTGTGGGCGTTCGGCTACGCGCTGTACCGGTGGTACTACGCCCTGGGTGGGACGTTCGGCATGCATGGCACGCCGGTGTCGATGGCGCAGTGGCGGTACGTGAACGCTGCCGGAGGCACGGTGATCCTGATCCTGGCGGCGCTCCCCCTCGTGTTGCTGCGCGCGTGGGGGAGCGAGCGTGCCCGCCCAGTCCTGCTCGCCCTCTCGTGGCTGATCGCGGTGGGGGGCGCCTCGCACGCGCTGATCGACATGGCGGATCGCGTCGCCAGCCTGACGGGTGCGCTCACGATCAGCTATCCGTTCTGGCGGACCATCGACCGGAGGCAGGTCGACTTGCAGGTGCTGTTCTTCAACGAGCCGTGGTTCCTGATCGAGGGGCTGCTGTGGGCGGCGATCGCGTGGGGTGGTGCACTGCGGGGGTCGCCGCGGCGATGGCGGTGGGTGGGCAGTGCGCTGGGCGCGACGGCGGTGTTGACCGTCGTTGGGATTCTGAGCGCGTTCGGGGTGATCGGTAGGGTGGTCGTGGGGTGAAGACGCCGCGGGTCGCTTCGTGGCTCGCGTCGATTCACCATCCACCGCTGCCGACAATGACGGTCGACATCGATACCGAACCAATGCCCGCGTCGGGGCATCACGTCGATCCGGGTTGTCGGGACCGGACGATCACAGATCTCGTAGTCGATTCCCGCGGGCACTGGAGATTCGTTCGGCACCTAACACAGTCGCTGCGCGACTTTGTCGCGAACTGTTGCTGGCCGAACCAGCGCGAGCTATGCTGTGCAGGTCG
>DASTSH010000169.1:0-6424 GCA_035760785.1 Gemmatimonadaceae bacterium | reverse complement strand
CGTCAACATCAGCGGCCCCGGCGTGAAGGCGATCAACATGATCGTCCACGACAACGGCGGCAACGGCTTCGGCGTCTGGAGCCAGGCCCCCGATGCCGAGGTCTACGGCTCGGTGGTCTACAACAACGGCCGCCAGCGCGTCACCAGCGGCTACGCCCACGGCATCTACACCCAGAACGACCAGGGCTCCAAGCTCTTCCAGGACAACATCGTGTTCCACCAGTTCGGGTACGGGATCCACGCGTACGCTGAGGAGGGCTCGATCGCGCACATGACGTTCGACGGCAACGTGTCGTTCGACAACGGCGTGGGGACGACCGATCCGGAGAAGGCGCAGCCCGATCTCTTCGTCGGCGGGATGACGCCGCTGCGCGACGTGACGATCACGAACAACATGACGTGGCACGTCGGGTACGGCGGCGGCTCGGTGTGGATCGGCTACGCCTCGTGCCGGTGCACGGGCGCGGGGGTCGTGCTCCAGCACAACTACTTCGTGGGAGGCACGCCGGTGCTGCGGCTCGAGAGTCTCGCCGGCGTGCGGGCGACGTGGAACACGCTCGTGGGGCCGGGGCGCAAGGCGTCGATCATCGAGGAGAGCGGCGCCCCTGCGGAGTTCTTCTGGCGCGGGAACATCTACTACGGCGACGAGACGGAGCGCGAGTTCCAGTGGGACGGCGACACGTACACCTTCGCCGCGTGGCGATCGAGCACCGGCTTCGGCGCGCGCGACGGGTACGGCGGTCCGCGCCCCGTGGACACGAGAGTGTTCGTGCGCCCGAACAGGTACGAGCCGGGGCGCGCCAACGTGGTGGTGTACGACTGGGACGGCACCTCGTCGGTGTCGGTGGACCTCTCCAACGTGCTCCAACCGGGCGACGCCTACGAGATCCGCAACGTCCAGTCGTGGTTCGCCGCGCCGGTGGCGGCGGGCGTGTACACGGGCGCGCTGGTCCCCTTCCCGATGACGCCAGTGGTGCCGCCGGCGCCGCAAGGCGGGTGGGTGGTCACGCCCCCGCTGACGGAGCCCCGGTTCGGCGCTTTCGTCGTGCTGCGCCGCTGATCGACCGCACCAACTCATGGGCCTCCGCTCGGGCTCCTCGGCTGGGCTCCTCGACCGGGCAGGGTTCCGCCCGGGCTCCTCGGCCTTGGCGCCGGGGGCCATTCGCTTCGGCGGCGTGCGCGCTTACACGCTGCGAGCCTCCCCGGGCGCCAGCGCGTTCGGCCCGCCGGAATCGGCATCGATCGTCGGCGCCCGGGGAGTCTCTTGCTACGCGCGAACGCCGCCTGCGCGAACGGCCCCCGCCGCCTGCCCCTCTCCCTGCGCCACGCGCCGAGGGGCACGCGCGCCGCGTGTCGCGCGCCGAGCGTCGCGCGCCTAGCGCGCCGGGCGGCGCACGGCGGGGGCCAGGCGCGGGGCGGCTGCGACGCGGACGGCGGAACGCGCTCCGGAGCGCGCGAGGAGCCTGGCGCCGGGCGGGCGCTGCGGGGCGCGACGTACGGGGCCGGCACATCGTGGCTGGCCCGAGCGGCTGTCGCGGAGCGTCGGGGCGGGGCGCGGGGGTGTGGCGACGGCGGCGTCCGCGCGTAGCAAGAGACCCCGCGCGCGCCGACGATCGAAGCTGACGTGGGCGCCCCGAACGCGCTGGCGCGCGCGGGGGCTCGCAGCGTGTAAGCGCGACGCCGCCAGAGCCACACCCCCGCGTCACGCCAGTCCACGGAGCCCACCACGGCCCGCGCCTCGCCGGGACACGGAGCCATGCCACGCCACCGCGCCCCGCCGGCACGGAGAGCGGTGGCGCCGGGTCAGTTCCCGCTGAACCGGATCGCGCCGACGTCGAACAGCCGGAACCCGAACGCACCGTCGCCGTTGCCGCTGCACTGGAGCGGGGGGCCGCCGGTGCCGGTGGGGGAACTGCCGGGGTCGCTCCCGCGCCCCGGTGCGCCGTCGTCCTTCACGCCCACCTGGATCACGTGCGTCCCGGCGAGCGGCGTGGCGGGGCGGTACGTCGCACCCATGCACACGCGGTCCACGAACGAGAGCAGGCGCCCGGCGGCGGAGAGCGCGCCGGACTCATCGGCGCGCGCGCTCGCCACGTCGTACGGCGCGCCATCCACGGTGAGCTCCAACCGGTAGGCGCGCCCGGGGGTGAGATTCGAGGCGCGGAGGCGCCAGTCGAAGGTGTGCCCCGACGGCGTGTACCAGAGCATGCCGCTCGGCGCCTGCCCGCCAGGCGCCACCTCGGCGCCGCGGTCGGCGCGCACCGCCAGCGCCACCGAGTCCACCCCCGGAGCGCCGCTCGCGAGCGACGCGTTCACCTCCGCCGCCTCCGCGCGCGCGCCGGGATCCGGCGCCCGCTCGCCGCCGCAGTGCAGGAGCGATGCGATCACGATGATCGGCACGAAGCGGCTCGCGCGCGATACCACCGCCGCCGGGGTGCTCGCCTTCGGCCGCGGCGTCGCCGGCTGCCCCGCGGGGAGCGGGAGCACGCGGCGCGGAGGACGCGCCCCGCCGATGGCGTGACGCACGGAGTACGTGCCCACGAGCAGATAGCCGTAACCGAAGAGCGCGAGGAAGGGGAGCGCTCCCCACTCGTGCACCACCGCCGCGTACACGAACGCCGACAGCGTGTACAGCGCCATCACCAGCTCGGCGATGGTGCTGCGCGTGAACGCGCTGTGATAGCGGAAGCCGCCGAGCGCCTTCGGCCGCTCGCCGAGCTTGTACTTCGGCGTCCGGATGAAGGGACTCGTCTTCCCGATCATCCCCTCGATCGCCGCCTGGGCATTGTAGATGCTCAACCCGATCGACGCGCCGAGGAAGATCGGCAGATACACCACGCGCTTGAGCCAGTCGTCGTGAATGACGCGCGTCGCTTCCGCGTAGTAGGCGAACGTGCCGCCGAGCGAGAAGAGGAAGTACGCCGACACCGGCCACGCGATGCGCACGTTGGCGTGGTGCGCGACGAGCATCACCAGCGGATTCAGGATCCCGACGAGGAGCAGGAAGGGATACACCGCATTGCCGAGCAGGTGCATCGAGCCCTGGATCTTCTGCCATGTCGGGAGCTCGGCGTGCCAGAGCCGCCCGATCAGCTTGCGCATCGTCTCCTGCGAGCCCTTGGTCCAGCGGAACTGCTGCGCCTTGAGCGCGTGGATGTCCGCGGGGAGCTCGGAGTCGGCGGTCAGCTCCGAGAGATACTTGATGCGCCACCCCTTCAATTGCGCGCGGTAGCTGAGGTCGAGGTCCTCGGTGATCGTGTCGTGCTGCCAGCCGCCCGCATCGCGGATGGCGCTCGCCCGGAGCACGCCGGCAGTGCCGTTGAAGGTGAGGAAGAGTCCGCCCCAGTCGCGCGCCGGCTGCTCGATCACGAACTGCCCGCTCAGCCCCAGCGCGGTGACGCGCGTGAGCATCGAGAACTGCTCGTTGAGGTACGACCAGCGCGCCTGCACCACGCCCACGTGCTCGTCCGCGAAGTGCGGGACCGTGCGGCGCAGGAAGTTCTTCGGGATCACGAAGTCGGCGTCGAACACCGCCACCAGCTCGCCGCGAGCGTGTTCGAGCCCGTTCGCCAGCGCGCCGCTCTTGTAGCCCGTGCGGTCGGTGCGATGGAGGTGCTCGATGTCGAAGCCGCGCGCGCGGAAGCGCGCCACCAGGCGCCGCGTGAGCGCGAGCGTCTCGTCGGTGGAGTCGTCGAGCACCTGGATCTGCAGCCGGTCTCGCGGATAGTCGAGCGCGCACGCGGAGCGGATGAGCCGCTCGGCCACGTACAGTTCGTTGAAGACCGGAAGCTGAACCGTCACCACCGGCAGCCGCTCGGGGAGCGGGGGCGTCGGATGGGGCTCCATCCGATGACGGCGGAAGAGCGAGATGAGGATGTAGCGGTTGAGGCTGAACAGCGAGAGGATGGAGAGCGATATCCCGTAGGCTACAAGGACGATAAGGTCGAGCGTCATGTGCACGGCCGCACGTGGTTATCGATGAACGAGCGGATGCGCACAGTCGAGCGCATATCCGTCGCGCAGATAGCGGGCGCGAGCGGCATCGGCGCCGCCAATCGTCACCGCATGGTCGAGGTTCGGAGCACGCGGGCAATCGTCATGCCGGTCGGTGCTCAGACCGTCAGCGACGAGAACCCGTAACGACTAGGAACCCCACCACCGGCAGGTGCGTCACCGGCGCGTCACTACATGAGAAACTTGTTAGTGATGCGTGTCACACTCCGTCACCGGCGTGCGCGACCGTTGCCTCGATTCACGTCGGGGAAAAGCCGGTCGGGATCGATCGTGACGCGCGTGCCGCGCTCGAGGTGCCGCACGAGAAGCGCATGACGGGTCGCGCCGTGCAGCCAGACGTCCACGGGAAGGGTGACGTGCTCTACCGCACTGCCCGGGCGGGCGATGGCGAGCAGCACGGGCATGACCGCGCGGCCGCGGTTCTCGATCACGATCTCGGTGGAGTCGCCCACGTCGCGGATGGACGAGATCGCCTGGTCGAGCGTCCAGGTCTGGAGAAACCATTCGTTCCAGAACCAGGACAGGTCGCGTCCCGAAATGTCCTCGAAGGTGTGAAAGAAATCTTCCGGGCGCGGGTGCCGCCCGCTCCACCGACGGCCGTACTCGCGATAGGCGCGCAGGAAGAGCGAGTCGCCAAGCACGCCGCGCAGCGCGCGCAGCACGGTGGCGGGCTTGTCGTAGCTCGCGGTGGTGTACGCGTCCCGCGACAGGTACGCATCGGCGTGGCGGAGCAGCGGCTCCTCCCGCGCGTGCCCAGCCGAACGGAGGTACTCGCTCTGCTGCTCGCGCTCCTCGTCCGTGCCCAGGTAGGCGCGCACGGCGAGCGCCTCGTCGTAGCTCGCGAGCCCCTCGTCCTGCCAGCCGAAGCGCGTCTCGTCGGAGCCCACCTGCATGGGAAACCACATGTGCCCCACCTCGTGCACGGTCACGTCGTAGAGCACGCGCGGGGAGAGCCGCCCGCCGACGAGCGTGATCATCGGGTACTCCATCCCGCCGCTCACGAGCCCCTCGGCCGCCGTCATGTGCGGGTACGGGTAGGGCCAGAGCAGGGTCGAGAGGAACTCGATCGACTGCTTCACGTACGAGGCGGAGCGCTTCCACCCCCACGTGCCGGGGCGGTACAGGGAATGGATCATCACCGTGTCCGGACGTCCGTCGCCATCGCGGTCGCCGACGCTCGCGGTGGTGGCGTCCCACACGTAGCCGCGCGAGGCGGCGAAGGCGAAGTCGCGCACGCCGCGCGCGCGGAAGCGCCAGGTGATGCGGTGGTGCTCGCCGCGCACGGTGGAGCGCCCCGCGCGCCGCTCGCCTGACGAAACGACGTGGACGATGGCACCGGTGCGCCGAGCGTCGGCGAGGCGCGCGCGCACGGCGGGGGAGAGCACCGAGTCGGGGTCGTCCAGCTCTCCTGTGGCGGCGACGAGCCAGCCGTCGGGCGCGGTGATCGCCACGTCGTAGTCGGCGTAGTCCATGTAGAACTCCCCCGTGCCCACGTACGGGTCCGTGTGCCAGCCGTCCACATCGTCGTACACCGCCACCTGCGGGTACCAGTAGCCGAGGAAGAACACCACGCCGTCCTGCCCCATGCGCGGCGAGCCTTTGGCGGGGATGCGGAAGCTCCACTCGAAGCGCAGCTCCGCGCTGTCGCCGGGGAGGAGGGGGCGGGGGAGGGCGATGCGGCCGACGGTGCCGTCGACGACGTAGCCCGGGGGATCCGCCGCCGTGTCGCTCGGCGGCAGCTCGTGCAGCTCCACTCCCTGCGCGGCGACGCGCGCGAGGCGGATCCCCCCCGTGAGCGGCATCGGCTCGTTCTTCGGCGTGTCGAGCGCGTGGATGTTCTGATAGAGCTCGAGCACGAGCGCGCGCAGCGTGTCGGGGGAGCGGTTCACGTACCACACCGTACCGCGCCCCGTGAGCCGCGCATGAGAGGGGTCGAGCGTCGCCTCGAGACGGTAGCGCGCCGTCTGCTGCCAGTAGCGCGGTCCCGGGGCGCCAGTCCAGCTCCGCGTGCCGCGCGCGACCGCGCGCGTGAAGGGCGTCGCCGAGTCGCGCGCGATGGCGATGCCGAGCGAGGGGCGCGCGGGTGGAGTGGTGACGCACGCCGCGGCAAAGAGCGTGGCGGAGATCGCGAGAGCGTCGAGCAGGCGTCGGCAGCGCATGGCTCGAGGGGCGAGTGGGTGGGTCGCGCGCTCGGTACGGGATCTCGAGCAACGTGGCGCGGGGGCGGCGGTGGCGCCAGATGGGGGGCGCGGACGGCGACGCGCGCCTGGTCGAACCGGCGTTGCGAACGAAAACAGGCCGGGCGTGGCTCCCGAACTTGATGATCGGTGCTCCGGCGAGGCGAGAGTCGACCATGATCGCAAGCACCGCGTCGATGTGGCGCGACAGCGCTTTCCAGAACCGCTCGCTT
>DASTSH010000168.1:0-2167 GCA_035760785.1 Gemmatimonadaceae bacterium | reverse complement strand
CGTGCCGCGCCCCGCGCCCCGCGCCCCGCACACCGCTCCACGCGCGCAGCGCTATCGCTCGACATGGAGAACGTGCGCCACCTGCACGCCGGGATCGAGTCGAACGTAATTGCGCGACCCACGCCAGGTGTAGCGGGCGCCGGTGAGCAGGTCGTGCACCACGTACGGGGCGTCGGCCGGGAGGTCGAGGCGGTCGAGCGGCACGTGCACCATCGTCTCCTGGGCGTGCGCGGGGTCGAGGTTCACCGCGATGAGCAGGTCGTCCCGCCCGCCGAAGTCCGGCGCGGACTTCACGTAGAACAGGATCTGGTCGTTCTCCGACAGGTGGAACGACAGGTTCGTGGAGAGCTGGAGCGCCCGGTGCTCGCGCCGGATGGTGTTGATCCGCTCGATGTCCGGGTCGAGGCTCTCCGGCGCGCTCCAGTCGCGCACGCGGACCTCGTACTTCTCGGAGTGCAGATACTCCTCGCTCCCCTCCCGCACCGGCACGTTCTCCCCCAGCTCGAACCCGCTGTAGATCCCGTAGAGCGGGGAGAGCGTCGCGGCGAGCAGGAGGCGGACGCGGAACGCCGGCATCCCCCCGCGCTGGAGGTACTCGTGCAGGATGTCCGGGGTGTTCGTGAACAGGTTTCCGCGGAAGTACTCCGCCATCGGCGAGTGCGTGAGCTCGGTGAGGTACTCGCGCAGCTCCCCCGGCGTGTTCCGCCAGGTGAAATAGGTGTACGACTCGGAGAAGCCGAGCTTCGCCAGGTGCTTCATCCTCTTCGGGCGGGTGAACGCCTCGGAGAGGAAGATCACGTCGGGGTGCCGCTCGTGCACCTCGCCGATCACCCACTCCCAGAACGCGAACGGCTTGGTGTGCGGGTTGTCCACGCGGAAGGTGCGCACGCCGTGATCGATCCAGAAGAGCAGGATGTCGCGGCACGCGTTCCACAGCCCCTCGCGGTCCTCGCACCAGAAGTTCATCGGATAGATGTCCTGGTACTTCTTCGGCGGATTCTCGGCGTACTTGATGCTCCCGTCGGGGCGGATGAAGAACCACTCGGGGTGCTCCTTGAGCCACGGGTGGTCCGGGGAGCACTGGAGCGCGTAGTCGAGCGCGATCTCCATGTTCAGCCGGTGGGCCGCCTGCACGAAGCGGTCGAAGTCCTCGATGGTGCCGAGACGCGGATCGACCGCGGTGTGGCCGCCGAACTCGTTCCCGATCGCCCACGGGCTGCCCGGGTCCTCCGGGCGCGCCTCGAGGGAGTTGTTCGGCCCTTTCTTGTTGGTGTGTCCCACCGGATGGATCGGGGGGAGATACACGACATCGAAGCCGAGGCGGGCGATGCGCGGCAGCGCGCGCTCGGCGTCGGCGAAGGTGCCGTGCACGCCGGGGACGGTGCTCTGCGAGCGCGGGAACATCTCGTACCACGCCGCGAAGCGCGCCGGCTCCCGGTCCACCCACACCACCAGCTCGCGGTCGTAGGAGGTGAGGTCATCCGGGAGGAGGTGCTCCTCCATGAGCGCGAGCAGCGCGAGGTCGAGCGCGGCGGTGGCGCGCTGGCTCGCGTCGACGGTGATGTCGCGCAGCGTCGCCACCCACTGGCGGAGCGCCTTGCGCGCGTCGGCGGTGGCGTGCCGCGACGCCCGCTCCGCCATGATCGCGCCCTCGAGCACCTCGAGACTCACGTCCTGCCCCGCCTCGAGCTTCTTGCGCAGCTCGCCGCGCCAGGTGCCGAAGTGATCGGTCCAGGCATCCACCGTGTAGCGCCAGGCGCCGATGCGATCGAGCGGGAAGCCGCCGCTCCATCGGTCGGTGTCGTTCTCGTACACCATGGCGGCGGTGCGCCAGTCGGCGTCGCCCGGGGCGCGCCAGCGCACGCGGGCGGCGAGCTGGTCGTGTCCATCCTTCAGGATGTCGGCGCTCACCTCGAAGGAGTCGCCGAGCACGCGCTTGACGGCGAAGCGTCCGCAGTCGAGCTGCGGGGCGACGCACTCGATGGCCAGGTGGGGAAAGACGCGCGTGGCGACGGCGCGCTTGGTGGTGCGCTTGGTGGCGGTGCGTTGTGGCGGCATGAGAGCTCGGTGGCTGATGCGGCAGGGCGCGGATCCGTCGCCCGCGCTGAACCTCGCGTCGAAGGGGGCGGGCTGCAAGGCAAGTGCCCAAGAGGGCGCGGGACTCGGG
>DASTSH010000167.1:0-11682 GCA_035760785.1 Gemmatimonadaceae bacterium | reverse complement strand
CGACGTGAAGGCCATCGCCCCCGACGTGCTCCGCCACCGCGTGCTCACGACGTACGAAGCCGAGGCCGAGGAGATCTCGAGCGACGACATCGTGAAGCGCGTGCTGGGGGCGATCGAGGCGCCGTGAGAATTCTCGGGGCGGCCGACCACCGCGCTTCCCGCTTCCCGCTTCCCGCTTCCCGAGAATTCTCACGGCGCCTCGATCGCCCCCAGCACGCGCTTCACGATGTCGTCGCTCGAGATCTCCTCGGCCTCGGCTTCGTAGGTCGTGAGCACGCGGTGGCGGAGCACATCCGGGGCGATGGCCTTCACGTCGTCCGGAGTGACGAAGTTGCGCCCGCGCAGGAAGGCGTGCGCGCGCGAGCCCTGCGCCAGGAAGATCGTGGCGCGCGGACTCGCGCCGTACTCGATGAGCGGCGCGAGGTCGTCGAGCCCCGCCTCGCCCGGGGCCCGCGTGGCGTGCACGATGTCCACGATGTAGTCCATCACGCGGTCGTCCACGTACAACTCGGCGATTCGCCGCCGCGCGTCCATGATCTGCTGCGGCGTGGCCACCTGCTCCACCGGGATCGGCTGCCCCCCCGCCATGCGGCGCATGATCTCTTTCTCCTCGGCGCGCGTGGGATAGCCCACGCGCAGCTTGAGCATGAAGCGATCGACTTGCGCCTCGGGGAGCGGATACGTCCCCTCCTGCTCGATCGGGTTCTGCGTCGCGAGCACGAGGAAGGGCTCCTCCAGCTTGTACGTGGTGCCGCCGATCGTCACCTGCTTCTCCTGCATCGCCTCGAGGAGCGCGCTCTGCACCTTCGCCGGCGCGCGGTTGATCTCGTCGGCCAGGATGATGTTCGCGAAGATCGGCCCCTTCTTGGCCCGGAACTGCCCCGAGGCCTGGTCGAAGATCTGCGTCCCCACCACGTCGGCCGGCAGCAGGTCGGGGGTGAACTGGATGCGCTGGAAGGACGTGTGGATCGTCTCCGCCAACGTCTTCACGGTGAGCGTCTTCGCGAGCCCTGGCACCCCCTCGAGCAGCACGTGTCCGCCGGCGAGCAGCCCGATGAGCAGCCGCTCCACCATGTATTCCTGTCCCACCACACGCCGGCCGACCTGCTCGAGAATGTTCTGGACGAGCGCCGTGTCCGATGCCGGCATCACTCGTGTCGCCACGCGAAAGCTCCGGGGAAGAGGGATCGTAGGGAGTAATACCGTGTCCAGCGCGCTTGGTTCGAACGGCGGACGGCTAGGGGGTGCCCCTAGCCGTCGCCATGAGAATCGCATGCTCCCGCTCGGTCAATTGACGCGTCTCACCGGGGGCGAGCCCGCCCAGCGTCACTGGACCGAAGCGCACGCGCACGAGTCGTTCCACGAACAGGTCGAGCGCCTTGCACAGGCGCCTGACCTCCCGGTTGCGTCCTTCCGTGATGGTGACCTCGAAGTCCCAGCGCCCCGCGCCGAGCGGCCGGGCGCGCACGTCGGCCGGATGCACCGGCCCGTCGTGCAGCATCACCCCGCGGCGCGCCTCGCGCGCCGCCCGCTCGGCATCCCCGGTGACCGTGGCCACGTACGTGCGTTCCACCCCCTGTCGCGGATGCATGAGCGCGTGCGCTGCCTTGCCATCGGTCGTGAGGAGCAGGACCCCCTCGGTGAGGTAGTCGAGGCGGCCGATGTAGCTGAGGCCGGGAATGCGCGGCACGTAGTCGAACACCGTCCGCCGCCCGCGCGGGTCGGCACGGGTGGTCATCACCCCGGAGGGCTTGTTGAGCACCAGCCAGCGCTCCTCGGTGGGCACGCCGAGGGGACGCCCGTCCACCAGGATCGCGTCGCTCGCCGGATTCACCACCTGACCGATCGTGGCGGGGGTGCCGTTCACGGTGACGCGCCCCGCCTCCACCAACTCCTCGGCCTTGCGACGCGACGCGACACCCGCCCGCGCGAGTGCGCGCTGGATGCGCATCGTCATGCGCTCAGAGGGGGCGTGGCTCCGCGCGGAGCGCCACCGCCAGCTCGTCGGCACGCGGCAGCTCGCCCAGGTGCCGGAGCGCGAACTGCTCGAGGAAGAGCGGCGTGGTGCCGTAGAGGAGCGGTCGTCCCAGCCCGTCGGCGCGCCCCACGACGTCGATGAGCCCGCGCTCGAGGAGCGTCTTGAGCATCCCACCCACGGACACGCCGCGGATCTCCTCGATGTCGGCGCGGCCGATGGGCTGGCGGTACGCGATGATGGCGAGCGTCTCCAGCGCGGCCGCCGAGAGCCGCTGCGGGCGGGCGGCGAGCTGCGCGCGCTCGATGGTCTCGGTGTACTCCGGGCGCGTCAGGATCTGCCACCCGCCGGCGAGCTCCACGAGCTCCACGCCGTGCCCCTCGGTGTCGTAGCGCTCGCGGATCTCGTCGAGCGCCATCGCCAGCGCGGCGCGGGAGGCCTCGGGATCGAGCGCCGCGAGCTCGTCGATGGGGATGGGGCGGCCACTGGCGAACAGGGCGGCCTCAAGCAGCTTCGCTAGCGGCGTCACGCGAGATCTCCACGGAGGCGAACGGTCTGGGCTGGCGCAGCCGGAGCTCGCCGCGGCGGGCGAGCTCGAGCAGCGCGAGAAGCGCGGAGAGCACCTGCCATGGCTCCGCGTCGCGGGCCACGACATCGCTCCAGCGCGCCTGGGCACGAATGGCGAGCACGGCCTGGATGGTCACGATGGCGCCGTCCACGTCGAGCGCGCGGGGCACCACGTCGTGCACCACCGGCTCCTTGGCCATGCGGAGCACGCGGTCCACGGCCGAGAGCAGCTCGGGGAGGGACAGCGCCAGCGGAGCCGCCGGCGGCACCGGATCGAGCGGCAGGTAGCCGCGGGCGAAGCGGTTGCGCCGGTCCTCGCCGCGCCGCTCGAGCACGTCCACGACCTCGCGCATCTGCTGGTACTCGAGCAGCCGCCGCACGAGCTCCGCGCGCGGATCCTCCCATTCCTCCTCGTCGCCGTGTCGGGGGAGGAGCATCTGCACCTTGATGCGCAGGAGCCGCGCCGCCATCTCGAGGTACTCCGCGGCCTCGCCGAGGCCGAGCGAGTGGATGCGCTGCAGGAACTGCTCGCAGACGCGGGCGATCGGGATGTCCGTGATCTCGACCTGCTCCTCGCGAATGAGCGTGAGCAGCAGGTCGAGCGGTCCGGAGAACTGGTCCAGCTCGACGACGAAGGAGGGCGCCGGAGCGTCCGCGAGCACCGTGGTCACAGCGCGCCGAGGACGCCGGGGAGCGCGAACGGCGCGAAGACGCGCAGCGCGAGACTGAACACGCCGGAGACCGGCACCAGGAACAGCGAGGGCATGAGGAACGCGACGGCGAACACGATGAGCAGGCCGAACCGCCCGGCCTGCTGGTAGCGCAGCGACCACGCCGGCGGGAGCAGGTACTTCATCACGTGCGAGCCGTCCAGCGGGGGGATCGGGAGCAGGTTGAACACGGCCAGCAGCACGTTGAAGAGAATCCCCCACACCAGCATGACCTGCAACAGCGCGAGCGTCTCCATCCACCCGGCGGGCGCGCTCCGGGCGATGAGCCCGATCAGGATCACGAGGAGCGTGAACAGGACGGCGAGCGCCGTGTTGGCGGCGATCCCGGCCAGCGACACGATGATGTCCCCGCGCTTGAACTTGCGGTAATTGCGCGGGTTGACCGGCACCGGCTTCGCCCCCCCGAAGGGGAAGTGCAGGAAGTACCCCGTCATGAGCGGAAGGAGGATCGTCATGAAGGGGTCGATGTGCTTGATCGGGTTCCAGGTGAGCCGGCCGAGCTGGTATGCCGTGGGGTCCCCCTGCCGGAGCGCGGCGTACCCGTGTGCGTATTCGTGCGCCACCATCGAGAACAGGATGACGGGGACGGCGAGGAGGATGGAGGCGATCGAGTTGGTCAAGTCCGAGCGACCGCGGCGAGGGGGAAGACTGGGCGAGGGGTGTCGCAGGCGCGAAAGGTACACGGTGCGCTGGCACGTGTCAAAGTGAAGTGGCGCCTTGACATCCACCACATCGGCCTCTAGCTTTCCGCCTTCGCAACTCCGCGCCATCCATCGAGTTCTACGGAGAACGTCGTGCCGAACATTCAGTCCGCGAAGAAGAACATGCGGAAGTCCCGCGCCGCGGCGGTCCGCAACCGCTCGCAGCGCTCCGCCCTGCGGACCGCCGTCAAGAAGGCGATCGCGCCGGACGCCAGCGACGCGCAGCGCCGCCAGGCGGTACAGCTGCTGGATCGCGCCGCCCGGAAGGGGCTGATCCACAAGAACGCCGCCGCGCGCCGGAAGAGCCGCCTCGCGAAGCTCGCGGCGAAGTAAGGCCGGCGCTCGCGCCGAACGTGACACGGCCCCGCTGCACTCGGTGCAGCGGGGCCGTTCCGCATCCGGAGGGCGTGAAACCGCGGCGCCTCAGAGCGCAGCCAGCTCCGCCCCGCACCGCTCGCAGTACCACTCCGTGGGATAGTTGAGCGTCCCGCACTCCTGGCACTTGAGCGTCTTCACCTGCTCCACCGGCTCCCGCACCATCGACGGCTCCGCGGAGGCGCGCGACGCCGCCGACTGGGAGCGCGAATCCACCGGAGGAGCACCCGTGCTCCCCCCTGCGGCCCGCGCCTCGTCGCCGCCGGCCGGCACGCCGGAGCCCACCGCCACGCTCTCCCCGCTGGTGCGGGAATCCACCATCGACTTCAGGAACTCGAGGTCGTCGAACGGGCCGGATTCCGGCACCCGCTCTCCCCTGCTCTCTCCGCTCGGGCGGCGCGGCGCAGGCGGGGCGGAGGCAGCGGCGTCGGGGACCTGCTCCAGGGAGAGATCCCAATCGTCGTGCTTCGCCGGCTGCTGGACCCCGCCAGACGGACGGCGCTCGGCCACCGGCGTCTGAGCGAGCGGCGGCGGCGCCGGCGCCGCCGCCGGGGCAGTGGGCGCTTCGGGCTCGCGCCGCGGCGCCACCCGCCTCCCACCGTCGGAGGGGGCGATCCCTCCCGCCTCGAGCACCGCGCGCAGCCGCGTCAGCTCCTCCGTGAGCTGCGCGCGCTCCCCGGCGATCGTGGCGACCACCGCCCCGGTGCGCTCGCGCACCTCGCGATAATGCTCCTCCGTCAGCTCGCCGACCAGCGCGCGCAGCTCCGCCTCGGCGGCCTCGTCGCGGTGCTTCGCCTCATCGATGTCCAACGACGTGAGCCGGTCCACGAGACCGCTCTCCAGCTCCTGGAGCACCGCGCGATGCGTCGAGAGCTGCTCGATCACGCGCTGCAGCCGCGCCGTGTAGTCGGCGTGGACGCGGTGATAGATGTGCTGGGGGGTGGTGGCGCGCTTCGACTCGAGCGTGGCGAGCCACGACTCGTAGCGCTGCCGCTCGGCGAACAGCGCGGCCACCTGCTCGGAGTTCACTTCTGGTTGCGTCATTCCTCTCCCCGACGACTCCGTCGAGTCGTCCTGCCCGGGCTGGCCCCGGTGACACCGGCCCGCGCGCGCGCCGAGAGCAGCTCGGCCGCCTGCGCGGGACTCAACTCGTTGACCCGGCCCACGAGTCGCGCCGCCAGCAGGATGCGCGCGGCGTGCTCGAGGCTCTCCATCCGTTGGTGCGCGACCAGGAGCGACGGGCCCGTGGTGACCGCTCCATGATTCGCCATGAGAAACGCATCGTGTGCGTCGATCGCGCGCTCGCAGCGATCAGCGAGCGCCGTCGTCCCCGGCGTCTCGTACGGGACCACCGGCACCTCGCCCATCTGCAGGACGAGCTCCGGCAGCACCCGTGCGTCGAGCCCCTCCCCCGCCACCGCGAAGCCCGTCGCCGCCGGTGGATGGGCGTGCACCACCGCTCGGACATCCGGCCTTCGTGAGTACACTCTAACGTGTAATAAGACCTCCGAGGAGGGCTCCCGGTAACCGAGGAGCCGTTCCCCGTCCAGCGTCACCTCGACCAGATCGTCCGGTCCCACGTCCACCTTCGACATCCCCGCCGGAGTGACGAGCAGGCGGCGATCGTCGAGGCGCACGGAGACGTTGCCATCCGGACCGGCGATGAGCCCACGCTCCCACAGGCGCCGGCAGACGGCGACGATCTCGCGCCGGATCGCGACCGTGCCGCTCACGCGTGCGTCAGCTCCCCAGACGGTACACCACCCTTCCACCCACAATAGTGCACAGCGCGCGCCCGCGCAGCACCCGTCCCGCGTACGGCGTGTTCCGCCCCTTCGAGAGGAACTCCGACGGCTGCACCTTCCACTCACGCGCCGGATCGAACACCGTCACGTCGGCCACTCCCCCCTCGGCCAGCGTTCCCCCCGGCAAGTGGAACAGCTTCGCCGGGCGCGTGGACATCCGATCGACGAGCGTGGGGAAGTCGATGATCCCCGGCTCCACCAGCTCCGTGACCACGAGCGCGAGCGCCGTCTCCAGCCCGATGATCCCGAACGGGGCATCGGCGAACTCGCGCTCCTTCGCGTCGTAGTGGTGCGGCGCGTGGTCGGTGGCCACCACGTCGATCGTCCCATCGCGCAGCGCCTCGCGCACCGCCTCCACATCCTCGGCGGTACGGAGGGGCGGGTTCATCTTCGCGTGCGTGTCGTAGCCCTCCACCGCCTCCTCGGTGAGCGTGAGGTGGTGCGGCGTCACCTCCGCGGTGACGTTGATCCCGCGCTCCTTCCCCCACCGGATCAGCTCCACGCTCCCCTTCGTGCTCATGTGCGCGAGGTGGACGTGCCCTCCCGTGCGCCGGGCGAGGAGGATGTCGCGGATGACCATGATCTCCTCGGCCTCCGACGGGATCCCCCGCAGGCCGAGGCGCGCGCTCATCACCCCTTCGTTCATCGAGCCGCCGTGCGCGAGCGTCGGCTCCTCGCAGTGGTCCACGACGGGGATGTCGAACGCCTGCGCGTACTCGAGCGCGGTGCGCATGAGGTGCGCGCTCACCACCGGCTTGCCGTCGTCGCTCACCGCGATCGCGCCCGCGCCCACCATCTCGCCGAACTCGGCGAGCGCCTCGCCCTTCTGCCCCACCGAGATGGCGCCGATCGGGTACACGCGCGCCGCGCCGGCGCGGAGCGCCTGCCGGATGATGAACCCCACTGCCGCCTGATTGTCGGTGACGGGCTCGGTGTTCGGCATCGCGCACACCGCCGTGAAGCCGCCGGCCGCCGCCGCGCGCGCGCCGGTGGCGATCGTCTCGACGTCCTCGCGCCCCGGCTCGCGCAGGTGGCAGTGCACGTCCACGAAGCCGGGGCTCACGTAGCTGCCGGCGCAGTCGATGACCTCGGCGTCATCGCCGCCGTCGATCGTGCCGCCCACGCGCGCGATCTTCCCGTCGACGATCAGCAGGTCGCCGCGCTCGTTCAGGTTGCGCGAGGGATCGAGCAGGTGCCCGCCCTGGAGGAGGATGATCGGGCGGGTCATCGCTCGCCTCCCCGCTTCGCCGCTTCGGCCAGCTCCGGGCGCCCGCCCGCGAGCAGATAGAGCACCGCCATGCGCACCGCCACGCCGTTCGTCACCTGGTCGAGGATCACGCTGTGCGGGCCGTCCGCGACGTCGGAGTCGATCTCGACGCCGCGGTTCATCGGACCCGGATGGAGAATGAGGATGTCTCGCGGCGCGCGCTCCAGGCGCTCGCGCGAGATCCCGAACACACGGTTGTACTCGCGGAGCGACGGAATGTAGCCGGCCGTCATCCGCTCGAGCTGGAGCCGGAGGATGTTCAGCGCCTCCGCCCACTCGATCGCCTCTTCCACGCGCTTGAACACCGTGACGCCGAACTCGGCGATCCCCCAAGGGAGGAGCGACCTGGGGCCGCACACCGCCACCTCGGCGCCGAGCTTCTTCAGCCCCCAGATGTTCGAGCGCGCCACGCGCGAGTGGAGCACGTCGCCCACGATGCAGATCCGCCGCCCGGCGAGGTCGCCGAAGTGGTCGCGCAGCGTGAGCAGATCGAGCAGCCCCTGCGTGGGGTGCTCGTGCGTGCCGTCGCCGGCGTTGATCACGTTGCTCTCGATCCGGTCGGCGAGGAAGCGCGCCGCGCCGGAGGCGCTGTGGCGGATCACCACCATGTCGATCCGCATCGCCTCCAGGTTCCGCGCCGTGTCCACGAGCGTCTCCCCCTTCTGCACGCTCGAGCCGGAGGCGGCGACGTTCACCGTGTCCGCGCTCAGCCGCTTCTCGGCGAACTCGAAGGAGATGCGGGTCCGCGTGGAGGCCTCGAAGAAGAGGTTCACGATCGTCTTGCCGCGCAGCGCCGGCACCTTCTTGATCGCGCGCTCGCTGATCTCCTTGAACGGCTCGGCCGTGTCGAGGATCAGCCGGATCTGCTCGGCGCTGAGCGGCTCGAGGCCCAGCAGGTCCTTTCCGATCGCACTCGTCACGCGTCGTCTCCCGCGCGCACCACCACCACCGCGTCGCGCCCGTCGAGCTCCTGCACGAGGACATCCACGCGGTCCTGCGGCGCCACGTCCACCCGCTTCCCGATCACGTCGGCGTGGATCGGCAGTTCGCGTCCGCCGCGGTCCACGAGCACGGCGAGCGCGATGCGCGACGGCCGGCCGAAGTCCGCCAGCTCATCGAGCGCGGCGCGCACGGTGCGTCCGGTGTACAGCACGTCGTCCACGATCACCAGGCGCTTCCCGTCGAGGTTCCACGGCAGATCGGTGGGTCCCACCACCGGGCGCGGTCCGACGGTCTGGAGGTCATCGCGGTAGAGCGTGATGTCGAGCGCGCCGCGCGGCACCTCCGCGCCCTCGCGCTCCTTGATCGTGCGGACGATGCGGTCGGCGAGCTGCACGCCGCGGCGCTGGATGCCGACGATGATCAGCTCGTCGGTGCCGTCGTTCAGCTCGACGATCTCTTCCGCCATGCGCCGCAGCGTGCGGTCCATCGCGCGCGCGTCGAGGATCGTGGTCTGGTTGTTGGGCATCGCGGGGATGGTGTGAGCGCCGGGACGCGGAGGGGCGGCGCGGGAGAGCCCCGGGCGCCCGCCCGGCACGCCCGGAGGTTAACGGGGGAGGGCGGGTGCGGCAACCCGAACGACGCGGGACTCGGGACTCGGGGGCGGGGCGCGGAGCGTGGGCGCTGCGGCGTCAGCGGCGGTGGGTGGTGCGCGGGATCGGAGGCGCGGGGCGAGAGCCGCAGTGGCCGGAGGTCCACGGGCGCATGCCGCGTCCAGCCGCGGCGCGCGCGCGGAGCGCGACGGGGCGGGCGGCCCCGCGTGCACCCTCGAGCCTCGTGGCGCTTTCGGCGCCTGGCGGGCGCCGGAGCACGAGCAGGAGCGCCGGCAGGTACACCGTCGCCAGCACGTACGGGATCGCGATCCGCTCGCGGTCGAGGTCCGTGGTGGTCAGCGCCCAGACGATGGACGACACGCCCGTCACCGCCGCGAACGCGAGCGACTCGCGGAACGACCGCGCCAGGAGGGCGAGGGGGAGCTGGTCGTAGAAGAACAGCTTCTGCGGCATCACGGCCATCGCGAGCAGCAGCCTCCCCTCGGCCGTGCGCCAGCGCAGCGCGGCGAGCAGCAGCAGCGGACCGGCGCCGAGAAGGAGGGGCGCCGGATGCATCGCGCGCGCCCGGTCGAAGGCGATGCTGCGCAGCCAGTCGAGCGGCCACCCCGGGAGGAGCACGATGCTCGCGCCCACCAACACCAGGGCGCACACCACCCCGCGCCAGCGTGGACGATACGCCAGCAGTGCGAGCCACAGGTTCGGCTTCACCACGCCCAGCCAGTCGAGTCCAGGGAGCAGCGCGGCGGCGATCACGAGCGGCGACCACTGACCGAGCGATGCCGCCACCACGAACGGGCCGCTCACGAAGAGCGGCAGCCGCTCCCAGCCGCCGCGCGTCACCGCCAGCGCGAGCAGCCCGGCGGACGCGCCGAAGAAGACCGCCCCCGCCGCCGCGAGCGAGAGTCCGGCGAGGGGAGCGACCAGCAGCACCGCGGGAAGCGGATAGAAGAGCGGCGCCTGGAACGGATTCGGCAGTCCACCGCGCAGGGCGTGGTACGGGTTGTCGCCGGCGAGGAGCGAGCGCGCCGCCGCCCACGGATAGATGAAGTCGGCGTAGAACCCCGGACGGCGCACGAACAGGTAGCACAGCAGCGCGCTCGCGATGCCGATGAGCGCGGCAACCACCGCGCGCCGCGCGAGCGATGGGCACACCGGTAGCGCCCGGTCCCGCGCGCCGCTCTGGAGCACCGCGGGACCGACTGCGGGGAGCGACATGCGCGCTGCGCCGCGCAGGGGGCGTGCCCGGCAGGGCGCGCGGCGTGAGCTGACGCGGCAGAATCACCTGACGCGGCGCCATGACGAGCCGCCCTCCCCCCGCGGTTCGCTCCACGCCGCTGGACAGCGAGCTCGGCCCCACCTAACGTGTAGGCGCCGCTCCCCTCCCCCCGCCGCGGAGCCCCCATGCGCCACGTGTCGCGCCCGCCGTCTCCCCGGCCGCTCTCTCGCGCAGTCCCCCTCCTCATCATGACCGTCGCCATCGCCGCCGCCTCGGCCTGCGCGTCCGCGCCTCGACGCGCGGGAGCCGCCGCGGACGCGGACAGCGCGGCCATGCGGGCCGCCATGCTGCACGAGGACGACGTGGCGCGCCGGAGCTGGGGGCTCGGTGATGACAGCACCGAGCCGCCCCGCCCACCGCTTCCCGCGGGGAGCGACACGAACGATGCGGCGGCGTACGTCGTCTACGCTCTCGGCGCGGCACGCCGCTCCCCTCGCGAGGCGTCACGGGCATTCTACTGGGCGTCGCGACTCGATCCCTCGCGTGCCGACGCCCTGTACGGCCGCTTCGCGATGCTCGGCGAGCTCGTGGGAGGCGGGTATCACATCGTCGACCATCGGGCGCGCTACGATCCCGGCCTGAGCCCTGCCGCCTCACGGCACATCGACTCGCTGATGTACTTCGCGTTGGTGCGCGACCCGTTCCTGAACGACCGCCTCAGCTACGAGCCGCCTCCCACCGACTCGTTCTACCTGAAGCGCCGCCTCAAGGACCCACTCTTCGCCGGAATGCTGGCGTACTCCGAGGGGCACTTCCGGGAGGCCGCGGCGAAGCTGGGCGAGGCGCTCCGCAAGCGGCCGAACTCGATCACGCTGCGCGTGGGACGCGCGCACGCTCTCTACTACGTGGCACAGTACGACAGCGCCATCGCCGAGCTGTCGCGCGCGATCGCGACGATCGAGACGCACGAGCAGGAGGACATCGGCCGCGTGTACATCTCGAAGGAGATGTTCCACTACGCCATCGGCATGATCGACGCGCGGCTGGGCGAGCTGGATTCGGCGCGTCTGGAATACCAACGGGCCATCGCGGAGAACCTCGGCTTCTACATGGCGCACGCGCGGCTCGCGGGCGTCGATCTCGTGTCGGGGGACACCGCCACCGCACTCGTGGAGCTCCGCACCGCGGCCGAGATCCAGCCGGACGATCCGGCGCTGCGCTACTATCTCGGCTACACGCTGCTCCAGGCGGGGCGCGTTGATGACGCGGCGGCGGAGCTCCGCGAAGCGCTGCGGCTCGACCGACACTGGGCGGCGCCACACGAGGCGCTCGGCCGGGCGCTCGCCGCGCGTGGCGACACCACGGGCGCCGCCGCCGAGTACACGGAGTATCTGGCGCATGCGCCGAGAAGCGCGGCCCTCGCGGACGATGTCCGGGCTCGGCTCGCGGCGCTCGGACGCGGCGGCAGCACGGGCAGTCGCGAGTGAGCGTG
>DASTSH010000166.1:0-8653 GCA_035760785.1 Gemmatimonadaceae bacterium | reverse complement strand
TGAGGAGTACGAGCTGGCCGTCGCCGCCCCCGCGCGCCTGGACGTGGCGGCCTTCGAGCGCGAGTTCCACCTCCCGCTCACCGCCATCGGCCGCGTGGAGCGCGGCCCGGCGGAGGTGCGCGCCACGCTGCATGGCGAGCGCGTTGCGCCGGGGGGCGGGTTCAGCCACTTTTCGTGAGCATGCGCGCCCTGATCGTCTATCCGACGATGGTCCTGATGACCCTCGTCCTCGGCACCCCGATCATCATCCTCTCCCTGTTCGGGGTGCGGATCCCGCCCGACAGCTTCTTCGGGCGCGCGCCGCACCTGTGGGCGAAGACCGTGCTCTGGGTCGCGGGGGTGAAGGTCGTGGTACGCAACCCGCAGTACATCGCGCCTCCGGACCAGCCGAGGGTGTACGTCTCCAACCACGTGAGCTGGTTCGAGATCTTCGCGCTCGCGTCGGTGATCCCGCACTACCGCTTCGTGGCGAAGAAGGAGCTCGCGTCGCTCCCCGTGTTCGGGCGCGCGGCGCGGGAGGTGGCGGGGATCTTCATCGACCGGCAGAACCGCAAGGCGGCGTTCGAGGCGTACGCCGCCGCGGCCGAGCAGATCCGCGGCGGCATCAACGTCGCCGTGTACCCCGAGGGGACGCGTGGCCGGTCGTACGAGCTGCGCCCGTTCAAGAAGGGACCGTTCGTCCTCGCCATCGCGGCGCAGGTGCCGATCGTGCCGGTGGTGAGCTGGGGGACGCGGGAGGTGCAGGGGAAGGGGGAGATCGCCATCCGCGCCGGCGTGTGCGAGCTCACCTTTCTCGAGCCCGTCCCCACCGCGGGGATGACGTACGATGACCGCGACCGGCTCGTGGGCACGGTGTGGCACCGGATGGCGGCGGTGCTGGAGGAGAAGGGCGTGCACAGCTCCGGCTCCCCCACGGAGACGACGGCGGTGTGACCTCGACGTTCGACACCAACTTTCATCGATCACAGCGAACATGTCCGAAATCGTAGAGATCCGCGCGCGGGAGATCCTGGACAGCCGCGGCAATCCCACCGTGGAGGCCGACGTGGTGCTCGAGACCGGAGTGATGGGACGCGCGGCGGTGCCGAGCGGCGCGTCCACCGGCGAGCACGAGGCGCTCGAGCTGCGCGACGCGGATCCCAAGCGCTACATGGGGAAGGGGGTGCTGCGCGCGGTGCAGCACATCGAGGAGACGATCGCTCCCGCGCTGCGCGGCATGGAGGCGCTGGACCAGATCGGGATCGACCGCGCCATGCTCGAGCTGGACGGCACGCCGAACAAGGAGCGCCTCGGAGCGAACTCGATTCTCGGCGTCTCCATGGCCACGGCGCGCGCCGCGGCGGAGGAGCTCGGCCTCCCGCTCTTCCGCTACCTCGGCGGGCCGATGGCGCGCACGCTACCCGTCCCGATGATGAACATCCTCAACGGCGGCGCGCACGCCACGAACACGGTGGACTTCCAGGAGTACATGATCGTCCCCGTGGGCGCGGAGACGTTCGCCGAAGCGCTGCGCATGGGCGCCGAGGTGTTCCACTCGCTGAAGAAGGTGCTCGTCAAGCGCGGGCTCGCCACCGGCGTGGGGGACGAGGGCGGCTTCGCCCCCGACCTGAAGAGCGACGAGGATGCGCTGAAGGTGATCATCGAGGCGATCGAGGCGGCGAAGTACGCGCCCGGGACGCAGGTGGCGCTCGCGCTCGACTGCGCGGCGAGCGAGCTGTACGACAAGGACGGGCGCTACACGTTCAAGAAGAGCGGCGGCGGCACGCGCGACGCGCACGGGATGATCGAGCTGTACACGCGCTGGCTCGAGGAGTACCCGATCGTGTCCATCGAGGACGGGCTCGCCGAGGATGACTGGGACGGGTGGGCCGCGCTCACCAACGCGCTGGGCGACCGCGTGCAGCTCGTGGGCGACGACCTGTTCGTCACCAACACCGAGCGCCTGGCGCGCGGCATCGAGAGCCACGTCGCGAACGCGATCCTGATCAAGGTGAACCAGATCGGCACGCTCACCGA
The DNA here is from genome assembly GCA_035760785.1 of Gemmatimonadaceae bacterium. GTDB lineage: Bacteria > Gemmatimonadota > Gemmatimonadetes > Gemmatimonadales > Gemmatimonadaceae > JADGGM01. Next base: position 6,637 of record DASTSH010000166.1, on the reverse strand, counting down.
GACGCTCGAGGCGATCGAGATGGCGCGCTCGGCGGGATACCTGTCGATCATCTCGCACCGTTCCGGCGAGACCGAGGACACGTTCATCGCCGACCTCGCGGTGGGCACGAGCGCCGGGCAGATCAAGACGGGCTCGGCGTCGCGCACGGACCGCGTCGCCAAGTACAACCAGCTCCTCCGCATCGAGGAGATCCTCGGCGAGGCGGCGGAGTATCCGGGCGGGGCCATCTATGGCCTCTGATCCCCGTGCCGCGGGACTCGCGCGGTGAGCCGCAAGCGGGAGAGCGCCTCGCGAAAGAGCGCGGAGCGACGCGGGATCACGGTGGGAAAGGTCGTGGCCGGCGCGGTGGTGCTGGCCGCGGTCGTCTTCGCGGTGCAGGGCGGGGAGTACGGCACCACCGATCTGCTCCGGCAGCGGGCGCGCAAGCGCCGGCTGCTGGCGCAGATCGACTCGCTCCAGCACGAGGTGGACTCGCTGGCGCTGGTGAAGAAGGGCATCCAGACCGACCCGGCGGTGCAGGAGCGGATCGCGCGGGAGGAGTTCGGGATGGTGCGCGGGGACAAGGAGCTGCTCTATCGTCTCGCGGACCCGGCCGACAGCGACAGCGGGCGCGGCGGTACGCCTTGACGGGGAGCCCCTGACGACACATATTTCGGGCACTGACGCGGGGTGGAGCAGCCTGGTAGCTCGTCGGGCTCATAACCCGAAGGTCGCGGGTTCAAATCCCGCCCCCGCTACTGCTCGACTCGGAGAGGCGCGTGACCAGCGATGGTCACGCGCCTCTTTGTCTTGCCCGGTGCGTTCTTGCCGTTCTCGCCACGTGCGCTCCCTCGCGTGGGGAACGCGGTGTGCGCGAGGAGATCGACGAACGCCGTCTGATGCGCCGGCGGCGCTTTCGCGGCGCGCGTGGCCGCGTGCCACTCCCGCCGGATCCCCTTGCGAGTGATCGGCAGCGCCACGAGCGTCCCGGCCGCGAGCGCCGGCGCGATCGCCCAGCGCGCGATCACCGTGACGCCGAGGGCGCCCTTCACGAGCTCGACGATCGCCTCGGTGAACGGCACGCGCGAGACGCGCGCCGGCATCACTCCCGCCGGGCGCAGCACGTGCTCGAGCACGAAGAGCTTCCGGTCGAGCGCGTCGTTCAGGATCAGGTGCTCCTTCGCGAGATCCGTCGGGCGGACGTACCCTCTGGACGCGAGCGGGTGCGATGGCGCGACCGCGATCACCATCTCGTCCGAGAACAGCGGCGTGTAGGTGATCCGCCGGTTCTCCGGGCATCGACTCACGATCGCGACATCCACGTTGCCTTCGAGCAGCGCCGCGAGCGGGCGCTGCGTGACCTCCGGAACGATGCGCACCTCGACCTGCGGCCAGCGATCTCGAAAGCCGGGCAGCACGCCGGGGAGCCAGTGGTAGCAGGTGTAGCACTCCGTCGTCACGCGAAGGAGTCCGTTGGTCTGATCTCTTCCCGCGGTGGTGAGATCGGCCTCGGCCTGCGTCAGCTCGCCGAGCACGCGCTGCGCCGAGGCGAGCAGGCGCTCCCCCGCGCCCGTGAGCACCATCCGGCGGTGAACGCGAAGGAAGAGCTTCGTACCGAGTCGATCCTCGATGTCCTTGAGCTGGTGACTCAGCGCCGACTGGGTGAGATGGAGCCGGTTCGCGGCGCGCGTGACGCTGCCGGTATCGGCGATGGCGATGGCGAGCTTGAGGTGGCGGACTTCGAGGTGCATTGCCGGGTCGGGGTGCGGGGATGAATGAACGTATCGCATGCACTGCATGCAAACAATGCGTTGGACTAATCGGATACGGGTGGTGATGCTTCGGGAACCATTCCGTGAGGTGACCGTGTCCGAGCGTTGGACGGCAGTGCGTACGCGAATCGGCGGGCCGATGGCCCGTCTCATGTGGTCCGTGGGTTTCGCCTACACCGCCATGGGCATCGTGCTCACGGTGCTGCCGGTGCACCTCACGCACGCGCTCGGCGCGGGCGACACCACCGTGGGCCTGATCATGGGCGCGCAGGCCATGGTCGCGGTCCTGCTGCGCCCGTTGGGCGCCGCGTGGGCGGAGCGGCGCGGCTATCGCCTGATCCTGGTGTTGGGCGCGGTGTGTCTGGCCATCGCCCACGTGCCGTATCTGCTGCCGCGCTGGGTGGCGTGGCTCGGCGCGGCGCGCATGGTCACGGGGCTCGGGGAGGCGTTCGTCTTCACGTCCGGCGGCGCGTGGGTGCTCGCGCTCACCTCCGCCGAGCGTCGCGGCAGAGCGATCGCGCTCTTCGGCCTGGCGCTGTGGGGCGGGTACACGGTCGGTCCGCTCGTCGGCGAGATGCTCGCGCACCACGGCGGCCTCGCGGCAGTGGCGATCGGCGGTATGGTGTTGTCCGCCATGAGCGCGGCGAGCGCGCTCTCGCTCCGTCCCGTGCGCGTCGCGGTTCGTGCCGACGAATCGGTGCCGCTCATCCCGCGCGCCGTGCTTCGCCCGGGCGTGACGTTCGCGCTCGCCGCGCTCGGGTACGCGGCGCTCAGCACCTTCGCGGCGCTGCATTTCGCGGCGCGAGGGTGGGGCGGCGGCGCGCGCCCGCTCGTCGCCTTCGGGATCGCCTTCCTCCTCGTGCGTTGGCTGGGCGCCGGACTGCCGGACCGCCTGGGGTCGATCCCGGTGGCGATCGGCGGGGCGATGGTCGAGGCGTCCGGGTTGCTCCTGTTCGCGTCGGCGAACGCGCCATGGCTGGCGCTGGGCGGGGCGCTCGCGATCGGCGCGGGGTTCGCGCTCGCCTACCCGGCACTCGCTCTCGTCGCCGTGAACGCCGTGCCGGCCTCGCATCGCGGGGCGACGCTCGGGGCGTTCACCTCGTTCTGGGATCTCGCGCTCGCCATCGGCGCCCCGTTGTCGGGAGCACTGACGGCGTGGGGCGGGGGAGCCGCGCCCTTCATCGGCGGCGCCGTCTGCGCGATCGCGGCCGCGCTCCTCGCCGCCCTTCTCGCGGCGCGGCCGGTCGCGCGCGGCCTGGGGGCGCCGATGTACGATGAAGGCGATTAGGGCGCGGCGGGCATCGCATCGCTCGACGCTGACGCGGCCACCGCGCCATCCGCGCCGCTACGCGATGGCGCGCGCCCGGCGCCGCCAGCGCACGAGCGCCGGGAGGGCAACGAGCGCGCCGATCCCCACCAACGCGGCTCGCCGCATGACGAGCGTCCTCCTGGACAGCCACCCCCCGTGCACGCTCCCGCCATCCGCGGGAGGCGCGAACACGATCCCCTCGGTGGGCGGCGCGGGGCGATCCTGGAGTTGCATCCGATCCACCAACCGGGCGCCCATCCGCTCGTAGAGCGCCGGCGCCAGCGCGTGCTCGGCGGCGAACACTCGGCCGGCACCGCCGACGATCACCTCGCGCCGGGGGTGCTCCACCAGGTGGACGATGGTGCGTGCCACCTGTTCCGGCGGGTACACCGGCGGCATCGCCCGCACCGCGCGCCCGGTGTAGTTCGCCGCGTGCTGGAAGAACGGCGTGTCGATCGTGGCCGGCATCACGTTGCAGACGTGAATGTCGTCGGCGTGGTCGAGCGAGAGCTCCATGCGGAGCGACTCGGAGAGGCCGCGCACGGCGTACTTGCTCACCACGTACGCGCTCGTGTACGGCTGCGGCGCCGAGGCGTTGAGCGAGTCGAGGTTCACGAGCACGCCGCGCCCGCGCGCGCGGAAGTGCGCGAGCGCGACGCGCGCCCCGTGCACGTAGCCGAAGAGGTTCGTCTCCACGACCTGGCGCCACACGTCGGCGGGCGTGTCCTCGAAGCGCGCGAACACTCCGACCGCCGCGTCGTTCACCCACACGTCGAAGCGGCCGAACTCCTCGAGCGTGCGGCGCGCGAGCGCATCCACCGCGGCGGCGTCGGTCACGTCCGTGGGGACGGCGATCGCTCGCGCACCGCGGTCGCGGCATTCGCGCGCGGCCTCCTCCAACGCCCTCGCGTTCCGCGATGCCAGCACCACGGACGCTCCACGCTCGGCGAACGCGAGCGCCGTGGCACGGCCGATCCCGCTCGACGCCCCGGTGATGACGACGACCGTCCCGCTCGCTGCGCTCGACATGGAGAATCCTCCCGCGCGTTCCCGCGCGAATTTCGCGCTCTCGCGCACCGGAGATCGCCGGTGCGAAGGAAGGGGCGGGGGAGCGCACCGGCCGTGCCGCGCCGCGTGGCGCCGTGCGTGAAACGGTGGGGGCGCGGGGCACTTTTTCACCCGATTCCGGGTAGTAACGATAGACGCTCGTCCGTCGGCGGCTTCCGCCGACGGACGCTCCGCGCGGCGGCGTGCGGCTCGGCCGAGCCCGTATCCGCCGCGTGGTACGACTGGAGGAGCGTGTGCGATGACCGCAACGTCGAATCGCTGGACAACGCTGGTAGCCCTCGCCGTCCCCGTGGCCCTCGCCCTCATGGCGGGAGGCGCGATCGCGCAGGGTTCATCGAAGGAGGTGAAGCGCGTGACGTACGAGAAGCCGAACGACGCCGAGCTGCGGCGGAAACTGACGCCGCTCCAGTACGAGGTGACGCAGAAGGAGGGGACCGAGCGCCCCTTCGACAATCCGTACTGGAACAACCACGAGCCCGGGATCTACGTGGACATCGTCTCGGGGGAGCCGCTCTTCAGCTCCCTCGACAAGTTCGACTCCGGCACCGGGTGGCCCAGCTTCACCAAGCCGCTGGAGCCGAAGAACGTGCGCTACGACGAGGACCGGTCGCTGTTCATGAAGCGCACGGAAGTGCGCTCGGTGCACGGCGACTCCCACCTCGGCCACCTGTTCGACGATGGGCCGCCCCCAACGGGGAAGCGCTACTGCATGAACTCCGCATCGCTCCGCTTCATCCCCGTGGACAGCCTCGAGGCGGAGGGGTACGGGCAGTACCTCCCGCTGTTCCAGAAGACGCCGAGTCATCGCTGAGGGAGGTGGCGCGGTAGCGACGAGGCGGGTCGCACCCCCCGATGTCACAGTCCGGCCGGCCGTTCCGTCATGGTTTCGTGGCGCGGGACGTCCGGCCGCCACGTGACCAGACTCGATCGATCGGAGGGTGCCGTGTTCGTGTACTCTGTTGTCCTGTTCCTGCACATCGTCGGCGCGCTCGCGCTCTTCGCCGGCGTCGGCCTCGAGCAGGCCGCCCTCGCCAACGTTCGGCGCGCGAGCAGCGTCGCGCAGCTTCGCGAGTGGGTGAGGCTGTTGGGTGCGAACCGGTTCGTGGAAGGGCCGGGCGCATTCACCATCCTCGCCACCGGTATCTACATGGCCATGACGCGCTGGGGACACCACGCCTGGATCGCGCTCGGACTGCTCGGGCTCGTCCTCATGGGGATCCTCGGCGCCGCGGTGAGTCGCCGCCGGGTCGATGCGATCAGGAAGGAGCTCCCCGCCGCGGACGGTCCGGTTTCCGGGGCGCTCCGCCGCCGACTCCACGATCCGATGCTGCGCGCATCGGCGACGATCCGAGCGGCGATCGGCGTCGGCGTCGTGTTCATCATGACGGTCAAGCCGGGAACCGCGGGGGCGTCCACCGCGCTGGGAGTGGCGCTAGCGCTCGGCGTGGTGGTGGCGATGGCCGGTTGGGGTGAAGGGCGCCGTGGCTCGGCGGCGGGGGAGCGGGCGACGCAGTCCTGACCGCGTGCGCCGCCGAGCGTTCGCCGGCTGGGAAACGGCCGGCGAACGACGGCTCCAGGGGTGCTCGACGACGGCGCGCCCGCGGTTAGCTTACCCGCATGCGCATACTCAGCCGTGGCACCGCCATCGTCGCGCCCCTCTTCGCGGGCGCTCTCCTCGCGGCGCCCAGCCGCGCCGACGCCCAGCGCGGCGGGTCGCTCTCCGCCACCGAGCACCACATTGTGCGCGCCGTGGACTCGCACAATCGTGAGGCGCTCGCGCTCCTCGAGCGGCTGGTGAACATCAACAGCGGCACCATGAACTTCGCCGGCGTGCGCCAGGTGGGGGACGTGCTGCGCGCCCAGCTCGACTCCCTCGGCTTCCGCACGCGGTGGGTGGACGGGACTCCGTTCCACCGGGCGGGGCATCTCGTGGCCGAGCACCCCGGTCCAGGGCCGAAGATCGTGCTCATCGGGCATCTCGACACCGTGTTCGAACCGTCGAGTCCCTTCCAGAAGTTCGAGCGGCTGGACGACTCCACCGCGCGCGGCCCGGGCGTGATCGACATGAAGGGTGGCGACGTCATCATCGTGTACGCGCTCCGCGCGCTGAAGGATGCCGGCGCGCTCGACAAGCTGAACGTGGTGGTGGTGTACGACGGCGACGAGGAGGATTCCGGCACGCCGTTGACCGAGGCGCGCCGCACGCTCGTCGAGGCCTCGAAGGGGGCCGCCGCCGCGATCGGGTTCGAGGACGGAGCGGGTGATCCGCGCACCGTCGTGATCTCGCGGCGCGGGGACATCGGGTGGACGCTGCGCACCACCGGCACGCCGGCGCACTCGTCGCAGATCTTCACCGAGAGCGTGGGTGCGGGCGCGATCTTCGAGACCTCCCGCGTGCTCGACGAGTTCTACAAGCAGCTCTCCGGCGAGCAGTATCTCACGTTCAACCCCGGCGTGGCCGTGGGCGGCACCGCCATCACGCTCGACACCACCGGCTCCGTGGGCACC
>DASTSH010000165.1:0-4035 GCA_035760785.1 Gemmatimonadaceae bacterium | reverse complement strand
AGCCACGGCCGGCGCCAGTCCACGGAGTCCCGCCCGCCGCGCGCCTCGCCACCACACGGAGCCCAGCGACTGTGCGCGCCGCACCCGCTGGCTCAGTCGCGCCCTTCGTTCTGCGCCGCCCGTCGCCGCCGGACCGCTGGTGCCGGCGGGGCCGGAGTGGGGCTGGCGGTGGGCGGAGCGGTCGCCGTGCGCCGGCGCACGCGCGGCGTGGGGGCGGGTGATGTGGCGCGCGACGAGAGGCGGCTCGCGGCGTGCCGCCGGCGCGGCGGCGCCTCCCACCCGTCCATCAGCTCGCACGCGTCGCAGTGATGGCAGCGCCAATCGGGCGTCACCTCCTCGCCGAAGTACTCCAGGATGTAGCGCGTCCGGCAGCGGAGCGTCTGGCAGTACTCGATCATCGCGTCCAGCTTCCGCCGGTCGCGCTCGCGCCGCTCCTCGTACGAGTGCAGGTCCGCGCTCAGGTCCACCGCCGTCAGATCGTCCGCCAGCCGCTCCCAGCTCCCTCCGCGGTGCTCGCGCACCAGCCCGTGCCGCTTCAGCAGGATGAGACTGATCCGCGCCTTGCGCGACGGCACGTCCGAGCGGTTGGCCAGCTCCGTGAGCGGCACCGGCGTGTACATCGGGTACTGCTCGAGCACCAGCGCCACGCGCGCCGCCTCCTGCACCTCGGGGTACTTGCCGCCGAGGAAGTACGACTGGATGCGGCGGTCCTCCACGCGGTAGAGCAGCGTGCACACCGCCGGGAGCCCGTCGCGTCCCGCGCGCCCCGCCTCCTGGTAGTACGCCTCGATCGAGCCGGGGAAGTGGTAGTGGATGATGAAGCGGATGTCCGGCTTGTCGATCCCCAGCCCGAACGCGTTCGTCGCCACCATCGCCTTGAGCTCATCCGCCATGAACGCGTCCTGCGATGCCTTTCGCTCGGCGGAGGGCATCTTGCCGTGATACAGACCCACCGGATAGTGCTCGCGCAGCGCGGCGTGGAGCCGTTCCGCCTCGCGCACCGTGGCCACGTAGATGATCCCCGTCCCCGGCGTCTCGGCGAGCAGGTGGTCCAGCTCCTCGTCCTTCACCACGGCGTTCACCGTCCGCCGCACCTCGAAGCGCAGGTTCGGGCGCGCGAAGCCGGTGATCGTCACGTGCGGCTCGCGCATCCCGAGCTGCCGCACGATGTCCGCGCGCACCTCGTCGGTGGCGGTGGCGGTGAGCGCCAGGATCGGCGGACGCCCGAGGCGCTGCGCGATGGAGCCGAGCACCAGGTAGTCCGGACGGAAGTCGTGCCCCCACTGGCTCACGCAGTGCGCCTCGTCCACCACGAACAGACTGACCGACCGCGTGAGCAGCGACTCGAAGAACTCGCGATCCTTGAAGCGCTCGGGGGTGAGATAGAGGATCTCCCCCTCCCCCTGCTCCACCGCCGCCTGCGTCTCCCGCGCCTCGATGGTGGAGAGGTGCGAGTGCATCGCCAGCGCATCCACCCCCTGCGCGCTCAACTTGTCCTGCTGGTCTTTCATGAGGGCAATGAGAGGGCTCACCACCACGGTGAGCCCTGGGAGAAGCAACGCGGGAAGCTGATAGACGATGGACTTGCCGCTCCCCGTCGGCATCACGACGAGGGCATCCTTCCCCTCGAGAAGGGGCCGGATCGACTCCCACTGCCCTTCCTGGAAGTCATCGTGCCCAAAGCGAGCCACGAGGACAGCGCGAGCCTCCTCCCTGGTCAGACCACGAGACGACATGCCCTGAAGATGAGCACGAAGCGGGCCGCGCCGGAGCGGCGCCCCGGCAGCATTTCCTCCAGCGCGCTACTCTTCCTCCGGCCGGCCGAACATCAGGCGGATGAAGGGCTCGTCCTCCGGGCGCGTCACGATGTAGACGTGATCGCCCGCCTCGAGAGTCGTGTGCCCCTTCGGGGCGAGCAGCTCGCGCCCACGGATCACGATCGTGGCGGCGGCTCCCTCGGGGAACGGGAGCTCGCTCAGCGGCACGCCGGTCACCGCCAGCGCCTCGTCGATGTGGAAGGAGAGGAGCGCGCCGGAGAGTGGCTGCCGCGACTCGATCTCCATCACTGCTGGGGGGCTCGGCGGCTCGTCGGCTTCCAGCCCGAGCCGCCGGGTCACCCACGGCACGGTGATGCCGGGAACGATGGCGTTCACCACCACGATGAAGAACACGATGTCGAACACCCGCGTCGCGCCCGGCGCGTGCGCGAGCACGGGATAGATGGCCAGGATGATCGGCACGGCGCCGCGCAGCCCCACCCACCCCACGTACGCGATCTCGCGCGAGGAGTAGCGGAAGGGGACGAGGCAGAGCGCCACCACGAGCGGGCGGGCGATCAGGCAGAGGAAGAGCGCGAGCAGGAGCCCCACCCCGGCCACCTGTATCAGGCGCGACGGGTACACGAGCAGGCCGAGGACGAGGAACATCTCGATCTGGCTCAGCCACGCGAGCGCGTCGTGCACGCGAAGCAGCCCGGGGCGGTACGGGAGCGGCCCGTTGCCGAGGATCACCGCGGCCACGTACACGCCGAGGAAGCCGCTGCCGTGGAGGAGCGTCGGCAGGGCGAAGGAGAGCATCGCGAGCGCGAGGGTGAGCACGGCGTACAGCCCGCCGCTGGGGAGGCGGACGCGAACGAGCAGCAGCCGGCCGCCGAAGCCGATCGCCGCGCCCACGACCGCGCCCACCACGAACTCGCGCGCGACCTCGAGCACGAGCATCCAGCCGAGCTCGCTCCCCTGCGCGAGCAGGTGCTGGGTGAGCGCCATGGTGAGGATCACGGCGAGCGGATCGTTGAGCCCCGACTCCACCTCGAGCGTGGTGCCCACGCGCCGCTTCAGGCTGATGCCGCTCCCGCGCAGCACGGAGAACACCGCGGCGGCATCGGTGGAGGAGACGATCGCGCCGAGGAGCAGCGCGTGCGGCCACGAGAAGCCGAGCGCGTACGCCGCGGCGGCGACCAGCCCCGCCGTCCCCGCCACGCCGGCGGTGGCGAGCAGCCCCGCGGGGCGGATCGCGGCGCGCAGGGCGCCGATGGGGGTGTTCAGCCCTCCGTCGAACAGGATGAACACGAGCGCGATCGTGCCGAGCCGGAACGCGAGCGCGTAGTTGGAGAACGCGATCCCGCCGATCCCTTCGGAGCCCGCCGCCATGCCGACGCCGAGGAAGATGAGCACCACCGGCACCGCGAGCCGCTGCGAGGCGCGCCCGAACAGCACGCTCGTGGCGAGGAGCACGCCCGAGATCGCGAGGAAGACCGCCGTGGACAGGGGCTCGGGCACCGTCGAGGCTCCTCGGTTCGGGTGGACACGCGGCCGGGCCGTGCCGGCGCCAGGGAGTGTCGCGGCCGGCGCGTTGGGGTATGATACGTCGGGTACGGCCGTTGCGGCGAACCGGCGTCGAGTCGTGCGGCGATGCAGGCGGAATCGACCAGCGAGGAGGATGATGCAATGACGGAACGACAGAAGCGGTCACGGACCGCGCGATGGCTCGCGGCGGGCGCACTCGCCGCGCTGGTGCTCGGCGTGCTCGCGGCGTGCTCCTCCCGGCGGCGCGACGCCGGCGACAGCGCGAGCGCGGCGCCCGACTCCGGCGCACAGGCGGCGACCGCGACGCCGGACACGAGCGCCGCATCGGCGGCCGCCGCCGCGGCACCCGTCGCGCCGGCCGACTCCACCGCGGCCGCCGCGTCGGACACCGGGAGCGACACCGCTCGCTCGTCCGCGCCGTCGCGCGGCATCCGCGTGCACAAGGACCGCACCGCCGCGGAGCGCGCGGGGGGGACCGCGACGGACAGCACCGCGCGCGACTCGCTCACCCCGCAGGACTCGCAGCGGCTGAAGCGGGAGATCGAGCGCATCCGCCACGAGCCGCGCCGGCCGGTGACGCCGCCGTCGTCGAGTCTGGTAAAGCCGGACAGTCAGTGAGGCGGGACTCGGGACTCGGGAGAGGCAGCGAGGGGGGCGGCGCGACTGCGCCGCCCCCCTTCGCATCGTGGTGCGGGGCGAGCGCCGAAGGCGCCGCCCCACGGTCACGTCC